>JAGMDF010000099.1 GCA_023128825.1 Caldifarciminota bacterium | reverse complement strand
CTGTTTTGCGCAGGCTGGAGAGCCTGCACCACAAAGGTTGGTTGGGATTTATTTCGGCATCCCCGCGCGGGCACGTGGCGAACGCTTGGGGTTGATTTTCGGCGGAAACAGCCTCTCCGATATCCTCATCGCCAGCCTTTCCAGCGGCCTGTGAACGATGTATACTCCAACCAAAAGACCCACGAACCCTACACCCAGCAGTATCCAGTGGACGGTCTGAAAATGAATGGACTGCTTGCCCAGCCAGCTACCAACGATGAGCGAGGGTATCCGGCCCACAGCAACCATCAGAAGAAGCTTCCAAAGCTTGATGTCGGATAGCGCGGCCATGTAGTTGACCGTGTCGCCAAGTGGGTTGGGTACGATGTAGAGCAGGAAGATGTAAACCCATCCTCGGCTCCTTATGTATCCGTCGAAGCGGTCGAGCTTTTTATCCGATATAAAGATCCGCATGAGCGAGCGCCCGAATGCCCGCATCACCAAAATGGAGATAGCCGCACCCGCAACGCATGCGATCCACGAAAGCCCGATCCCGCCCCACCAGCCGAACAGGAGCCCGCCTGCGAAGTTCATGAGCGTACCAGGTATGGGAGCGACCACGATCTGGAAAACGTATAGTGCGACGAAGATCACCGGCGCCCAGATGCCGAACGAGGCAATGTAAGAACGGATCTCGGTGGGGTTTGAGAAAAGGTGGGAAATCTGGGGCCACTGCCAGACCACGAACGCCACCAGCCCGGCGATAATCAAGGCACCTGATGCAAGGGTGATCCACTCACCCAGTCTGGGTCTCTTCATGTGAAGATAAGTATAGGGCGGGTTAAAGAAAGGTCAAGCTTCCCCCTCCCCTTAATCCCCTACCCTATGAGCGCATAAAGCACTCAAGGTGCACGCTGTCCCACCAGGAGAGGGGTTATTTTTTTAGGCGCTGCAGAGCAATGATAATCTCCTCCCCCTCGATAGGGCGAAGTGCCACCGTCTGGCAGAGGGTTGGGGTGAGGGCATCGCCTCCGCAAACTCGCGCCAGCGTTGCGTCTGAGAGGGCTTGACAAGAAGGGAAATAAGCGTATATTTCTATCAGTAAACGATGCCAAAGAGGAGGCAACCATGAAGAAACTGTGGCTTGTGCTTGGGGTAGGTTTTATCGTGATGGTTGGGTGCAATCAGAGAGGGGTTCAAAAACTCAGCGCCGAAAACGACTCCTTGAAAAGACAAGTAGATTCACTTACACAAAAACTCGCGAATCTTGGGTACAGCCCGAACGCATCAAGCATTGAGCAACTTATGCAGAACCAAATGCCTAGTTTCGCTATGCTTAGAGCTGTCCCTGGGGACTACTTGGAAAAGAGGTTAACATTATATGGATATGCAAAATTAAGCGGTTACTACAACTGTGGATATTCGGAAGCTCAAGACTCCTACTATTCTGTAGAACTTTTTAACAGAGGAAGTCGACTCATATACGTTTATTTTCCTAAGTCATCAAGCAGAGAATTATTCGAGTTGCTCGGAAAGGCTAGTTCAGATGGAATACCCATGAAGATTGAAGCAGTAGAATTACGGACGAGATATGACCCAGGAGGCGTGTGCAAAAGTCAGTTCTTTGCCGAAGGAATTAGTTGGGAAGTGTTGAAGTAGGTTAAGTGGCCGATTTTCAGGTCGGCCCGGATAATTAACTGACTGGGCTGAGTCTAGACCACTCATAAACCAAAAACCAGAGGAAGGTTTCATGGATTGGTTAATAGTTAATTTCGGAAAACACAAAGGGAAGACCTTGCCTCAAATCCTTTTTTCAGACCCCGATTGGTTTTTTGAGGCTATCGAAAAAGAGTATTTCAAGAACAGAGGTATTTTAAGTAAAGAAGCGGATGACTTGTATCGAAAAGCTTGTAACATTAAAATACCCTCAGCCGGAGGCCCGAACATGATCGCAGAATATATCATTGATCCTTCTAGAGGGAAGTTCTTTGATATGAAGCTTGTACCAGAGGATAAGCCACCTCACGAAGGGTCAAGCGTGACTTTCCGTAAATCTGTAATAGATCTTAGCGTTCCTCGACAAATAGCTTCATATGACAAACTTGGCTATAGCCGAATGCTTTCCTCTGTCAAATTCTATTTATTTGGGAGCGGAAGCGTACGTATGACAAAGAAACGTTGCGAAGAATTCTTCGAGAATTCTGATAATTTTACAAACCTCTAACAAACGACTCCTCAGATATGCCTTAACTGAGCTCTGCACTATTTATTATCTATCTGCGCCCTTTGCAGCTTGCCTCAATGCTCCTTTTCACCCTCGGTAAAAAGATTGCAGGGGCTTCGCCCCAATTACCCCTCCCTTGACGGGAGGGGGTAGGGGGAGGGTGATTATCCCTCATACTGATTGGTGATCGGCATCCTTTTAATGCTCCTTTTTGCTCACGCAAAAAGATCGCAGAATATAATTCCCCTCCCTCGACGGGACAGTGTGCCCCTTGAGTGCCTGGTGCACTCATAGGGTAGGGGGTAGGGGGAGGGTGTTTATCCTTCGTATCGGTTAGTAATTGGCATGCGGCGGCCGAAGCCAAATGCCCGTGGTGTGATCTTAAGAACCAGTGCTGCCTGGCGGTGCTTGAACTCGGCACGATTTACGCGGCGAATGACCTTACGCACCAGCTCCTCGTCAAAGCCGCGCTCGATGATCTCTTTCGACGACAGGTTCTCCTCAATATAAAGCTCAAGCACCTGATCCAGCAGCTCGTAAGGCGGCAGGTCGTCGGCATCCTTTTGATTAGGCGCAAGCTCGGCAGATGGAGCGCGCCCCAAAATCCCCGAAGGTATCTGATCGGTTCCTTCACGCTGGTTGAACCACCGGGCAAGCTCGTAAACCGTTGTTTTGGGTACGTCGCCGATGGGTGCAAGCCCGCCTGCCATGTCGCCGTAAAGGGTGGCGTAGCCTACGGCAAGCTCAGACTTGTTGCCGGTGGCAAGCACCAGATGACCGAACTTGTTTGAAAATGCCATCAGAATATTCCCTCTTATGCGCGCCTGGATGTTCTGCTCGGTGTTGTCGGGTTCCTGGCCCGCGAAGTGGTCCTTCAGGGTGGCAAGATAGGTCTCGAACAGGGGGTCTATGGATATGGGTTCGGTCTTGATGCCCAGGTTATTGCATAGTAGTAAAGCATCCTTGAGACTCTGTTTTGATGTATAGCGGGAAGGCATGAGGAGACCCAGCACGTTCTCTGATCCAAGAGCATCCGCCGCAAGGGCGGTCACCAGAGCGGAATCTATCCCGCCTGAGATGCCGAGAATTACCTTTTCAAACCCGTTCTTGTGCACGTAGTCGCGCAGGCCCAATACAAGCGCTTGCCATATTTCTCCTAGCTCGTCAATCTCAGGTTTAACTTCCTTATCCTCACCATTGTATATAAACAAATCCTCCTTAAATCCCTTGGCCAATCCTACAATCCTGCCACCTGCATCCACCACCACGCTACGACCGTCGAAGATCAAATCGTCCTGACCGCCGATCATATTTACGTAGATAAGCGGCAGACCGGCTTCCTTTGCTCTCGTGGACAGTAAGTCCAGCCTCGCCTGGAACTTGCGTGCGTAGAACGGGGATGCGGAGATGTTTACCACAAGATCGGCACCTTTGGCTTTCATCCCTGCAGATGGTCCCTCTTCCACCCATATATCCTCACAGATGGTAACCCCAACCTTGGTTCCGTCCTTCAGTTCTATGATCGAACCCGAATTCGGGGCACTTTCCTCAGTAGGTGTGTTACGGGGGGCGTCGTAGTTGGACAGGTGGGTTTTGTGGATATAACGTTCGATTTTTCCATCCCTTAACACAGCGGCGGAATCGAAAAGCTGCCAGCGGGCGCTTACCCGTGCGGAGAAATCGTATAGGTTCTGTCCCTGGACCTCCTCGCGCGGAGTAAAGTCCACGCAGCCCACGATCACCGGAGTATCACCTGTTATCCTGGCAATCTCGGTAAGCCTTTGACGCTGCTCTTCAAGGAACCGGGTTTTTAATAAGAGGTCTTTTGGCGGGTAGCCGGTAAGGGCAAGTTCAGGGAATATTATAAGCTCCGCGCCTCGATCGGTTGCATTTTTGATCCATTCGATCATTTTTGCCGCGTTGTTTCTTAAATCACCAACCGTCGGGTTGATCTGGCACAGCGCTACCTTGGGGAACCTATCCACGGGGAAGTATAGGAATCTAAGGCTTTCTGTCAAGGAGGTTACAGTGTTTGTGTGTGGAACAGGCTCTCCAGCCTGTTCTGATGGAGAGAATAAACGCGCAGACTGAAGAGTCTGCGCCACCCCCTCCACCAAGGAGGGGGAGTCACCCCCTCTTTAATTCTCCCCCGTCAAGGGGGAGATACAATACGATAGTCAACCTTTGATTGGCTCAGCAGGTAGGGGCGACGCCTGCGTCGCCTCTGCAATCTATTGCGCCTTGATGATCTTACCGACCTGGTGCCTTCCCTCTTGCGGTTTGTAGACACCAAAATAGACCCCTGCTGGAAACCCGGAGAAGTCAACGTCAACGTGGCCGTAAACCTGTATTGGCGCTTGAACCCTTCTACCGGTGCTCGCTTCGTAAATTGTTAATGTTCCTCTCCCTGGGAAATTTTCTTGATAAAGGTTTGAAGGATTTAAGATTATGTCACTTAGCTCCGGGGTTCTTTGAGTTGGTTCTTGTTCTTCAACTCCTGTTATGATTTGTCTTGTTGCGTAGAGGTAGATTTCGTCTAATCCTACATAAACAGACATGTTAGAAACAGGGTCACAAAAAATACAAAACCTTAGTTTTTGTAAAGTATCCCCTCCCCCTTGATCCGGTTTGAGACCCTCCACCAAGGGAGAGGGAGTTAATGGATCAAGATCACCTTGTGAGTGGTAGCTGACGCGTCACACTCAATCCTGATGGAATACACGCCAGGCCCGTAACACTCGCCCCAAGTGATGGTGCCGGACTGCTTTCCACCCCACGAATCCACTTCCGGCTGAAGAAAGAATGATTTTAGCACGGGCCGACTTGAAAGTCGGCCCCTACGAACTTAAATCCCCCCGCCCTTCGGGCACCCCCCTTCAGAAGGGGGGCAAAGCAGTCCCCCTTACTAAGGGGGAAAGGGGATCGGACAATGGACTTAAGCCCCTTGTCTTATAGCGACTTCAACGTTAATCAATTTGTTTGCGAATTATATAATTTAATAAATTGTGAAATAAAAAAACTAAGGAAGACCCCTCAAAATAGCCCAAAATTTCCCCGTTTTCACCCGAAATGCCCCGTTTTTTTACCCCACAAATCTGCTTCGCATCTTTGTGGGGACCCCGGAAATTGTCCACCTTTTGTCCACCTTTTGGGGAGCTTTTGACCACCTTTTGACCAGCTTTTTTTTTACCCCACAAGATCGCTTCGCGCTCTTGCGGGGACCCCATAATCGTGACGAGTGCAATGTAAACCTGACGAGTTTGTAGCATGTTTATCTTTAATCGTGGCACGATTTTACCACTTTATTTTCCAAATCGAGGAACGCAAAAGTCCGCAAGGGTTGACAGGAGCCCATTTTCAGGCTACACTTTTACATGAACGTCATCGCAGAGAACCGCCGGGCGCGGCACGACTATTTCATAGAAGATACCCTTGAGGCAGGCATCGTATTGCAAGGCTCGGAGGTTAAGTCACTTAGAGACCATCAGGCCTCGATCACAGAGGCGTACTGCATGATTCAGAACGGCGAGGCTTACATCGTAGGGATGCACATCGCATCCTACAGCAAGGCAACGTTCGACGTCCCCGAGCCTGGGCGCAAGCGTAAGCTCTTGCTGCATAGCCATGAGTTAAAGAAGCTCTACGGCAAGACCCAGCGCCGAGGATATACATTGATTCCATTAAAGCTTTACTTCTCGGACCGCGGGATTGCCAAGCTTTTGATAGGTCTCTGCCGGGGCAAGCAGACCATTGACAAGCGCGACACGCTTAAACGCCGCGCCATGGAGCGCGAACAAAGGAGGATGGGAGTATGAGACGCGTGTTTGTGCTCTCCCTGCTCGTCTTGTTTTTTCTTGAGGCGGGCACGGTTACCTTTGCGGGTAAGACGTTTACAACCGTGACTTATGCGAGCAGGGAGTCGGTTACCTTAGCCGAGTTTGCAGCTAAGACAGGTTCCAGGCATGCCTGGGTTGCTGAGAAGAAGAAGGGGGTGCTGGTTTATGCCGGTCACACGTACGTCTTTACCGCTTCAAACCGCACGGTGGTTATAGATAATCAGGCCGGCATCCATCTACCTGAACCCATCGGCTGGGACGGGGTAAATCTCTATATCCCGGTGGCGATGCTGGAGCGCATCTTCAGTGTCAAATCCTCTGACCTTAAGCCCTCGGAAGATATAAAGATAGAAAAGATAATCCTTTCCGGCTCCAATCCCACCACGATCAAGATTCTTGCCTCAGGTCCGATCTCCTGCGAGGTTATCGAGAACTCTTCAACCTCGGTAACCCTCAAGCTGCCTGTAGGTTCCAACGTCAGCCAGATAAGTCCTTCAGGTTTCGTAAGTTCTGCGACTCTGCGGAACCACAACAACCAAACCACCATCAACCTTAAGCTTTCCAGGGAGTGCACGGTTTCTTCGAAAGGCATCACCAACGGGATCCAGGTTACGTTTACTCCCAAGGCGGTGGTTACGCAACCTGTGACAAAACGCAAGCTGGTGATCGTGATAGACCCGGGACACGGGGGAAAGGACCCGGGGGCGGTGAGCAAAAAAGGCACCAAGGAGAAGGCCATGGCCCTGGATACATCACTGCGGTTAAAGAAGCTTCTGGAGGCTCAAGGACACACCGTTTACATGACCCGCACCACCGACAAATACGTTCCTTTAGCCGACCGCACCAAGTATGCCAACGCCAAGAAGGCGGATCTATTTATCTCGATCCACTACAACGCCAACCGATCATCGTCACCTTCAGGATTCGAGACCTACTTTTTGGGAATGCATCGGCTTGAGTATGCAAAGAACGTGGCGCTGCGGGAGAACGCATCGCTGAAATACGACATCGGTGAGAACGCCTACGATCCTGACGCGGTGCTCAACGACATAATAGCTACGCTTTTGACCAACAGGTTCCAGAGGGAATCCGAGGAGCTTGCCGGCTACATTCAGGACGCGTCAGCGGCCAAGACCGGATTCAAGGATAGGGGACTCAATCAGGCCGGGTTCTACGTGCTCAAGGGCTGCTCGATGCCTGCCGTGCTCATCGAAGGCGGGTTCTTGACCAACGCGACAGAGGAGGCGAAGATTCGCCAGTCCTCCTGCCGGCAGAAGATAGCCGAAGGCATTGCCCAAGGAGTGTCCGATTACGTCAACCCGTAACACACCATTCTGGAAAGGTTGCGTCGAATCGAGAGGCTCATAAAATTGGCCTGAGAGAGGTATAATGCAAACGGATATGAGTAAATTAAACGCGGATCAGCCCATAGGTGTGTTCGATTCAGGCATAGGCGGGCTTACAGTGGTTCGTTCGCTTGCCGAGCTTCTCCCATCAGAGGAGATCGTCTATCTCGGCGACACCGCTCGACTGCCCTACGGTACCAAGTCGGCAGAGACCATCCGCCGCTTCGCACACGAGGATACCGAGTTCCTCATTGAACGTCAGGTTAAGATGGTGATCGTTGCCTGCCACTCGGCGACCTCTGCGGCCCTTCCGTTTCTCAAGAAGGACTATAAGCTGCCCATAATCGGGGTGATAGAGCCTGGGGCGCGTGCAGCGGTCAAGCTGACCGCAAATCGTCGAATCGGCGTGATCGGCACCCCTGCCACCATATCAGCAGGGGAATACGAACGGGCAATCCTGGCAGTTGACCCAAATGTCAGGGTTATCGCCAAATCCACCCCGCTCTTCGTTCCCCTGGTCGAGGAGGGCTGGGTGGACAGGCCTGTAACACACCAGATTATTGCGGAGTATCTTACCTCGTTCAAACAGGATAAGGTAGACACCCTGCTCCTGGGCTGCACCCATTATCCCTTGCTTGCGCCTGCGCTTGACAGATTCTTTGAGCACAAGGTGAAGCTGGTTGACTCCGGCGACGAGACCGCGCAGACCGCGCACGAGGTGCTCGAAAAGATGAAGCTTCTGCGGTCCTCCTCCCATAAAGGTGGCTGCCGATTCTACCTTACCGACCTATCGCCGAACTTCCGCACCATAGGCGAGCGGTTTTTGGGCGAACCGATGGGAGACGTCGCCAGAGTAAGCATAAGTCACGAATTTTAGGTAACATATGAGGATTGATGGAAGAACGCCTGACCAACTGAGGCCTTTATCATTCGAGATGGGGTATCTTAAGTTCGCCCCAGGCTCCTGTCTTGCAAGGGCGGGTGATACGAGGGTTCTGGCAGCGGTCTCCTTCGAACCCAAGGTCCCGGCCTGGCTTGAAGGCTCAGGACAGGGTTGGATAACCGCGGAGTACGCGATGCTTCCCGCGTCAACCCCGGAAAGAAATCAGCGCGAGTCCAGAAAAGGCAGACCTTCCGCCCGAAGCCAGGAGATCTCAAGGCTCATAGGCCGCTCCTTAAGGATGGGGTTCGATCTTCAAAAATTGGGAGAGAATACCCTTATCGTCGACTGTGACGTTCTTCAGGCCGACGGCGGAACCCGAACACTTGCTATCTGCGCCGGGTTCTGCGCCCTGTATCGGGCGTGCGAAGGCCTTCAGAAACAAGGAATCATTCAACGTTTGCCCCTGCGGCAGTTCGTGGCCGCGGTGAGTGTAGGAATAGTGGAAGGCCAGGTTATTGCCGATCTCTGTTACGATGAGGATTCTCGAGCGGAGGTGGACGCCAACCTCGTGGGTACATCGGATGGAAAGCTCATAGAACTGCAGTTGACCGCAGAGCGCGAACCGATATCCGACGAGCAGCTCTCCGAAATCATCTCGTTGGGTAAGGCGAAGATCACAGAAATCGTCAAATACATGAAACGCTCACTTCGTGCCCGTAACACACCCCGTAACACACCCCGTAACACATCTTAAAGGGATGAGGTATCGTTCATTGGAAACAACCTCAGCGTTAGAATCATCCCAGGTGTAAAG
>JAGMDF010000098.1 GCA_023128825.1 Caldifarciminota bacterium | reverse complement strand
CAAAGCGCTGGAAGCGCACGTAAGAAGGCTCCTCCGCACTTCGGGTCTCCCTGTCCACCCAGAGCAGGATGGCGTTGCCTGCGGTGTCCATCTCAAGCCAGGGATAGTGTACCCAGTTGGTGTCCGCCATCTTTGTAATCTTATACGGCTCAGTCATTGGGTTTCCATCTCGATCAAAGAAGCGCACGAAAAGATCCAGCTCTAAATCCTCGGGGAATACGGGGTGCCCCGATGCTATGCTGTCAACCCATGCTACGGCAAAGTGCCCGTCAGGGGCCATTGCCGCACACGGGTAGCTCTGATGATGGCCTGGCTCGGCCTGGGCGATACGAAAGGGTTCTACAAGCGTCCCTCCGCATAACACTAATGCCAAAACACTTAATTGAAGCATACTTACCTCCTTATATGTCTATCATAAGCCGGTTCTTGGGCAATGTCAAGGTCAAGAAAAGCAGGAGGGGCTGTGCCCCTCCTGCATAGGTCAAGTTAATCCTCGTAGTACGTCCGGTGGCCAGAACAGGTGCCGCCTCCAGTAATGCCGTCAGGGACACTGCGGGTTACAAGCCAGCTTGCTGTATAGGTGGGCGGTCTGGTGTCGTAGTTGAAGTGGGGATAGGTACTGCGCCAGGTGCCTTCGACGGTGTCGAACACCACAGGGGGTAGCCCGGATCTCCTGAGAATCGCCATACCTAACCAGACACCGCTTCCTTCCTTTGTGCCGCTTTGACCTGTCGGTTTGCTGCCGGTGAATACAGTATTCTCAAACTCGATTGTGTCTTCTATCTCACCGACAACATAGATGAAATTCACTATAACATCCTGAGGAAGGTAAAATGTATCGGTTTCTCGTGAGAACGAAGAGTCGGAAACGTAGCCAAAGTCGACAGCCGTATAGTCGTGGCTGTTATAGGTGAGGGTTCCTGAATACCACCAGCCGCTCCACTGCTCCCAGTATCCGTAAGCGCTTGTGGCGCCTGCGAGCATTACCGCAACCGCGGCGATGATAAGGAGTTTTTTAGTCATTACCTCCTCCTTGGAGTTTAAAGAAGGGCTTTATTACCCTTTCTTTATGAATCTATTATAGGTACTGGGAGGGGTATGTCAAGGTGGTTTTGATTAATTCGACTAAATAGTATCACTAAGTATTCTGAAACCGGCGGCGGTATGGGTGCAACCTGTCGCACCTAACTTGACTCCGGCGTTGGGGTAAGTATCATTCGTTCGTGAGAACGAGCATCCGCTTCAAGATCTCCGGGCTTTTGGTTATCGTTGTGTGTCTTTTGATGGGCGGCACCGGGTTTGCAATCATAAGGCTGGTGCGCAACTCGTTCCTTGAGGAGATCAAGCTTCGCGGCATAATCCTTGCACGCAACGTGGCGTTCTCTGCAGAAGATCCGCTTATGGATGAAGACGATCTCACACTCACCCTGCTTTCACGAGACGCCCTGCGTCACACCGGCAGCATCTACGCCTACATACTTGACCAGCAAGGTCTGACGGCGGCGTCCCCGGCCCGTCTGATCAGAAAAGGTGATTCAACCGAGATCGTGCTTGAAGATAACCTGTGGCGCAAGCAGATATCCCAGGCCATACCCGTACCTGAGGAGGCCGATTACGCAGCCGAAACGATAACCGATCCCCAGTGGGGAGCTATTTACGAGGTAGCGGTTCCGGTAATGCTCGGCGGGCAGAAGAAAATAGGCGAGGTTCACGTAGGTATTGACCTTACCAGCCTGCAGATCGCATCGCGCAGGATTCAGATGGTGGTGGGCGGCATAACGGTTATAGGTATCATCGTAGGCATCCTGAGTGCGTTCGGACTGGGCACCCTGCTGATCCGGCCTCTCAAGGCATTGGTAGGAGGCGTCGCGGAGATCGCCCGGGGGAACTTCGAGTACCGCATCCGCAAAACCACAAACGACGAGATAGGCGACCTGACCTCGGCCTTCAACATCATGGCCAAAGACCTAAAGGATAAGGTTTTAATCGAGGACGCGTTCAAGCGCTACGTATCACACCAGGTGGCGGACGAGATTCTAAAGGACCCGGACGTGTTCGCCAAGTCCTTGAAGGGAACGAAAAAGCGGATAACCGCCTTCTTTGGGGATATAAGAGGATTTACCCCCATCTCCGAACAGCTGCCGCCTGAAGAGGTGGTTGCCTTCCTTAACTTCTATTTGACCGAGATGACCACCATCATCTTTGCCAACGAGGGCACCATAGACAAGTTCATGGGCGACTGCATCATGGCTGTGTTCGGCGCACCTGTAGAGCACAGTGACGACGTCTACAGGGCGGTTAAATCCGGGGTGGAGATCCAAAAAAGGATAGAGGAGATGAACAAGCAAAGGATTACTGAAGGGAAGCAGGACATCCACGTAGGCATAGGGATAAACTACGGCGAGGCGGTTGTGGGCAATATCGGCTCAACTCAGCGGCTGGAGTACACGGTTATAGGAGACAGCGTCAATACCGCCGCCCGTCTGCAAACCGTGGCCAAGGGCGGCGAGATTGTGGTATCAGACAGTGTATACCGGGAAGTCAAGGATCATTTCGACTTCATCCATATGGAGCCGGTAAAGGTCAAGGGTAAGGCCAGGAGTTTGAAGGTGTGGAAGATAGCCCTGCCCATATGCACCGCTGAATCTCTCTCGTCTTCCGAACGAGGACCGCAAAACTTGGATCCGGAGGTTTTTAAAATCCCACCTTCTCAACCATCTTAGAGAAAAGGAGATAGATGCTATATCTTGGAGTAATCGGTGCCGGATACTGGGGACCGAACCTTATTCGCAACTTCGCCTCGATTAACAACGTAAGCCTCGAACAGGTGGCGGATATCAACAAAGCGGTACTTGAAAAGATAAAAGCCGACTACCCAGGTGTAAGAACGACCCTTGATCCGCATGAGCTGTTGGCATCTGACGTTGACGCGGTCTGCATCGCTACGAGCGCACCTACCCACTATGATCTTGCCCGCGAAGCCCTGCTTTGTGGCAAACACGTGCTCTGCGAGAAACCACTCACACTCAAGGCCGAGGAAGCCGATGAACTGGTAGAGATCGCTCAAAAACGCGGCTTGATCCTGATGGTAGGACATCTCATGCTCTATCATCCGGCGATACGAAAGATAAAAGAGCTCATAGACCAGGGCAAGATAGGCAAGCTCTTGTACGTAAACTCCATAAGGGTCAACCTGGGGATCGCGCGCGCCAACGAGAACGCCCTGTGGAGCCTTACCCCGCACGATTTATCCATTATACTCTACCTTTTCGACAACCAGATACCTGAAGGCCTATCCGCTGCAGGAGCTGATTTCCTCACCCATGGGATCGAGGACATGGCCTTCGTCTCGCTCTTTTATTCAGACAACAGATTCGGTCACGTACGCGCATCCTGGCTCGATCCAACCAAGATACGCAGGCTCAAGGTTATAGGAACCAAGGGGATGATTGTTTTCGATGACGTGGGCGCGGATTCCACCCTGGAGTTCTACGATGAGTGGATCGAACCCAGAGGGAACGGCGATTTCGAACACCACCGCAATTTTACCCCAAAACTCCTTGAGATCGGGAAGGCGGAACCCCTAAGGCTTGAGTGCGAGCATTTTGTCCAATGCGTACTTGAAGGCAAAAGGCCACTAACCGACGGGCAGAACGGCGCGGACGTGGTAAGGATACTCGAGAAGGCCCAGGAATCCTTGGATGAAAAAGGATCGTATAAGCCGCTGTGAGGGGTGAAGATCCCTCCGGCCTTCGGCCACCTCCCTTAGCAAGGGAGGCAAAAAAGTCCCCCTTATTACGGGTTACGGGGGATCAAAAAGATTATGGAAGTGGTAAGTCGGGGTCCCCGCGGCGGGACGAAGTACCGACGTGGGGCATAAATCAAGAACCCTGGAGATTTAAGATGAACGAAACCAACTACTTCGTCCACCATACCGCAGT
>JAGMDF010000097.1 GCA_023128825.1 Caldifarciminota bacterium | reverse complement strand
CTACGGGAAATAACTACAATACCGTGCAGATGATTAGGTATCACCACGAATTCATCCAACATAACATCCGCATGATGATCGGGAGTTCGTAGGGGCCGACCTTGAGGTCGGCCCGCAACATCCATTGAAAATTGACATGTGCAAGATTTTCCCTAAAGTCCATAGTAATAATCTAGCAACCAAGGAGTAACGATGCCCGAAGAGAAAAATTTCACCATCGAGGCGCATAAGAAGTTTGCGGTTGAGCTGTTTAATCGAACCTGGGAGCTTCACGATAAGAAGGACAGAACCAAGTTAGAGAATGACGAGATGCTACACGCCGCACACGCCTCGACATATCACTGGAGCAAGCTGGGAGAGGTGGTCGGCGAGGAACGGTTCAAGCAATCGTTCGCCCGCGCTGAATACCTGCTGTCGCGAGTCAACTGGGCTTTGGAGCGTCCTGAGGCATGTCTTGTTCACGCCAAGCGCTCGTTTGAATTCTGCACCGAACACAATATCGGAGATTTCGACCTCGCCTTTGCTTACGAAGCAATGGCCCGCGCCTATGCGATGACTGGAAACGATGCCGAACGCGACAGGTATATCGAGCTTGCAAAAAACGCCGCGGAAGACATAGAAAAGAAAGAGGACAAAAACTACCTCCTCTCCGAGTTGGCTTCGGTGCCGGGATATAAGTAGACTTTTTCATCCCGAGCGTAGGGGTCAGTCTGTAGACCGACCCAAAACATCATCTCTACGCGGACTAACGTGAAAGCCTCCCACTTTACCCTGTTAAATCACGTTGACAATACTCAACTTTTCTTTATACTTGGGTTTAACGAGGAGCTCACATGACGATAGACAAATTGCAAAGACGCCCACTTCGTGAAGTGTGGAGATGTGAAGAGAAGTTCACAACTTGGCTCCAGGATAACATCGATGTATTAAACGAAGTCCTCGACTTGAATCTGGAAGGCGCAGAACCCGAACAGCCTGCAGGAACGTTTAGCGTGGATATCGTAGCAAAGGACGAGTCAGGGAATCCTGTGGTCATTGAAAATCAACTAGAGAAAAGCAACCACGATCATCTGGGTAAACTTATTACTTATTTAACAGCCATAGGTGCAAAAATCGGTATCTGGATTGTCGCTGATCCAAGACCAGAACACGTAGGGTCCATTTCCTGGCTCAATGAATCATCTGGTGCAGATTTTTATCTAGTAAAACTTGAAGCTGTCCGGATCGGTGAATCCGACCCTGCACCTTTATTGACACTCATCGTCGGCCCTAGCGAAGAAAGTCGTAAAGCAGGCGAAACCAAGAAGGAAATGGCGGAGCAAGACAGCATCAGACGGCAATTCTGGATGGAGCTGTTGGATGGAGCCAAGAAAAAAACGAAACTGCACGCCAACATTTCACCAAGCCGTCAGAATTGGATTGGAACAAGTACGGGTATAAGGGGCTTGGGGTTTTTAAACTATGTAATCCGAAGACACGACGCACAAGTGGAATTGTGGATTGATCGCGGCAAGGATTCAGAAAACAAGGCTATCTTCGATAAACTCGCTGCATCCAAGGATGCTATAGAGAAAAACTTTGGTGCTCCTCTTAAATGGCAGCGGCTTGAAGGTAAAAGAGGCTGTCGAATTAAGAAACAGATTACGCTCGGCGGCTATCGTGATAAAGATAAATGGCCTAAAATCCAGGATGCCATGATTGACGCGATGATTCGGCTCGCTAAAGTGCTTAAACCACATATTGTAAAGCTGAAGCTATAAAACCATTGACCATCCCTGAAATCCGCGTAAGATAGGACATGCGCAGATACATTGCAATCCTTCCCCTGTTGGGGATTCTTGCCTGTAATCCCTTTGATCAGCAGACAGCAGAGGAAAGCATCAAAGAGATTGTCGCTTCCGAAACCGAGCGGCTGACCCCAATCGAACTATCTCTTGATCTAGCGATACCTGAGGCAGACTCGATCATGGTTGACACCTTATGGATAGTAACCGGGATCAAGTTAAACACAACCTTTGAGTCCGAAACCCTTGCTATCTACTTCAACCAGGAGTTCAAGGGCGATACTGTGGTGATAATCGGCGATTCCGCCCAAGTAGCAGTCATACGGAAGTATTCGGGAAAACTCACCTCTACCCTTAACTCACTCGCAGATGGAACCCTGAAAGAAGTATCTCACGATTTCACGAGCGAACGCACCCAGTGGGCGCAGTTTACGGACAACAATGGCTGGGGGATGGTGGGCTGCTCTGTTGCAGAGGAGCGATCGGACACCAACACCACCCAGATCTTTTCTTTGAAAATCAAGGGAGGTGGATTGGATACGGTTCTCTACTCCTCCACGTCACTTGCCGGTCTTGAGGAGTTTCCAAAGACTGCATCAGGGACAAAGCTTTCGCTTGAGCTGAGAACGGTAGCCGATACAACACTTTTGGTCTCGTTTGCCCTGGGAAGCGAGGCGGTAAGGTTCCTTCCCAAACAGAATAAGGATGAGCATTGGGATGATCGCTGGGAAGCTGAGGCTACGCTCGGCGATGATCCGCTTATCGTAGGCGTAATCCGCAAGGATGCGCTGGCGGATTCCGACTATCCTGCTGACTTTAACTTCTGGATATTGCCGATTGCAGAATAGTACGATATTACTCGTTATTCACATATTAGGATGTATCGTTGCGAGGGATGTCCAGGGGTGGGGTGTTACGGTGTGTTACGGGTGGGGTGTTACGGTGTGTTACGGGCGGGGTGTTACGGGGGGATGAGGCGTTCGTCGGCGTGCAGGTGGTAGCGGGCGTATTGTCGGATAAGTCTTGACAGGGTCAAGGAAAACTTCCCCTTAATCTCGCCAACCGGAGTATCACTCAAGCGAACAAGAATATCGCGCTCTTGAATATTAAGACGAAATACGTTCTTCTCACCTTGGGAATGTTCGGAGCAGACGAAACCTCCCTGAGAAACAGAGAAATTAATCGCCTCGGATTTGCCACATACAATACATCCATCATCTATTCGAGGCGGATAACCGCTAAGTGCAGTAGCTCGCCAGATAAAAAGGTCGTGAAGCGCATCCGGGGCTTTGCTTGTCTCCAGAGCATTAAGCACTGCAAGCGTGAGATTGTAGAGTCTGTTATTGACCTCGCCTGGTTGAGAGAGGTAGTAGAGAAGTTTGAGGATTCGGGCAAGTACGGTGAGTGTTGCTAGATTTTCACGCAAACACTGGTGTGAGCGAAGGATGTCGGCAGATGAAAGCGTCCAGAGAGTTTTGGTTTCCCGTTCGTAGTAGATGAAAGAGTCCTCGGTTCCTATCTCAAGTGCGGCTCCGAAACGTGAGCCCGGCTTGCGCGCGCCTAGTGCCAGGAGATCAATACGACCGGTGCGGCGGGTGAGAACGGTGGCAATCTTGGAAGACTCGCGGAAAGCGCGTGTCCGCAACACAAGTCCTTCGGAACGGACAAGGGCAGACATCAGGCAGGGAAGTATTGAAGAGCCAGAGTGGCAAGACCAAGAAGTACAAGAAAACCCAGGGTATCGGTGGTTGCGGTAAGGAAGATACCGGATGCAAGAGACGGATCGAACTTCAACCTGCGCAGTATCATGGGCACAAGGGTTCCAACGATGCCGCCGATGATGATGTTGATTACGAGCGCCAGAAACACCAACGGGGCAAGGATTATGGGAAGTCGAAAGATAAGGGCACCTACACCCACAAGAATCCCGGCGCCAAGGCCCAAAAGAAAACAGGTTAAGAGCTGGCGCCGCAGCAGTCGCCATGCGTCGGAGGAAATAATCTCTCCCAAAGCCAAACTGCGAATCACCATCACGACCGTCTGCGAACCTACGTTTCCTCCCAGTCCGGCAACTATAGGAAGAAAGATGGTAATCGCCACGAGCGAGCGGATTGTATTCTGAAACAGGCCTATCACGCTTGCCGCCACGAATGCAGTGGCAAGATTTACCAGAAGCCAGGGGAAGCGCCTGCCTGCCGAACGCACCGGCGATTCAAAAAGGGAGGTCTCAGCGCCTACACCGCCTGAACGGTAGATATCCTCGGTGGTCTCCTCGCGGATCACGTCTATGATGTCTTCGACGGTGATGATTCCCCTAAGCTTATCTGCCTCGTCCACCACTGGAACAACAGGCACCTCGGTCTTCTCGGCCTTGCGCGCCACGCTTTCCTGATCCTCAAGAAGGAAAGCCTTCACCGGATAGGGTTCCACCAGTTCGCGGATCTTCTTTCGAGGCGAATAATAGAGAAGTTTGTCTATCGCCAAAGCCCCCTCGAAGTGCCCTTTGCGATCGGTGACAAACAACAGATTCGAGTAGTGTGGATCCGGTCCCCTGCGCCGCAAGCGGCGAATAACCTGCTCCACGCTGTCTGTGGTGCGGACCCTAAGAAATTCGACGGCCATTCTGCCGCCTGCTGTATCCGGCGGGAATTTTAGAAGCTCTCTCAGATCGCGCCGGTCGTCTGCAGGAAGCCTTGCGATTACAGCTGCGCGGTCCTGGGGCGACATCTGGGCAACAACATCCGCCGCCTCGTCAGAATCCATCTTCTCCACGAGCTTTGAGATGCGCTCGTTCTCAAGCTCTTTGAGAACCACGTCAAGCGTGGCGTCGTCAAGCTCAAGGATGACGTCCGCGGCCTTGTCGGTATCTATCAACCGGAAAAGCGCTATGAGATCGTCGCGGTCCAGACGCTCCAGTATCCGCGCAAGATGACGAACGGGTATCTTATCAAGGATCTGCCCGAGCTCGGTAACCTTGCCCTGCTCCAAAAGCTCTTCTACACGGTCGAGAAAATCGGCATCCATTCCGGAATCATAGGGTCAGCTATAGGGGTTGTCAACTGGTTATTGGTTCGTGCACGGGGAGATAGTTACCAGGGTTACACAGACCGAATGAAGGGTAGCGATCTCCTAGTGGGCAGTTGTAGGGACGACGCAGAGCCTGCCCCTTGAGATGCTTGACATCTCATAGGGTATGCGTCGCACTTCGGAGCTTCGTCCGTTCGGATATAATAGCACAGGCTACACCACTGCACCCAATGCATCTGCTGGGCAGCGGCGGTGGGACCACCGAAGAATCGTTTTCAATCTTTCCTTTCACTTCTCCATAGAGACCTTTGTCCGCTTGCGATTTTTTTGTCCACAAGGGACAAAAGGAGCATTTTTAAAATACCCTCCCCCTACCCCCTCCCATTAAGGGAGGGGGAGCTCATATGCGACACAATCCGAAGACTTATCTCTAAGTGTTTATCACCACCTCTCCCCCTCCTTCTCGATAATCTCAATCCCCTGCTATCTGGTAACGATGTATTGACCATGGACAGAACACACCATTCTCAGAAAAGCCGCTAGATTCAGGGAACGGCGGTTTTAGGCTGCTTGCGGCTCCGCGAAGCGAAGACGTGGGATAGGATTAAGATAGACTCCGCCGCCAGACACACTGCGGCAAGGATAAGTGCAAAAAGCCACAGCTTGCGCGGGGTTGACGCCCCCAGGGGATAGACCTTGAAGCCGCGGTTACGTAATTCGACGGCATTGACCTTAGCAAAGGACGCCTCCTTTGGATCGGGATTGACGACGAAGGTCTCCGAGCCTATCCTGTAGAAACCGGCGTCAGCGGTACGGGTAAACTCCACTACGTAGCCACCATCCGATTGTCTTGGGGTAATCTCGTAATGCAGCCGGGGGGTTTCCACGAAAAGCGCCTCGCCACTCCGAACCCTCACTCGCAGGGTATCGCCGATAAGACGTTCTGATTGACCCTTTGCAACATAGCTGGCTATCCTCTGCATCATCGCCGGGAACAGCGCACGGTAGATAAGATTGGTATTTAAGGGAGTAAACCTCGTGGCAAGGTAGTAGATGCCTTGTGAGGTATCGGCCAGGAGCAAAGGATCCCCTCCGCTCAGGGATACTATAACCTTACCGCCTGCGGGCTTAAGCCTGGCATGCCGGGCGATCTTTATCTGACGCCGGTCTTCTTCCTTCAGGTCAGCAAATAGAGCAGACGGTGCAGGCATCTCAAAACCGTCTGATGAGATGCCTGAAGATTTGAACACGGACTCAACGTCTTCAACATCGCCGTCAAGCAAAATAAGAACCGGCAGACCTTGCGAAGCGGCGGCGGCGGCCTGAGCCGGAAGCCCGCCGGCTCCGTCCCAGATCAAAAGATCGTAAGATAAAGGAGACAGGCTTGCCGCAGCAGCAGGCGAAACCCTTTGAACTTCCACCCCGATCCCGACCTTGAGCGCAAGTTCGAGAAACTCCGAACTCGCATCCCCGACAAACGCAACGCGTAGACCCCTGCTGCCTGATGCAAGAACAAACCTCTGATCGTCCGCCGGAATCGAGTCCGGATCAAGCGCAACCCTCACCCCTTGCGCGTCTTGTGGGAGCCTGAACTCGATCTCCTTCAGGCCCTCATGTATGGCTGTCCTGCGCTCCTCAAGCAATCGTTCATCTGCAAAAAGCGAGACGGTTCTCTCAACCTTCTTTCCCGAACGTCCTAATCGAATCCGCAAGAACCGTTCTTCACCCGGCAGCGGAACCCGAGGGGAAAGCCCTGCATTTAGGATGGAGGTATTGGCTGGAAAACCTGCCTCGTCTATAAAACAGAACGTCTCGACGTCTGAAGGGGTACGTTCGTTCTTTAGAAAACCGAGCGCGCGCGTCTGGCCGTCTGAGATCATCACCACGCGCCGCGTGGACGCACGGCTCTTATCCAAAAGCTTTAAGGACTGTACCCATGAAGCCTGAAGATCGCGCCCGCTCCGGGAAGATGCAAGGGCTTGTATCCTTTCGGCAGCGAACTCAGGTTCACCCCATACGGTGTCCCATAAAGAGCCGGATGGAGAAAGCAACGCAACACTACTGCCGGCTGACAGTTCGTCAACCAACCTCAAGGCAGTGGATTTCAAATCGTGGAAGCGAGCCGATGTGGAATAGGAATCGTCGAGAATGAGCACCACGTCAGCCTTAACTCGTGCCAGAGGAAAGCGGCCCCTCCATATGGGCCCGGCAAGGGCAAGAACAAGAAACACCAGGAACAGGGTGCGAAGTATCAGGAGGAGGAGGTCGCGCAGCCTGAGCCAGCGGAAACGGCGCTCACGAAGCCTTCGCAGGAAGAAAAGCGAGCTGAACTCTACCCGGCGCATCTTCCGAAGACTCAAAAGATGCAGAATCAAAGGTCCTGCGGCCAGAGGCATGAACAAAAGATACCAGGGGTTGGCAAAATTGATCATAAAAATGCTCCTTTTGCGCTGCGCGCAAAAGATCGCAAGTTAAGATTCCCGCACGAGGTTTTCATTCCAGCGTTGACCACATCCAGGTCAGTGGCGAGTGTAATACCATCAGGGAACCTCTTATCTCAGACGGCGGCGCTTCTCAAGGTAGCGGAAAAGGGCGTACTCCAGGCTCTGATCGGTGCAGATCGGGTTGTAGTCTATTCTATGCTCCGAGCAGGTACTGCGCAGCCTCAAACGATACCCCTCAAGTGCCCTGTGGTACTCGGCTCGCACCAGTCGCGGATCAAGACTCGCCTCCTTCTTTGTCTCCATATCAACGAGCCGCATGGGTGATGAGAAATCAAAGCTCTCCTCCATGGGGTCAAGAATATGAAATAGGATGACCTCGTGCTTGCGGTGGCGGAAGTGACGAAGAGCTAAAAGCACCTGGTCCGGATCGTCGAAAAGGTCGGAGAATATGATAACAAGCCCACGTTTGCGGGTCCGCTCGGCCAGACCATGCAGGCTTCCTGCAAGGTTGGTCTCACCGCCCGGCTTAAGGTTCTCAAGCCTTGCAAGGAGCATCTGCAAGTAGTTCCGCGATGATCTCGGAGGGAGGTATCCCCTGATTTGCGTATCGAAGGTAGCAAGGCCCACCGCGTCCTTCTGCTTGATCAGAAGATAGGCGAGTGCAGCGGCTAACGTAACCGAGTAATCAAGCTTGGAGAGCGCACCCGTAACACTTCCTGAGCGGTAAGCCATGGAACCTGAGGCGTCGACAAGAAGCATTGCGCGCAGGTTGGTCTCCTCCTGATACTCCTTTACGTAGAAACGGTCTCGCTTGGCATAAACCTTCCAGTCTATCCGGCGCGGCTCGTCGCCTGGGATGTAGGGACGGTATTCTGAGAACTCGACCGAGAACCCCTTGTATGGCGAGCGGTGAAGCCCCTCAAGGAATCCCTCGACCACCAAACGTGCCTTAAGATCCAGCCCGCGCAGACTGGCTAACGTTTCCGGCTTAAGAAGCTCTTCGCGCCTCATTACAGATTATGGCTCAACCAGACGGTTGTCTATCAAGCGGGCCTTGCCGAACCTTACCGCCAGAGCAAAAAGAACCGGGCCTTGAATATGTTCGATAGGCTCAAGTGTATCCGGATCGACTGCGGAGACGTAGTCAATACGATCAGGATTCTGGTGCGAGATCATCTCCCGCATCTTATTAAGGATCACCGCCGCGTTTCCCTCCCCTGCTTTAACCAGCCGTTCCGCTTCTTCAAGTGAGTGGTTTAAGACAAGCGCCCTTCGGCGTTCATCAGATGATAGGTATGTGTTGCGGGAACTCATGGCAATACCGTCAGGTTCACGAACTATGGGACAGGTAACGATTTCCACGTCAAAGTTCAGGTCGCGAACCATCCTGCGGATAACCGCCTGCTGCTGGAAATCCTTGGCACCGAAAAAGGCCTTGTGAGGTTTAGTGATGTTGAAAAGCTTGGCAACAACAAGTGAAACCCCATCGAAATGGCCGGGTCTATCAGCGCCGCACAGGGTCTCGGTCAGACGGTGGATATATACGTGGGTCAGACCGGGTCCAGGATACATCTCTTCTACGGATGGAGCGAAGATAACGTCGGCGTTCTCTCTTTCAAGAAGGAACCTGTCGCTTTCAAAATCCCTGGGATAGCTGGATAAATCCTCCCCAGGCCCGAACTGGGTGGGATTGATAAAGATGCTTGCGACCACCACGTCGCTTTCTTCTCTCGCTCTGCGGACAAGAGAAAGATGCCCCTGGTGCAGGTACCCCATCGTGGGAACAAGCCCGATGATCTTGCCTTGCCCCCTTGCCTCATCTGCGTAGATCTGCATCTCATGGATAGTCTGGATGATCTCCATAACCGCTATGTTAAGCAGCAACAAAGCATTGTCAACGACCCATAAGACACAAGAAGGATTCGGCGATTCCTGGGATATCAGGTTTTCCCTCAACTTTCACCCTGAAGGGTTAGAAACGATAGTACCCTTAATTCCCAACTCGACGGGGTCTTAAACGTCCCTTCCTTATCTTTAGACGTAATAGGCTACCCCCTTGATAGTAAATTAGATTAACATTTTATCCCAATAGATAATCTCTATCTCCCCTCTTGACTTTTGGCGGATTTTGCGTTTCATTATGGCTATGTGGCGCGAACGGCTCTCCTATCTGAGGAGGGATATACTATGGTGGATTCTCAAGATATTTGTGGGACCGGTGCTCAGACAGTTCTGGCATATTCAAACTATAGGTAAAAAATTCTTTCCCCCTAATGGTCAAGCGGCGTTTCTCTTAGCTAACCATACCCACGTTGTCGACCCTTTCATGTTCGGTGACTTCCTGCTTCGCCCCATCCGTTATGTATCATCTGACGAGTACTTTCGCTACAAGTTCACCAACATCCTCTTGCGGTGGATTAAGGCTATCCCCAAGACCAAAAATATCCCGGACTCGATTACCATGCGCATGTTGCTAAGGGCGGTTAAGCGTGGGGAAATAATCGGCATCTTTCCCGAGGGACAGCGCAATTGGGACGGCGAAACCTTTCCCTTGGAAGATACTATCCCCCGTTTGATTCGGAAATTAAAAATCCCGGTAATATGTATCAAACAGCGCGGGTCTTATTTGTCCTGGCCGCGCTGGAGCAATCAGTTCCGCCGCGGCAAGATTTTATTTGAGTTCAGCTACCTTTTCGAAAACCCCAATACCATCCCCGATGATGTAGCCGAAATCAAGCGTATGATAGAATCTAAGCTCGCCTACTGTGAGTTGGAGGACCCTTTCGTTACGAGTCAGGTTTTCGACATACCGCGGGTGGCGGAGCATCTGGAGCTCAGGCTATGGCTCTGCCCGCACTGCAGGAGATTTTTTGTTCTTGAATCGAAAGGTCGTTTCCTTTACTGTACGCACTGCAGGGCGCGCTGGCAGTTCGTGGGCAACGGAACGTTCATCTTAAAAAGACTTGGTGATGAGTTCGGAAAGCAATCCGTCAATTTCAAAAGGTACCTGGACTTGGCGCACTGGACCGACGCTGAGACCTTGAGGATCATTGACGATTTGAGGAAGAGGAAAGCAAAAGAGCTTGTGAGCGTTCCGGCAAAGATGTGGTCGGCTCCGAGCGAGGACCTTAGAACCCGCCATTTTAAGGTGGCGGGCGAAGGAACCGCAATCCTGACTTCAGATTTCAGGATGGTTTTCAAGAAGAAGGGGGATGGAGAAACCTTGCTCGACGTCGCCTTAAAGGACATGCGTGGAGCCAACATCGCCTGGAACCAGAAGTTCGAGTTCTTTATGCCCGGAATGGCCTATCGCTTCACGTTCTTCGGTCAATCGGCATATTTCTGGGATTATTTACTCATAAAACTGAATAAAGGAGAACTGCCGTGAGCCAGCCCTGGAATATGATGCTTCAGATAGCCTACCTTTCGGTTTTTCTCTTCATAGCAATGATCATCCGCCGCGCTATACCCCGCTTCTCACGCTTTCGCATCCCTGACGCGATCCTTGCCGGTGTGCTGGCTTTGATCGCCGGGCCGGGAATACTGGGACTCGTTCCCCTCGATACCAGCCGGTTGACCACGCTGGTATACCATCTTCTCGCCATAGGATTCATCGCCTTATCCTTAAAGAAAGATACCCGCCAGGGACGAGGACGCACAGCCCTCTCCGCCGGGCTGTTCAACGTGGTCTCCTACTGTGTGCAGGGAGCGGTGGGCCTGGGTATTACGCTCGTGCTTATAAAAACCGTTTATCCAGACCTCTTTCCTGCCTTCGGGCTTCTTCTTCCCTTCGGGTTCGCCCAGGGACCCATGGCAGGAGAGATGGCGGTTGAATGGGCGAATAAGGTCTCTCCGGCAGGTATAAAAGCCTTCCCCAGCGTTAACGCCGCGGCATCGGTAGGGTTCAGCTTCTCCACCATCGGTTTCCTGTGGGCCTGTTTTGTCGGTGTGCCTTTGATGAATCTTTTGATAAGACGCAGGTCTCGCAGAGGAGAACCGGCTCCAGGTCTTGAGGCCAAACCCGTGCCCTTAACAGTCGCAAAGGTGCGTGATCGAAAGGGCGCGGGAGATCTGGTGGATAAGGCCACAACCCAACTTCTCCTGATAGGGGTCGTATACGTGCTGGTTTTTCTGTCCCTTAAAGGACTGACCTTGGGGCTTCACAAGTTAGCAGAGGGGGTCGGAATAATCGAAACCGTACTCGGGATATTCTGGTCAATACATTTCGTCTTCGGTGCCATAATCGCGACCTTACTTGGCAAGCTAATCCACAAGCTGGAGGATAAAAGGATCTTTAAGACCCCACTTGTCGACAATCGCCTGCTTCAGAACATAGGAGGCGCGGCAATCGACTTCATGATCGCCGCATCCATAGCAGCCATAGACGTAAGGGTTCTGGGCGAGTTCATCGTGCCGATCCTCATCATAACCACTGCAGGCGGACTTTCAGTGATCGGCTATACATGGTTCATCGTTCGGAAGGTCTGGCCAAAGACCTATGTAGAACACTTTGTTGCGTTCTTCGGAGAGCAGACCGGGACGATTGCAACCGGTATGGCGCTTCTCCGCGGGGCTGATCCCTACTTCAGTACAAGAGCCGCATCAGACATAGTATACGGCTCGGCATTGGCGCTGCCCCTTGTATTCCCGCTGATCTTCGTCGCCACCCTGCCTATAGAGGGGTTCGAGACAGGCAACCCGAACCTTTACTGGATCAGCTTGCTTTTGGTCATAGGGTATCTCGCCTTGACGCTCGTGATCTGGTTTCTCCCGCCGGTCTTCCGATTCCTGACCAGGTATTCGATGAGCGATGATGCGGTGAATCAAAAGATGTAGGGAGTCGGGTAGATTTTAAGGAAATTAGACAAAGTAAAGGCTTGAGGCTAGCAAAGGAGGATTTAGATGAACCAGCCTTGGGTATTGATCGTTGACTTAGGATTCATTTCCCTCTGTCTTCTCATCGCGGTGGTTCTGAGGCGTTTTCTTCCAGTCATTCGCCGGTTTCGCATCCCTGACGCTATCATTGCAGGGTTTATCGGCCTTGCGGCCGGCCCAAGCATACTCAACATAATCCCGCCGATAAGGGGCGTACCTACGTTTCAATCCGGAAATCTCCTGGCGTTGGTCTATCATCTGATGGCAGTGGGATTCATAGCGCTTGCCTTAAAAAGCAGCAAGGGCAAGGGAAGAACCCGCTCAGCCGTGTCCGGCGGCTTCTACATGGTGGCCTCGTATGCCATCCAGGGATTTATCGGTCTTGGTGTGACCCTGATTTTGATGCTAACCCTGTTCCCCAACCTCTTCCCCACGTTCGGGTTCCTTTTGCCATTCGGATTCGGCCAGGGCCCCAGTCTGGCCGGCGAGATGGGCCGCTCATGGTCGGAGATCATGGTTCCCGGCACCGCCACCTCTGCTTTTCCCAACGGGGCATCGGTAGGGTTAAGCTTTTCGACCATAGGATTCATATGGGCATGCGTCGTAGGCGTGCCGCTCATGAACATCCTGATCCGTCGGCGCAAGCGTCTGGGCGAGCCTGAGCCGGGTTTTGGCAAACCGCCCCCACCTGAACCCGGAGCTCACTTCCTCATCGAGAAGGAGCGCGATTACTCCGGCATGGCCCGCTCGATCGATAAATTAACTACCCAGCTTATGCTGGTAGGCGGCGTCTACCTCATCCTTTACTTCGGCCTGCAGGGCTTTTCATGGCTGATGAACAGACTGCTTCCCGGTTCCTTTGCAGGCAACATAGTTAAGCTGTTCTGGGGATTCCAGTTCGGGTTCGGGGCGCTTATCGGCACCCTCGTGGGCAAATTTATGCGCAGACTTGAGGATAAAGGATGGATCAAAGGCAACAGAGGAACCAACAACTATCTTCTGCAGCACATCGGGGGCACGGCTATTGACTTCATGATCGCCGCCTCCATCGCGGCGATCAACGTCAGGGTGCTCGGTCCATACATCGTGCCGATACTTATCGTAACCACCATTGGCGGAGCCGCCACCGCAGGCTACGTCTGGTTTTTCGTTAAGAAGGTATGGCCAAAGACATACGTGGAGCACTTCCTCACCTTCTTCGGCACCCACACCGGAACGCTCGCAACCGGCATGGCGCTTCTGCGCGGGGTGGACCCGCAGTTTAGAACCTCTGCCGCATCCGACGCGGTCTACGGCTCAGGCATAGGATTGATGATGGGAATACCGTTGATCGTTATGGCCGGGCTTCCGGCCGCCGGATACGAGATGGGGAACCCCAATTATTACTGGATTACCCTGCTTTTGATTTTGGGCTACCTGGCGATTGTGCTTGCCATCTGGTTCAACCCCTGGACGTTTAAGTTCTTTACCCGCCACACGAGGGGGCAGGACGAAAACGCAGTGTCGGCCAAAAAGTAGCGCGAACCTTCAGGTTCACCTGTTGCAGGGACAAGACACAGTGTGCCCCTACGTTGACTCGGTTTGTGGCCTGGACGCCCGCGCCTCCTCCAAAAGTTCTCTGATCTCGGGCTTTATGTAGATCTCGTCTATGGGAAGCTCGGATAGGGCTTTAAGGAAGAGCTCGGCCTTTACCCTATCCGCCAGACGGCTGTTTATAACGATGTAGCGGTTGTCAATGACCCGGCAGCCACCACCTTTCCCCTCAAATGTATCGTAGATGGTCTGGATCCCCAGCTTCTCGGCCACCAGTTCCAGCTCCTGTAAAAGTTTCTTTGGCTTCACAGCCAGCCCTTCTCTTTATACCAGTGAATTGTCTGCCTAACTCCCTCATAGATAGATACCTGAGGTTCCCAGCCGAGTTCGCGAATAGCGCGCTCCGGCGATACAAGCCAGTAGCGTTCACGGAACATCCCCATCTGATCAGGCCTAAAGGCGGTCTTGCCCTTGAGGAGATCGTTGACCAGCCATGCGCCGAACATAATCAAATCAAAAGGCACCGGGATGCGCAGAGCCTTTCTCCCCCAAACCTTGCCTACCACCTTGTAGAGCTTGTTGAACGTGTAATCGGCCCCGTCGGAGATGTTATAACAGGAACCGGAGCTGACCGGGGCAAAAAGGGCGCGAACTGCGGCCCGGGCCGCATCCTTTACGTAGACCGCCGAGATGTAGCGACGCCTCAAACCAACGCTTGGATTAATGAAAATCTTGAAGGTCTTGAAGAGACGCAGACCCTGGGTGTCGCGCGGCCCGTAGATCATGGGATAGCGCAAGATCACCACGTGGAGCTTGCCCCGTAGATTATAAAGCAACTGCTCGGCATCCTTCTTGCTGTGCCCGTATGGAGAGATAGGGTTATCTGGTTCCCCGCCATCCTTTGCATAAGGCCCCTTCGAGGACCCTCCTGCGGCCAGGCTTGAGACGTAGACGAAACGCTTGATCCCGACTTTGGCAGACTCCTCGGCAACAACCCGCGTCCCCTCGGTGTTTACCTTATGATATGCCCCCCAGAGTGTCCCCGCGTTATGGATCACGGCGTCTACATCCTTAAGGATCGAAGAAAGCGTCTTGCGATCGTTGAGTTCGGCAACATGGATGTTGAGCCATTCGTAACCAAGCCAGCGACGGGGGCTGGCAGCACGGATCAAGGCATGGACTTCGTAGCCTGCATCATGCGCCACCTCACAGATGTGGGAACCCAAAAATCCGGATGCGCCTGTAACCAGAACCTTTTTTACTTCAGCCATTAACCTTAAACAACTTTGTCGCCTCCCGGGGTCCCCGCGAGATCGTGCAGCGATCTCGTGGGGTGTATGCTCGGGGTCCCCATAAAGTTACTTCGTAACTTTATGGGGTAAATTATAGCCACCGCTTGTAACGGTACCATCGTATCGTCTTGGCGAATCCCTCCTGAGGCAGAACCTGAGGTCTCCAGTCAAGTTCGCGCATAGCCCGTTCAGAGGAGGCAAGCCAGTATCTGGCCTTGAACTCCCGCACCTTCTCACGGGTAAAGGAGGTTTGTTCCCCGCGAACCTCATGGGTCCACCATGCGGCCAGCGAAACGAGCCAGAAGGACAACCTGATGCGCATCCCCCTTCTACCCAGCGCTTCACCGATCTGATCGTAAAGATACTCAACGGTGTAATCAATACCATCTGTTATGTAATAGATCGAGCCGGAAGGTAGCTTCGCCTTAGCTGCTGCAACCGCTGCACGCGCCGCATCGGTTACGTAGACCATCGAAGTGTAAAGAGGTTTCATTCCTATCAGAGGCTGGATGATCCCTCCAGCCAACTTGAAAACAGGCAGCATCTCCTTGCCTCGCGGCCCGTAAATCGCAGGATAGCGAAGGCTTACCACCTCTATCTTATCACGGAGTGAGTAGAGTAGTTCTTCTGCCTTCTTTTTGCTGCGGCCGTAAGCGGAAACCGGGCAGTCAGGATCATCCTCGGTTTTTGGAAAAGGACCTTTGCCCGGACCGCCCGCAGCCTGGCTGGAGATATAAACGAATCGCTTGACACCGGCCTTGATTGACTCCTCGACAACAGTCCTTGTTCCTTCCACATTGACATGCTGAAAATCCTCCTCGCTGAATCCCGAGGTCGCACCTGCGTTGTGGATAACGGCATCCATCCCTTTAAGCACCCCTGAAAGGCCACAACGATCATCCAGATTGGCAACGTGGATATTTAACCAGTCATGTTTGAGCCAGCGCCTGGAGCTGGTCTGGCGGATAAGGGCGTGGACTTCGTAGCCTGCATCATGCGCCGCCTCCGAGATGTGGGAACCCAAAAACCCGGATGCACCTGTGACCAGAACCTTTTTTATCAAGAATTCCTGCAACATGAAAGAACGAACCTCCAATGGTTCTCCCAGGGTCCTCGCACGGACGCGGAGCGTACGTGTGGGATATTAATTATAACCAGCCTTGCCTTCGATACCATTCTACGGTCTCCACCAATCCATTCATTATGTCCATCTTCGGCTCCCAGCCCAGTTCCCGGATAGCTTTATCAGGGGAAACGTACCAGTAGCGCGAGCGAAACTGCCGCACCTGATCAGGAGATATGCCGCGTACTCTGCGGATATCGTGCAGCCACCAGGCTCTCAGCATCACCAGCCAGAAGGGAATCTTGATTCGCATCGCTTTCTTTCCCTTACCCAACGCTTCCTCCATATTGTCATAAAGCCCCTCAAGGGTATAGGCTTGGCCGTCGGTAATCTGGTAGACTGAGCCGGAAGTTACATCTGCAGAAAGAGCCTTGACAGCAGCACTTGCCGCATCTTTCACGTAAATCATGGAATTGTACAACGGTTTGTAGCCCATAACCGGAACCAGATTCCCTTCAAGTGTCTTGAAGAACCCGAGGATGTTATGGTCGCGCGGTCCGTAGATCATGGAAAAGCGCAAGCTGACAAAGGAAAGCTTATCGGATAGCGATTTGAGCATAAGTTCCGCATCCAGTTTCGAACGGCCGTAATGGGATACCGGGCAATCAGGATCGTTCTCAGTGCGCGCCTGGGGCCCTGGTCCGGGCCCGCCTGCAGCCAGGGAAGAGGCGAATACAAACCTTTTGATGCCTGCACTTATGGACTCCTCGGCAAGCATTTGAGTCGCTTCGACGTTTGTGCGTTGGGAGTCACGTTCGTTCCGGGAGGTGGTGGCCATAACCCCGGCAGAGTGAATTACGTATTCCACCTTGCCCAGGATGGCGGTGATGGCTTTTCTGTCTGTGAGTTCGGATGTATGGAAATGGAGCCATTCGTGGCCCAGCCACTCACGTGAACTATTGGGTCGTACAAGCGCATGCACCTCGAACCCCTTCTCGTGCGCCGCTTCCAAGATGTGGGAACCCAAAAATCCCGATGCGCCAGTGACTAGAATCTTTTTTACTTCAGCCATTAACCTTAAACAACTTTCTCGCCTCCCGGGGTATTAATTATAACCACCCTTGATCCCTGTACCACCGCACCGTTTCGGCAAATCCCTCCTGAGGCGTCACCTCAGGCCTCCAACCCAACTCTCGTATGGCTCGCTTGGGTGATACCAGGCGATAACGAGAGCGCAAATCCCTTACCGAATCGGGCGAGAGCCCAGTCTCCTTTCTCATCACCCCATTCATCCACCAGGCTGCCACGGATGCGACCCAGAGCGGTACCCGAACCCGCACCCCGCTCTTCCCCAGCGCCTGCGTTATAAAATCATAAATTAAATCAAGCGTATACTCAACCCCATCTGAGATATAGTAGAACGATCCTGAATCCACAGGTGCCTGCAGCGCCGCAACCGCTGCGCGTGCCGCATCCTTGACATACACCATGGGTGTATATATGGGCTTAAATCCAGGGATAGGCACGATTAATCCATTAACTATCTTAAACAGCCGCAGCAGATGCCTGTCCCGTGGTCCGTAGATAAGGGAGTATCGCAGGCTTACCGCGTGAATCTTCTTGCGAAGTGAGTACAGAATCTTCTCGGCCTGTTTCTTGCTTTTTCCGTAGCTCACGGTTGAGCTGTCAGGTTCATCCTCGGTTTTAAGGAACCCTCCTGTGTTGACGCCCCCTGCGGATCGACTGGAGACATAGACGAATCCACGGACACCGGCTTTTATTGCTTCCTCTGCCAGGATTCTTGTAGATTCTACGTTAGCTCGTCTGAGCTCCCCTTCGGATGAACCGGGAAGTGCGCCGGCGTTGTGAATGACCGCATCTGCTCCCTTTAGGATTCGGGCAAGTGTCTTGCGATCATCCAGTTCACAGACATGGACGGTGAGCCAATCATGATCTAGCCACTGTCTTGAGCTTGTCTCGCGGATCAGGGCATGGACCTCATAGCCCGCCTCATGCGCCGCTTCCGAGATATGAGAGCCAAGGAAGCCTGACGCGCCGGTCACGAGTACCTTAGACATTACTCCGAGTCAAGGCGATTCTTTGCGACCACTCGTTCGCCTCGGCAAGAACGGACTCCTCGTCCAAGGTGGTGATGCGGCCTTCCTTTACGACCCTGCGACCGGCGACAAACACGTCCCGAACGTCCGCTGCACAGGCGGCATAGACCAGGGTCGAGTAGATATCGTAGGTAGGTGTGGTGTGGGGGTTGGAGAGGTCCACGACTACCAAGTCGGCCTTCTTTCCAGGTTCCAATGATCCTAACCACTCGTCGGTCCCCCAGATGCGGGCCGCGTCTATGGTTACCATGCGCAGGGCTTGTCTGGCCGGGAGTTTTGCAGGGTCAAGGCTGCTGCCTTTCGCCAGGAAAGCGGCAAGCCTCATCTCCTCCCACACGTCAAGATTGTTGTTGGATGCGGCGCCGTCGGTTCCCAGAGAGACTCGGATTCCTTCATCAATGTATCGGGCCAAAGGCGGGATGCCCGATGCAAGCTTGAGGTTGGACTGAGGACAGGAGATGACGCTGATATTGTCCCGCTTGAGGAGGCTCCAGTCTTGCTCCTGGGGCCACACCATGTGCACCAGGCCGATGCGGGCATCGAGAAGACCCAGGCTTTCAAGATAGGCAACCTGGCTTTTGCCGTGCTTTGCAAGAGATTCCTTTACCTCCTTCTCGGTCTCCGCGCAGTGGATCTGAATCGGAAGATTGAACTCTCCGGCAAGCTCTGCACAGTGCCGCAGCTGCTCCTCTGAGGTGGCATAGGTCGAGTGCGCCGCGATGTGGACACTTGCAAGCTCATCATCTTGGTAGCGTTCGACCTGGCTGCGGATAAGATCAAAGACCTTATCCGGCTCCTTTGCAGACGCAGTTGGGAAGGCAAGTATCCCTTCACCCAGGAGCACGCGGATTCCTGTCTCTTTCGATGCTTCTGCAACCTCGTCTTCAAAAAAATACATGTCGGCAAAAAGGGTGGTTCCGCCTTTGAGCATCTCTGCGGCGGCGAGACGGGTTCCAGCCAGCACGAACTCAGGGGAAAGGAACTTCGCTTCCAATGGCCAGATGTGGCCCTCTAACCAATCATCAAGAGGTAGGTCATCGGCAACGCCCCGCAGAAGCGTCATTGCGGCATGGGTGTGCGAGTTGATAAAACCGGGGATTATTGCCGAGTTGCCGTAATCAACACGACTACCTTCAGGGATTGTATCGATTGGACCGGCAGACTTAATCTTTTTATCTTCGATCTCAACGTAGCCTGGAGAAAAGACATTGCTCTCTTCATCCATCGAAACCACGTATCGGGCGGTGAGGAGGAAGCGATCCGCGTCAACCATCTATAGATATTACCGAGTCTTTTCTACAAAGTCAAGCACGAAAAATCGCCGCCGGCCTTTCAATCTGGTTCCGGAGTCAACCCTGCATTACACAGAAACGCCGTAGAATGCAGATCAGCTAGACCCGCAATCAGTACGACCGAGTGATTTGAGTGTACCCTGCGAGTAGGCCTTTACCGCTTCCTCGGCATCGGTCACATCGGTGAACACCGGCTTGATTCCCGCAGATTCAAAATGAGCAATCGCCCTACGGCCCATGCCAGTAACTATTACCACCTCACAACCCTTGAGTGCAGACATGAACCACCCACCAGCATCATGCCCTTGACCTGAATGAGACCCGGAATGCGGGGTATTGCTTTCGATCAACTGTTTAGAGGTAATCTCTCCCGACTCAACCTCGAATATGACAAAGCTCTGCGCCCTGCCAAAATGTTGAGATATGGTCTTACCATCATCGGTAGGAACCGCTATCTTCATATTTCTTCTCCTTTACCGTAAAGCAAACTCACCAATGAGAGGCTTTGTTCGCGGCCTGTACCGGCTGAATCTTGCCTTCTTTTACGAGTTCAATCGCCTCTTTAACCTTCTTGCCCCCTACCGAATAGGCCTTGATTCCTGCAACGGTAAGCACCTGGAACGCCTTGGGACCGAAGTTCCCGGCAATTACCGCCTTGACTCCCCGATCGGCAAACATCTGAGAAGTCTGCACGCCAACACCTCCGCCGGCGGAAAGGTTTGGATTGGCAACTACCTCAACCTGATCACCGTCAACGATAAGAAAGTAAGGTGCGCGAGCGAACCGCACATCAACCTGATCATCAAGGGTCTTTCCGTTACTGGATACGGCTATCTTCATCTATTCCTCCATTTTATGGATTTTCGCAGCAGCGCTTTTGGGTCTTCGCTCATTGCATGGAACCGTTCAAAGACCTTGCCGCATTGCGGACGTCTGTAAACATAGATAGGCATCATTCCTGTTTCCGTCTCTTGCAAACCAACTCGGCCAGCGCCTGATGAAGCGCGGCAGCGACAAGCTGGGCGCAGTGCTCGTGCTCAGGCGTCAAGCCGTCAAGGAAGTCCTTGATTGCAGAAGCGGTAATACCTGCCGCTTCCTCAAGAGTTTTGCCCCAGGCAAGGGTGCTCATCGCGCTGCCGCACGCTAAAGTTCCTTCACAGCCGTCGGTCAGAAAACGAATCTCTTTGATTCTGCCGTTCTGCTCACGAAGCGAAAGATGGATGGTGTCGCCGCAAGCGCCAGTGTAGCTTACCGATACGTCCGCGTTCTGCACCTCGCCAACGTTGCGCGGTTCGTAGGCATGATCGAGAAAGGTATCCGAGCCTTCACCGAAAAGCCTTTTCCAGACCTCAGCCCCGGTTTGCTCATCAGACATACTGGATTATAAGCTTTAAGGGGGAGGTATCAACCTCCCCCTTTTGGTTTACGTGCTCTTAGCTTCTTTTTCCAACCCGGCGATGCGTTCACGCATCGCCTTCATGTCTTCCTCGGCGTACTTGAGCTGATCGCGCAGCATGTGAAGCTCGTCTTCGCGGGAAGGTGGTTGATAAGCCGGGGCTTCCTGAGGGTAGTATCCGGGCGCATAGCCGGGGTATGCCCCGCCGGGCCCCCAGCCGCGGCCCCAGCCCATGCCTCTACCATAACCTCTACCGAAGCCGCGACCAAATCCTCTGCCCCAGCCGCGACCGAATCCGGAGTTCATGTATCCGGGAACCTGGTAACCTGCGCAAAAACCGGCGGCTCTACCGGTCATTGGTCCTTGACCTGCGGGTCCTGTTCTATCTCCGCCTGGCATGTTGTCTCCTTTCTTTATTTTTGTTTACACGAATCTTATCCACGAATCATCTTTGATTTGCACTTGGGGCATGTCTCCTCGAAGCACGGGACCCCTCTGCGATGCGGAATCCTTGCCCCGCACTGCGGACAAACGCATTCGCCACCAGGGCCAATACCCTGACCGCCGCCTCGACCCATTCCTCGCCCTCCTTGCCCCTGACCAAGCCCTCCTCCTTGCCCTTGACCTTGCCCCATACCTTGTCCTCCACCTTGTCCTGTTCCTTGTCTTTTCATGTTTTCTCCTTTTCAAACTCGGCTAACACCCTCTCCGCTATCTCTTGCAGAAGCCCGGCCTGGCTGCAGCAGGGATCCATGGACGGAATCTGAGCCCTTGTTATGCTTTCGGTAATGGTACGGTCAAACGGAATTCGACCCAGAACAGGCACGTTCTGATCCCTGCAAAACCCCTCGATCTCTTCGGTGAGCTTTAGAGACAGGTCATACTTGTTGATGACAACCCAGCGCTTCAGTGAAAAGAAGTCAAGCAACTCGAGTATCCGCCCCAGGTCGTGCAGGCTGGAGATGCTCGGCTCGGCTACCAACAGAACCCCGTACGTACCGGTAAGTGCTGCGTTGACCGGGCATCCTATCCCAGGCGAACCGTCTATGAGGATATTCCCTGCGCCGTTCTCAGAACAGATACGCTCAGCGTGCTTGCGAACCTGGGTAACAAGCCGGCCTGATGCCTCGGCTCCCGCAAAAAGCTCCGCTGTGACCATCTCCCCATACGAAGTTTGCATGATTTTAATTTGACCTGAAAGCGGTCTATGCAATGCAACGGCGTTCGGTTCGACAGGGCAGACGATCTGACACAAACCGCACCCCTCGCAGGTAAGCTCGGAGACTTCCGCTTTGCCGTTCTTCATAACAATCGCCGAGAAATGACAGCTCTGTGCGCACTTGCCGCAACCGGTGCACAGTTCAGGATTGATCACGGCCTTAAGCCCGGACGAGAAGGGGATGCGCTCCTTGACCTTACCGGAAAACAGTATCCCCAGATTGGCCGCATCAACGTCGGCATCAGCCGCCACCTTATTTTGCCACGCAGCGACAAGGCAGGCGGTAAGCATGGTCTTTCCGGTCCCGCCCTTGCCTGAAAGAACCGGAAAGGAGAAAAACGCTGATACGTTCGCCGCAGATTCAGAAGGGGCAGAAGCCTGATCCAAAACCTTTTCTTCAGATTTGACGAAATCCGGAA
>JAGMDF010000096.1 GCA_023128825.1 Caldifarciminota bacterium | reverse complement strand
TGCACTTCAACGTTGAATGTAGGATGTCCATGTGCATGAGAGGATGATTTCTAAGTTCAATACGATAGAATCTCTTCTCAATTTTGTTTACTGGGGATTAGAAGTGTATATTGACAAAAGGAATCTTACGGATGAAAATGCTCTGAGACTGATTGACGCAAGCGAGGTTGTAGTGGAAGGTCAGAAGTATAGTGTGATTGTGGATAAAGAGAGGTTACGCAGGAATTATTAGGGGCACGGCAGGGCCTGCCCCTACAGATGCTTGGCATCTCATAGGGTATGCCGTGCCCCTACAGATAATTTGTGGGTTGGAATCGAAGGTGGACAAGATCGTATGGGCCGACCTCAGCGTGCCACGGTCGGGTATAAGGTCGGCCCGATTACTTTCTCGACGGTGATATGCTTGACAGCCTAAGCGCAACAGATACAATAACCTGAACTCATGGAGGTAAAATGAAATCAGTCCGACGTTTAATTTCATTCCTGGTTTTATCAATACTTGCACTCCTGCTTTTTAACTCTTGCCAGCGGGAAGAGGAGCTAAAAGGCCGCCTGGAGACCAAGGGAGGGCAGAGCGTCCTCACGGTCTGGGGTTCGCATTACGAGATGGGTTATGCCCAGGGCTATCTTCTGGGTAAGAACTTCCTCGAGATGTTTGATTATTATCTTCTCGACCACTTTGGCGGGGTGGAGAATTATGAGGTCAATGTCCGGCCCTACGTTACAGATCACTGCGTTGATCCTAACCAGACTCCCTACGGCGAGGAACTTGCGGGTCTCCTGGACGGCTGGAGGCAGGTATGCGCCGACTCCGGTTGGTCCACCTCAAGCGAGTTCCTGGGCAGGGAAGTAGACCTTACCGACCTTTATACCGCCCAGTTCGTACCGGATTTTTTCGGGCTCGATCTCGGAAGCATACAATGTTCGTCTCTTTCCGCATGGGGTGATGCCACAAAATCCGATCCACAGCTCGCAGGCGGGCTCATCTGCTGCCGCATCCTGGACTGGACCACCGACGAACTTCTCATCGATAATACGGTAATCGTTGTTTACCAGTCGGAGGACGATTCGGAGACGGGCTGGGTTTCCTTCGCCTATCCTTTCTTTATAGGCTGCCTGTCCGGCGTCTCCGAGGACGGGGTTTGTGCGTCATACAACCTGGGCAACCACAACGTGTTGCAGGACGAATCCGGCAAGTTCTGGCCGATATTGTGGTCTATTCGTCAGGGGATTGAGAACGCGGATTACAACGGCGGCGGCACTCATGATTCAAAGGACATCTACGCCGCCATTGCTGATCATCCCCGCATCGGCACGCATATCATCCACTGTGCCGGTCCTGCACTGGGAAGCAATGCGGTTCTCCCCTGTGTGGTGGAAGCTAACAACGCGGGGATAGCTATCAGGTATCCGAGTGACGAACCGGACATCGCCCCGGATCACCTCATAGCCACCAACCATCACCGCAAGCTGTACGAACCCGCCTATTGCTACCGTTACTCCAGACTGCTCAATGCGTTGATCGAGAACCCCGCAGTAACCACTCAGCGTGCGTGGCAGTTGGAAGACTCGGTTAGCACCTTTATATCGGTGATGAAGATACTCATCCGTACCGATAACCGCGACTTCTGGTTCGCCTACGGGGAAGATCTGTGGGATCCTCTGGAGGATGCAGCCTACTACAAGCTTGACGAGCTGTTTTGATTGCTCCTTTTGGCTTTCGGCAGAAAGATCGCAGAGCTATCATGAGGACGTTATGTCAAACCGAGACGGTAGGGACACGGCAGGGCCTGCCCCTTGAGATGCTTGGCATCTCATAGGGTATGCCGTGCCCCTATACTTAAAAGAGATTGTCTAACAAATCTAAGAGGAGATGGCTAAGAACAGCCAAGAGAAGGTCTTGGATGAATTCCCACCAAAATTCCTCCTTTTCGTTATTACCCATATGAGATCCTTTAGATGCCCTTTTGTGGACACCTATATGTACAAATAGAAAATGATCGAGAATTCTTCAGTCCAATTGAATTTGCGACAGGACTCCTTGGGAGTAGATGGAGAATTATGGAGTACCATGACCGCGTCATTGCGAGGAGCACGATCCGAAGGATCGTTACGACGAAGCTCCGGAGGGTGACGCTTGCGGAGCAATCTCATAACACATGGTCGAGAAAATATTTACATATCCCAAAATCATCGGCAACTGCCATATATGAGATTGCTTCGGAACTTCGTTCCTCGCAATGACACCTTCTCTTACACTTCCTCCGTCAAGTTCGTAGGGGCTGACGTTCACAACCTTCGGTTGTGCGCTTCGCGTCAGGTCGGCCCGATCATAATATTCGGGCCGGTTTAAAAACCGGCCCCTACATTTTGACTCCTTAACACCCCATACCGTTCATTCCCGAGGACGCGGGGCACTCGCCAGTGGTGTCTACTTCGTCAGGGTTGAGGGTGACGCGTCAGCTACCACTCACAAGGCGATCCTGATCCATTAACTCCCCCTCCCTGGTGGACAGTGTGCCCCTTGGGGTGCTAACTGCACCCCATAGGGTAGGGGGATAAAGGGGGCGGGGATTTACCCCCAAAACCCTCAAAAATACCCCAAAATCGCCCCATTTTGTCCAACTTTTGTCCACCTTTTGACCAGCTTTTGACCATCTTTTGTCCAGCTTTTTTGCGACGAGTTGCACTCAAACCTGACTTGGTTGTGGCAGTTTTGGGCAGTTGACTTTCGCAACCTTAAGGGGTAGAATTCGTCTTAATCTCACATAAAAGCCTCCGGTGGAGGAGAGGCTTTAAGGATTAAGGATATTGGATCAAGGTACGTAAACCCTTAAGGAGGCTGAAGATGAAACGTGCCATAGTAATCGCACTGGCGGTGGTAACGGCGGCGTTTGCCGTCCAGGCAGGCGGTTTCGGCGGCCCCATGGCAATGGGGATGATGCCGAGCTTCGAGGGGCTCAACGCCGAGCTTGCCCGCTATAACGACACCTTCTTTGGCGGCTCGCGCGGCCCTGAGTTCTCCGG
>JAGMDF010000095.1 GCA_023128825.1 Caldifarciminota bacterium | reverse complement strand
GGCTTCTTTAAGGAAGCCACAGGCGACAGCTCCAAGGCCATCATGGGCTACGGAATGGGCTACGGCGAGTTCGGCTACCGCTTCAACATCGCGGATATAGTCCTGATCGGTCCCTCGCTGCAGCTGGGCGGCGGCGGTATGGGTCTGCATATCGGTCGTTTCCGCTCAGGCGCCGGTTTTGGTCCACCGGCTGACGGTGACACCGCCAACGATGACTTCTTTGCAGACGACGAAAGCTACGACGCGGGCAAGGGGTTCCTCAACGTAGGTGCCGCAGCCGAGATAACACTTCTTTTCCCTGCCAATGAGCGCAAGACCGCTTTCGGTGGGTTGAACGTCAAGGGCGGCTATCTCTACCCAATCTATGACTCCGACTGGTGGGACGAGCACGGCTACTCCATAGATAAGGATGCAGTGAGCTTCAACATGGATGGTCCCTTCGTCTCCGTAGGTGTTGTCTTCGGCGGCAGCTCCCGGGTTGAAACGAATGACGACGAGTGGGAGGAGTGGGAATGAAGCGCATACTTATCGTTCTTTTCGCACTGGCAGCCGTGGGGTTCGGTCTGGACTGGGGTATCTACGGCGGTCCAGGGGTGTCGGCTACCCTGACCAACATGAAGCCCATGCACGAAGCCCTCTCCGCATACAACATCCCGAACATTGCTCCTTACCAGGTGGGGCTTTCCACACCGCTTATTCTCCGGCTATGGAACTTCACCCTCGGCGGAGGGAATTCCTGCTCCTGGCAGACCGCCTCGGGCAGAGACTACAAGGCCGCATTCCGCCACGAGATCAATCTCACTGAGTTCGGCTACATCATAGATCTCTCAGACCACCTGCGCTTAAGGCCTGTTATCGGGATGGGCGACTATAACATTCACCTCAGAATCGCGGAGATTGGAACAGGATTCGGCTCACCCGATGACGGCGACGGTGAGGGGTGGTCTTATGACTATAATAACTTCTCCCTTGCTGCCGGTGTCGGGCTCGCTTACTACTGGAAGTTCGAAAGCCGCGTAGTGGTGGGACTTGAGGCAAAGGCCCGCTACCTGGTCCCGCTTGAGACCAACGCTTCCTGGAATGCCGAAGGCACTTACGATGACGTGTACGTAGACGGCTTCTACCCCCACACACCCACCGTAGGCATTAACTTCTTCATCGGATACGAGAAGGTAGGCGAAGACAAAATAGAAGAAGGCTGGGAAGAAGAATAATTCCCACACCTAAAAGTCCAAGAGGCCAGCCTGAAGGCTAGCCTCTTTGTTCTAAATGTGTTCACTCAATATCAGTTGCTCAATAGATGTATCTTAGAGATGAATAGGGATGCCTCCGGGGTGATTATAGTATTTCTACTGGGTCAACCTCTGCCTGCCAGCCGGAGCGCAGCAGGGTGCGGGCGTCTATTAGATCAGCGGGTTCAAGGTCGCGGCGTATCTTCACCAGAATACGGCTCCTGCCTCTCCTGCCCCGGTAAGGGCCTAAGGCTTCGGCCCCATCGTGTTTGATAGCCTCCAGAAGCTTTTCCGCATCCCATACGTTTCTGCGTCCGGCCTCGAACAGAAGCAGCCTGCGGTAGGGAGGATACCCCAGTTCCCGGCGTCTTCGCACCTCGCTTTGAAAGAACGACTCGTAATCCCCCCGAAGCGCCCACAAAAGAAGCCGGTTGCGCGGCCTGAACGTCTGGACGACGAGCCGACTGTGAGTGCTCGACGTCAGTATCCTTCGCAGGTACGCGACGTTCCGGAACGCGCGCTCCGCCGCCCTGAAGTCTGCCCGGCTTCGCTCCGCATCCCAGGAGAGTAACGCCGCCACCTGAACCTTCGGCGGCAGGTACTCCAGGACGGCGATCGTTCCGTATATGATCTCCGCTTGCTGTGCGTCTTCAATAATCGGTCTGTGCTCGGCGGTTATCTTTAAGAGTCTATCGTGGGGGAAGCATCGCTTAAGTTCCCTGTCCAGGCTTTCAAGGCCAAAGGAGAGGCTTTGCCAGCGTGCACCCCCGCACTCGGAGCAGTGCTCTGGCGCGGGAATCTCATTGTGACAGATAGGGCACACCAGAGCTGCGCCTTTGCCTACGAACTTGAACGGCATGTCGCATGTTGGGCAGGTAGGCACATGCCCGCAGTCAAGGCACAGGAGCCTTGCTGCCAGCCCCAGGCGATTCAGAAGCAGGAGCGCCTGCATCCCTCGCTCCCTCGCCGCCTTGATCTCCTCAAGCAGGGTTTTGGAGAGGATCGTTGCTTCCCCATCCTTCTTCATGTCGACGATAAGGGCCTTGCCGTGCTGTGCAACCCGGTGTTCTATCCAGGCGAGTTTGCCGCTTCGTGCCTTATGGGATGTCTCAAGGGAGGGGGCATGGGAGAAGAGCAGAACGCGAGCACCCTCCTTTTCTGCACGGAAAACAGCCAGGTCCCGGGCGTTGTAGTGCAGATGGTGCGAGCGCACGCGGTGCGAGTCCGACTCCTCGTCCGCGAGCACGATCAATCCCGGATTCGTAAACGGCAGAAGCACAGCGGAGCGCAGTCCTGCAACCAGAGGCAGGAGGCCCTGTCTTACCCCATGCCATACCCTCCTGCGCTCGCCCTGTCCCATCTCGGAATGATAGAGTGCAAGCGGCATATAGGGCGAGGTTCGTTCATAGAAACGCGCAAGGCCGGGTTCGTCAGGGAAGATAAGGAGCGCCTCTTTACCTTTGCCCATCACGTCGCGTACAAGTTCAACCACAAGCCCGGTGTAATCGGCAGAGGAGTGCACGAGCATCGGCTTTGATGATTTCTTGAACGTCTGAAGTATCCGGTTCTCGTCCGTCCGCATCTTGAGTCTTCTCTGATCTTTTTCGATCCGGGGTTCTTTGATCCTGCGTTTCGGTGGCATCATTATATCTCGAGGCAGGATTAATCCCAACGCCTCGCCCAGAAATCCAAGGTGCTGGCTTGAGATATGTTCAGCTAAATCAAGGAGTTGCTGCGGAAACAGTCTTGGGACAATCACCTCCTCAACCTTCTTTAGGTCTTCCTCATCCCCCTCTTTCCTCGAAACCACACATGCCGGAACGCACTGGGTTCCCAAAGGCACACGCACCAGATCACCCGGGGCAAGCGAAGAATCGCCTCGATAACGCAGTAGATCAAGAGGACGGCCCAGTATTGCCGCATGGATTACCATCAGTAGCGCAGCTTTATCTGGTAGCGCAGGTTATGCGCACCCTCTTCGTCTCGTTCAAGGATGATATCCTGGTTCCTTCCCACGTCGTACTCAACCCTGAACTGGTGCTGGTTCTCGCCTGGCCTACGCTGGGAAATGGCTAAGGTATAGGAGGCAAACAACTTGTCGCTTATGTATTTGCCAAAGGTTACCTTGGTCGGTACGTCCTGCATTGCGAAGTCCTCGATTGAAAAGACATCAAGGCGAGCCCAGTTTTGAATCGGGCTGGTTACGTCCCTTACCACACCCTGGATAAAGGCAGTAGCAAGGTGCATGTGCAGATAGGATATGATCTCCGACTCTGACCATACAGGCGGATCGGAGTAGAACTCAAGTATCGGCTCGGTAAGGGTGCCTGCCATGTGCAGGGTAATTTCTATAACTTCCGGTTTCCCGCGGCTTGAGTCGAGTTCGCTCGTTCGCATCGATGCCCATATATCGAATTCCGGATCCAGTTCCTCTATGGGTGGAAAGATGATCCTGCTTCGGGCAGGGTCGAGTCGGAACTGATGGTCAAGGTAGTAGACACTTCCGCGTTTTACCCGCAAATCCCCTATTATCTGAGGCATCGGGTCGTCGCGTAGTATAATCTCAAGATCGGGGATCACCTCTATGTCCATGTCGTTGTTGCGGATCCAGATGTTCTTTTCCCCTTTGATTACCAGGTTGAGGTAAGTTGGAGGTGGCGGCGGCTTGGACGGGTCGGGAACAGTGGCAGCCGGTGAGATAACTCGCATCTCGTCGCCGAGACCGTAAGTGACGAGGGCGTCCTTAATATCCATCTTGCCGTCTATCATAAGCGGGGTTATATAGGTTCCTTCAAGGGTCAGATTTCCACTGCAGACAGCTGAGATATGTCTTTCAGGTGAGAATACTACATCCTGCACACGAAAACCGAAGAAGAATGGATAGGGTTCGGTAAACAGGGTGTAATCCCCTCGACCCTCGATACTACCTGTACCTATATTTGCGTCGAGGCGATCTACTATCACCCTGCCGTTGTCAAACAGGATGTCAGCATCGGCACGTTCACTGGTAAGGTCTATTGCCGGTACGTAAAGTTCAGCATTGCGAACGTTTACCCATCCCTCTATATCTGGATTAGCAAGAGTTCCTGATGCGTGAAGCTCGCCTTTGACCTCCCCGGTCCGAATCTCAAATATATCCTTGAGGAACTCAAATGGCCATACCCCGATGTTATCGAGATGTGCATGGACATCGAAAGACTGTATGGGTATGCTGTCCTTCAGGTCGTAGCACAGGTAACCTCTGGCGGTGGAGCGACCTTGCCCGAGGATAAAAGCCACATCGAACTCAAGTTTTGAGGTATCGAGAATGCCTGTAAAACTCAGGCTGTCGGCCTCCATATCCCCTACGCGCAGATCCGCGGCACCCAGGTCAAGGTGTATAGTCCGGTCTTCGGTTTCTCCACGGCTGGCTATCTGCCCCCATATTAAGCCGCCCGAGTTCGCAGGCAGGTTAAATATCCGGCCAAGGGTGGCAAGCTCAATATCGTAGAGTGAAAGTTCCCAGCGCGGCAGCTTGCCCGGCCGCCACGAGCCTGTGGTGGCAAGCTCGCCCGCACCCACAAACAGGAAGGTAGGGCTTAGATAGATAGAGTCGGCGGCCTGGCCGAAAACAAAGGGGAAGCGGTTCTCGATTGTATCCGCTGAGACGACCAGAATAAGCTCCTCGCAACCGTATTCATAGATGTTGTTTTCAGAGTCCAATGTTATCAGTCCCTTGGTTGTTAAAGACATATCAGGACCGGCGGATGCAGCGGCTTCCAGGAAACCGTCTTCGATAGTGGCCTTAAGGTCGATCTTTTCTTTCACAACCCCGGTGACTCCTCCCACGTCAAGGGTTGCTGTTCCGGCGAAGTTTAATGGATCGAAGGACGCAAGATTCGCTTCTATCCTTTCAAAGAACGCCTCATCAGAACGAACAAGGACAATCCCTGAGATTTTTGGAGCGTCTTTATCCCCCTCAACCTCCAGCTCTGCATCCACCTCTGCTGGTGCACCCAGAGGGTTGAGTTCGCCCAGGCTTGCCATCTGGAAGCTCTGGATGCCCACCGAGCCTGTGATTGTATCCGGCGAGAATACCCCCTCAGCCTGGATACGTGCGAACCCCTGCGTTAGCAGGAACTCACGCAGCCTGATTGTTTCTCCGGCAAACGCGGCGTCGAAACGGCAGTGCTCCCAACGCATCGTGCGGATACCTATCTCCTCCAGCGTACCCTTAATCTCCCCCTCCTTCTCCTGCAAGCGGTAGCCCGCGGCTAATTTGCCACTGAAGCTCACAGGCCAGCCCGGGGCAGGGAAAAGCTCAACTTCTTCAATAGCAAGATCAACGCTTACGCCCTCCCTTTCCAACCGCATAGTGCCCGCACTCGCTATCCTTCCCAGGCCAGGATCGCTTGCGGAGAGTGAGATCTCGAAGTTTCCCCCCTCTCCCCCTAGTGCCATATTCACATCCGCGATGCTGAACTCGCCGACCCTTGCACCCTCAAGGTCGAGCGTGAATCCCCCACCAAAACCTGTGCTGTCTTCTCCCACCCTGCCCTGGGCGGCAAGGCGGCCCTCAAGCGTTTCGGGATCAATCTCGGAAAGATCAATGCTGGCTTCCTTAAACCCCACATCCCAACCTCCTCCTTCAAGATGTATCTCGCCCCTCAGCTTGGAGCGCTGGGTGAGCAACAGCAGATCATCCAGATGGACGGTATCAGGTGCTGCGTAGGCGAAGTTGGTCTTGGCCGAACGCAGGCGCAGACGTTCCTCGCCGTTCAATCGAAGGAGGGCAGAGGCGCGGCGCAGGCGTCCATTGATATGGTGCGGACGCACGTGTAAGCTCATGTCGAGCTGGATTCCCTCAACCATCAAGGTGTCTGCCAGCTCCACATAACCGCTGCGGATGTGAAATGAAGCCAGGTCAAGCGAGAAGCCGGGATCCAAAGGCTCTCTCTCCTCCTTCTTTTCTTCAGGCAATACCCAGCGCACGCGGGGCCGGATTAACCGCACCGACCTTATATCGATGCGTTTTTCAAGAAGATAAGGGATAAGGCGATAGGATAACTGTACTTGATCGGCATAAAAGGAATGATCTGCATCCTGGATTACACTAAGATTGGAGAGGTTGATCCCGCCGAAGAGGTCGCCCCACACGGCATCGTAATCAACGCAGACGCCTTGCTCTTCGGCGATCCTCAAGAGCTGCCGGATGATGTCGTCGCGCAGCGGGGTTCTAAGGAAGTAGGCCATAGCTGCCATACCTATGAGGGAGACCACGGCGATTATCAGGAAGCGCATCCATCTCCGCCAGGGGCTCAGAGCGGGATGGCGCTCGCCCCGACGAAGCCTAAAACGCTTGAAGAAAGCCAAGTTCGATCCTTCCGCCCAGGGTCCAGCTCTCTTTGAATGGTTTGAAAGGCTCGGCGGCGTTCTTGGCGTAGTCGATACGCACCGGCCCTATTGGGGTGTTTATCCTGATCCCTGCGCCAGGTCCCCAGGCACGGTCCTCATCGCGGATCGCGTCACCATCGCGCGCACACATTCCTACGTCCACGAAGAAAGCAAAGCCTATCAGGTTGTTGAACATATACGGGGTGCGCAGCTCGAACGAGTAGAGGAGCAGGAAGGTTCCATAGTGGTCAAAAAACCAAGTGGTGTCTACTTCTCCTGTCACAGAATCCGGCGGGTTGGGTCGGAAGTTAACCAGGATTGAATCAGGGCCGAGGGCACGGTCTGAGACAGCACGAACGGTGCCCGAACCCCCAAGGGTGAACTTCTCGAATAAAGATATATCCTCGTATCTCATCCCTGAATGCGGAGCGATCAGACCGCCGCGAAGCCTCCAGGCAAGCACCGAGCCAAACGGTAAAGCAAGGTAGTTGCGCAGCTCGGCATTAAGCCGCAAGAAGTCATTGTTACCACCAAAAGGCCTGCCCGCCCAGTCCGCATAGGGGGAGAAGAATACCCCGCTTTTGGGATTGAAGAAGTCGTCGCGGCTGTCGTAGATGAGAGATAAACGCAGGAAATTGGTTGAGCCGGTTCCATCAAAGGGCAGGTTTTCAGGGATTTGCCAAACTTTTTTGGCCTGCGCCGAGAGACCTGCCCTCAGTTTATCCGAAAAATCCCTCTCAATCCCCGCTTCTCCTCCCAGGGTGTGGGTAAATATGTTAACCGTATCGCGGTTAAGGCGGTGCTTCCAGTAGGGTGAAAGGGCAAGTGCCAGTCCCCAGGGCAGAATGTTCGGATAGCGGTTGCGTATTTCAAAACCAGTCTCGTAGTTGCCTCGGAAGGTTGGACTCAGGGTTACCTCGCTCGATAATGTTACGCCTCGGTGAAGAAGATTGAGATGCTCCCAACCGAGGGAAAGAAGAAGCCTGTCAGGTATGAACTCATTCTCAGCCGTCTGAACACCGCCTCCTACAAGCACGGCGCGTGTCTTGGCAGGGGTTAGTTGGAAAACTACATCAAGGGAGTCTTCGCGTCCTGAGGAAGCCGCCAGAAGATTCATCCTGACGCGCGAGAACAACGAGGTCGAGTAGAGAAGCCGACTGGCTCGGTCAAGCCTCGCGGCCGAGTAACGCTCCCCAGCTTTTAACCCGGTTGTACGCATGAGAAAGTCTGGATTTACCGCCGAAGGGGCAACGCCGCTGAAGCTTATACTTGAAATCCAGGTACGCTTGCCCGGGACTACGCTCAAGGTCAATTCTACCTCGGTCCCATAAGTAACGGTATCTATATTAACCACCACGTAGGGGTAGCCGCGGTCCTTGTAGTATTTCTTCGTTAACCTTTCGGTCTCCTGCTCTCCAAACAGTGTAAAGGGGGATCTTTTCTTGATAGGAATCTTGGCAAGGATAGCATTTTCATCGCTTGCCGAGGCTCCTATGGCCCTGATGCTTTTGACCTTGAGCCTTTCACCTTCATTTATATAGTAGGTAAGTTTATCTCTGGATGCAAGATACTGAGTGGTCACCTCAACCCAGCTGAAGCCCTGGTTGCGGTAGAATCTTACCAGTTCCGCCGAATCGGCCACTACCATGGAAGGGCTATATAACTCCTTGCGGGTGGTGTAGATAACGTTGCTGAGCCGCGAGCTGGAGAAGTGACGGTTTCCCTTGAACCGGATGCGTCGTATGCGGCCCTCCCCTGCTCCCAGAAGCAGGAGGAGCAAGCACAGCCTAAAACATGAGGCGACCATTCTTCATAATCTCTTTCCCGTCCACCTCTACGGTCGGCTTGAGCACCAGACCATCGAGATGGACGTCAACCTTGACCTTGCCGCCGAAGGTCGAGTTATCCCCGAACGCCAGATGGATCGTACCCATAACCTTCTCGTCTTCCAAAACGTTGCCGGTGATCCTGGCTCTATCATTTGTGCCTATACCAAGCTCTGCCAGGTTCCGGCCATTGGGACCTGCGGCATCAAGCATCTTTGCAAGCTTGCCGCGATCGCCCTTGATCTTTTTAGCGATCCCTTTCTCTATTTCGATAACGATCGGCTGAGAAAGCATGCCTATCCCGGAGAAGCTTGCATCGAAGACGACTATGCCCGAACTTTTTCCCTCTACCGGCGCAACGTAGAGCTCTCCTGCGGGCAGGTTGGAGAAAGAGCCGGGCCTGGCGAGAACGCCGGTATCCAGCCGGAAATCACGGCCATCTACTACGATCTGGACGTCGGTGCCAGCCTTGGTGGTGATGTGGATGCGCTTTGCGTCTTTAAACCCTTTTGCAAGCTTCACGGTGCGTTTGTGTATATCTCGATAATCCGCGCTCATGGTTCTTGCGATCATCTCCTCGGTAACGTCTGGCAGGGTCGCGCCGCGCGCACCGTTGCCTACCGCCTTGCGCCGCGCCTGGGTGTGGGTCATTGACTTGGATGTCGGCACCAGGAATACGTCCGCCGAACGCAGGAGATCGGCCACATACTTAGGAGGCTCCTCGGAGTGCTGCTTGCGCGGGATTATCTCGCAGAGTACAGCTTCGGCTCCAGCACCGACTAATGCATCAAAGAGGTCTCGACCTATCTTCCTTTTCGGTCTGTCGCATATAACAATCGCCCGTTCTTCCCTTTTCGTTCCAAGACAGTCGTGAACTATCGTACGGATTCCTTTTTCGTAGCGGGTCACTTGATCCTCCTAAGATCTATATTCATTTGCCTTCGGATAGCAACCTCATAAGCATCTCCCGAACGGCTTTGGGGTCGGCCTTGCCTCTGAGCTTCGCCATGCACCGGCCCAAAAGGAAGCCTATGACATTCGTCTTTCCCTTGTGATAACGCTCGCAAGCGTCCGGGTTCTCCTCGATCACCTTCCTCGCCGTCTCCTCCAAAAGTCCCTCATCCGAAACAGCTTCCAGATCAAGCTCCTCCATAAGTTCGGCTGCACCCTTACCCTTATCGGCCATGGCTGTCAGGAGCTCCTTTGCCGCCGGACGGGTAAGCTTACCCTCCCTCAAGAATCCGATCAAGGCGGCCATCTCATCCGGCACTACCTTGAACTCTGCAAGCGTCTCCTTGCGTTCGGCTAAGATCCCTCGCGTCTCGTTCAGGAGCCAGGTGGAGGCTTCCTTTATCGAAGCACCGGCATCCAGAAGCCCGGCGAAGTATTCCTCCCAGCGAGGCTCGGCTGCAAGCACCTCGGCATCCTGTTCTGAGAAGTCTGCACCGATCAACCTTTTTCGTTTGGCCGCAGGAAGTTCAGGCAGGGATGCCTTGATCTCGGCAATCTCCGCTTCGGTAATGATCAGTGGCGGCAGGTCTGGCTCCGGGAAGTAGCGATAATCCGCCGCGGTCTCCTTTGCCCGCATGGGCCTGAGTTCTCTTAGCTTCTCGTCCCACAGATAGGTTGTCTGCACAATCTCCTTGCCCGCTTCCAGCCACTCTATCTGATCTTTCGCCGCGCGCTCGATCCCCTCACGAACCGCCTTGAAGCTGTTTAAGTTCTTTATCTCCGAGCGAGCCCCCAGCTCCGCCTCGCCCTTCGGTCTTACACTGATGTTCGGCTCGCATCTGAAGTGCCCGCGCTCCATCTCAGCCTCGGACACCCCCAGCGCCCGTAACACCAGTCTTAGCTCTTTGAGGTAGGCGTCCGCCTCCTCCACGCTGCGAATATCCGGTTCACTAACGATCTCGGCCAAAGGCACCCCGCACCGGTTGAAGTCAACCAGGGTCTTTCTTGTCGAATGAATGAGCTTGCCCGCGTCCTCCTCAAGGTGCAGTCTGCGAATCCTTACCTTTTTATTCATTCCCGGCAGCTCCAACTCCCCGTGCTCTGCCAGAGGATACTCATACTGGGTGATCTGGTATCCCTTGGGCAGATCGGGTGAGAAGTAGTGTTTGCGCGCCCAGCGGCTCTCAAGGTTTACACTGCAGCCCAGGGCAAGTGCGGCCCTTATCCCCAGCTTTATCGCCTGGTCGTTGACCTGAGGCAGCACTCCGGGAAGCCCCAGGCATATCGGACACACCTTCGTGTTGGGCTTCGCGTCCACGTCAACCGCGCACCGGCAGAACATCTTTGAGGAGGTGGCAAGCTGGGCATGGACCTCCAGCCCTATTATTATCTCATAGTCTTTCGACTGCATGGGCAAGCTCCAGGAGTTTTGCATCCTGCCACCGCGGCGCGGTCAATTGAATCCCCACGGGCAGGCCGTCCACCTTATCCGGGGCGGGTATCGAGATCGCGGGCAAGGCTGCCAGCGCAGCGGGCGCGGTAAAGATATCGGATAGATACATGGCCAGAGGATCTTGAATCTTCTCGCCCAGCTTGAACGCGGGCGTAGGCGCGGTGGGGGAGAGGAGGAAATCCATTTTTTTGAAAGCTTCTTCGAATTCGGCGGCCAGCGCCGCCCTGTACCGCAAGGCGGTGTTGTAGTATGCGTCTATGTAGCCGGCTGAGAGACCGAACGTCCCGATAAGTATCCTGCGGGTTACCTCGTCGCCGAA
>JAGMDF010000094.1 GCA_023128825.1 Caldifarciminota bacterium | reverse complement strand
CCGTAGCGAATCCCGTCGTATCTAGCCAGATTCGAAGACGCCTCGGCCATGGCCAGAAGCTGGTAGCCGGCTACCGATAGCTTGACCAGCGGCACGCTCACCTCGATTAGCTCCATCCCTGCGTCCTTGAACGGGCGAAGCACCGCGTCGCTCACCCTTTCGTCCTCCAGGTCGTCAAAACATTCCTTTATGTAACCCACTTTCGTCCCTTCCTTGATCTCGCCGGTCAAATCCATCTCATCAGGCTCGGAAGGATAGGTGGTAGAATCGTCGGGATCAGGACCGGCTATCACCGAATAGACAAGCGCCGCATCCTTGACCGTTCTCGTGATCGGGCACACCTGATCAAGGCTCGATGCGAACGCCACCAGTCCGTATCTTGAGACCCTGCCGTATGAGGGTCTGAACCCTATCAGTCCGCAGAACGCTGCAGGCTGCCTGGCTGAGCCTCCGGTATCCGACCCTAAAGCCGCCACCGCACCGCCGTACGCGACCGCCGCGGCAGAGCCGCCGGACGATCCACCTGCAACCCTCTCTGCATCCAGCGGGTTGCGAACCGGGCCGTAGGCCGAGTTCTCGTTCGATGATCCCATCGCAAACTCGTCAAGGTTGGTCTTGCCCATAATGATCGCACCTGCGTCCTTCAGCCGCTTTACCACCGTCGCGTCATAAGGAGCCACGAATCCTTCCAGTATCTTTGAAGCGCAGCTGCAGGGCTTATCGGCAACGCATATGTTGTCCTTTACGGCGATGGGAATACCGGCTAAGGGTTTGTCCTCGCCGGGACGCACTCCCTCAGTATCCAGACGCCGGGCCTTAGTCTCTGCTTCCTCGATGAACAGATTTATGTAGGCGTTCGTTTGCGGTTCGTTGGCGGCTATGTTGGCCTCGATCTCCTCTACGAGCCTGGCAGCGGTATACTCTCCGTGATCGAGGAGCAGGGCGAGTTCGGCAAGTGACGGCAAGGTTTTCATGCCAGCAGCGGCGGGATCTTAAAGTATCCGTCTTTGAGGTGCTTGGAGAGTTTTTCTACCTCGATGACGTAATTCCTGGGTTCATCCGGGGTGCGCGGACACCGATAGCCGAGCAGCAGCTCGCCTTCGAGCTTCAATCGCTGGAGTTCCGCAAAGTAGGCGACTATTTTCTCGAACTCGGCACCAAAGCGTTTCTGTTCCTGCGACGTTAACTCAAGCCGCGCCAGATCGGCAACCTTGACGATTTCCGCTCCAAGGGTCATAGCGTAAGTTTACTACGAGGAGTGTTGGAAGTCAAGGACGCCGTTACCCGACGCCTCTGCCTGGGGGATTTAGAAAAGTTACTTTACGATAACCACCTTTCTGGTTTCGGTTGAACCTGCCGACCTTGTTTGAATAAATGCTCCTTTTTGCCTTCGGCAAAAAGATCGCAGGGGCAGGCGAGATGTGGAACAGACACCCTTGTATGTTCTTTATTTAATTAGGATGACCTTGTAGGCATTCACCTCTCCGTCAGTCGGCACAATGAAGTAGACCCCAGGGTTGTGATGCGATCCCCAGGTCAAAGTTCCACTTTGAGTTTGGGATTCTATCTCATCCACCTTTCTGCCCGATGCGTCGAAAACCTGAGCGTGGAAACCTTTTGGATGATCGTTATACCTCAGCACAATCCGCGAACCGATAGGGGATGCTATCTCGAAATCTAGTTGGTGTGCTACGGAGGGCTCTTCTTTCACTTCCACTCCCAGAGAGTCGGTTTTCATTATGAAGAGATCGGATCCTCCGGAAGACCAGGTTTCGGTTGAACCGGTCAGGATATAGCCTCCGTCTGAGGTCGGCTGTACCCAGAATGCTTCATCGTATCCTGGATTGGAGCCGTATGTCTTGGTCCAGGACGTGTCGCCGTCAGAGTCGAATTTCAGAAGCCATACATCGCCGTCTCCTGAGGTAGAGTTATATGAGTATTGACCTGCCACTACGCAGCCGCCAGGGCTTTCCTGGACACACCACCCGAAATCACGATAGTCCTGTCTTGCGTCGCCTAAGCACTTTTTCCATACGAGACTACCTTCTGAATTCAATTTTATAAGAAACAAGTCGTGATTGTTAAAACCTGTTGCGACGTATGCATCATCCGAGGTCTGTGCTACACAAACCATAAACCAGATTGTGTCGCGGTATGCCCAGACAGTATCCCCTTTATTGTCGGTTTTCATCACCACGATGCCGTTTTGAGTAGTTTGAGAATAGTCGGCGTAGCAAGCAATGATGTAGCCTCCGTCCGAGGTTTGGCTTACGCAATTGCCTGCGTCGGTCATGGTTGGTTGTTTAGCAGCCCAGGTTTTCGTCCACAATGTGTCGCCTTTTGAGTCGGTCTTGAGGAGCCACATATCTCCGTCCCAGGGAGAAGTAAAGCCGTCATGAGTGCCTGTAACTATGTATCCACCGTCATCCGTCTGTTGAACAGAGTAAGCCTCGTCGTAACCATAGCTGCCGTAGGTTTTTGTCCATTGGGTGTCGCCAACGGCGTTCGTTTTTACAAGCCAGATGTCTGTATTACCTTCACCGAAAGACTCGGTGGAACCAGCAAGTATGTAACCGCCGTCCTTGGTCTCCTGGCCCGAATAACAGTATTCAGGGGCTTGACCACCGTAGGTTTTTGTCCATTGGGTATCGCCCTGGGCATCGGTTTTTAAAAGCCACATATCGCCTCCGCCCGCTGGGGAAGATATGCTTCCAAAGACGACGAAACCACCATCTGCGGTTTCCTCGATTATCATACCCCATTCATCGTGATACTCATCGCCGTAGGTTTTCATCCAGCTGGTTTGGGCTGTTAAGGGGATGACGGCAAGCGATACCGCCATTAGAACGATCGAGGACTTCCTAAGCATGTAAACCTCCTTCTTTTGCCGGTTGCCCGGCGTTTAGCGCAAAGTAAGCTCTCGTTAAATGACCACTTGCTATATGATAATAGGCGGTGGAGGTTTTATGTCAAGTTATGTTTCGAAAAGAAATAAGAGGAGACCCCTGTTGAAGCCTCCTCCCAATGTCATTGGTTATAGCTCCAGACCTTACCGGCCTGAGCTTCCTAGTAGTTGATTTCGCAGTCCGGCAGCTTCATGCGCAGTTCGGCCACCTTGTCAGGCGAGATATCGGTGCCCTTAATGTCAAGATTGCGCAGCTCCCTCATTTTGGCAAGCGCAGGAACGCAGTCGTCTGTGACGGCGGTCGCGCTGAGGTTGAGCTTGCGCATGTGCGTCATTGTTTGGAGTGTCATTTTGGAGAGCTCCTTAACGCCTTCGTCCGTGATTGCGGCACCGTGCAGGTTGAGTTCCGAGAGCTTGCCCATCCCTGCGAGCGCCTTAATGCCCGCATCGGTGATCTTCAGCGGCTTGCCGCGCAGTGCCAGGGTCTCGGCTCCGGCAGCCTTGGTGTGGAACAGATTGAGCGAGCGCAGATTTCCCAGGTCCTTCAGATGTGCAATCCCGGCATCGGTAATCTCGGTGCTTTCAAGGTCCAGGGTGCGTAGATGTTTGAGTTCTGAAAGGTAGGAAAGACCTGCATCTGAGATCTCGGTATTGGCCAGGTTCAGCACGCGCAGTTCCGGAAGCAAGGAGACGTACTTCAGACCATCATCGGAGACCTTGCAGTAGGCGATATCCAGGGCACGCAGGTTGGGGAGTTCGACGAGCTTGGAGAGGTCATCCTCGTTCTTGACCCCTACCAGACTTACGGCAACCAGCTTGGGGAACGCGTCGAGATCTTCCAGATGCTGGGGGGTGCACTGCACGGTTACGATCTTTGCCTGGCCGGCTACGTCTTCGCACTTCTTTCCTACGAGGTTGACACCGACGACTTCGCCGTTGACCTTAAGCTGCTGCAGGGTCATCTCGTAGTCAATGCTGTCCTCACCCTGCCAGGGGATGTAGTAGGAGCGAAGGTAGATGAAGTCCTCTCCAGGCTCCCAGTCAGCAACGTCGAACCGGTTCTTGTAGTACCTGCCGTCTTCGGTGACGTCAAGCATCTTGTAATCCGCTTGAGCCGCAAGCGGGGCAGCAATCGCTGCAAAAAGGACTGCGAATGCAGCGAAAAGCATCGCCTTTCTTGCCATAGTTAACCTCCTCCGTCTTGGAAGTTGTTTCTCGTCGCAGGCGGCGACTTCTCTTATGTAAACCACTCTCCACATTCCCATCACTGGTTCTAATGCACTAAGGACCGCTGCGTCAATAGAATATTTCGCATCGAGGCAGGGCCTTCAGCAACTCCTTCGTGCCGGAATCCGTGATGTCGGTTCCTTCTATATTCAGTACTCGCAGATTGGCCAGGCCAGCGAGGGTGGGTATTGCCTCATCCGAGATGCGCGTGTCATAGAGCCACAACTCCCTGAGGTTAGAAAGCCCCTTAAGGTGATTCACTCCCTCGTCGGTGATTTTGGTATCCTGCAGCCACAGCACACGCAGGCTCTTAACCGGCTTAAGGTGCGCAAGCCCCGTGTCGGAGATTTCGGTCCCCCCCAGTGATAGACTTTCCAGATTCTTGAGACCCTTAAGGTTCTTCAATCCTTCGTCGGTGATCTTGGTGCCGCCCAGCCACAACACTCGCAGGTTCTTGCAGCAGGCAAGGTGCGCAACCCCCTCGTCGGTAACCTTGGTGAGTGGCAGATACAGTTCGCTAATGTTGTCAAGTTCGGCGAGGTGTTCACATCCTGCATCGGCAATCCTGGTGAATGACAGGTGCAGCTCCCTGAGTTTCTTAAGGGTCTTGAGGCGTGCGAGTCCGGCGTCTGTCACCCGAGTGCCGACCAGATACAACACCCTGAGGTTTGCAAGAAAGCCCCCCAGGTTCGCTGCTCCTGCGTCACTGATGTCGGTGCCGGTCAGGTTCAATACCCTAAGGTGTTTGAGAACCTCAAGTTGTGTCAGGCCCGTATCACTGATATCGGTGTCTAAGAGTTCCAGCACCCTGAGGTTCGCAAGCTTTGTCAGGTGCGCGAGCCCGGCGTCGGTCACAGAACTCCAACTCACATACAACACCTTCAGGTTGGAGAGGGTCTTGAGTTGTTCGAGGTCAGCATCCTCTATCTCCCCTTGCATGGCTACCGCAATAAGATTCGGAAACCGCCCGAGTTCGGCAAGATGTTCGCGCGTCGTACTGACCGAGATAATCGCTTCAGGGTCGGGTACATCCTCGGCGGCGATCTTCTCAAGATCAGCCCCGATCAACTTGCCGTTTACCCACATAAGGCCGTTATCGATCCGCCAGTCAAGGGTATCTTCTCCTTGCCATGGATAATAGAACGGATACAGTCCCACGAACTCCTCGCCGGATTCCCAGCCGGTAAGATCTATCTCTTCTTTAACCTTGCCTTCTTCGGCGATGACGAGATATCGTTCCTGGACTTTGCACTCCGTTACCGCTAATGCTAGGAATAGCGCCCCGATACAAAACACCGCCCGCTTTACGATTGAGTCTTGCTTCATAGCCTCCTCCTTGGCTAAAACTATAACTAATAACTGAAGAGTAGTCAGGAGAATCCCTTTGTCAAGCCTTTTAAGGGTTCAGGTGAGCCCCAGACACCTTGCGCAGGATAGAGAATTCCAGGGCCTGCAAGGGATAAACTTGATTGTAACCACAGGTTATTGACAATTGCCCAATCCTCGCTACTCTCAGTGCATGGTATTCATCTACGAGGACTCATGGGAGCGATTCGAGCCTCTTTCGGCGCTAAGACCTGTAACCGAAATACGCTGCGGGGCCAAGACCTTTCGCGAAAAGCTCGAAAAGCTCTCAGGCGAAGAGGTGCGTGTCATCATTCGGGAGGAGTTGCTCGACCTTCTTTGCGAAACTCATCCCGAACTTGCCCGGGATGCCAACAACGTGCCGCAAGGCCGTCACCTTTTCTTAGCCGCGGGCGCTGTATTTGCCGAACCACTCTCAGCCGTCAAATCGGACGAACTGATGGTGGATAAAGCCGATCGTATCCTGGGGTTCGGCACCGATGCGCTTTCAGGCTACCAGAGCGCCGAGAGCATCCGGGATTTTCTTGAAGAAACGGATTTGAGCAAACGCCGGATTCCAGGCAGACGAGCACTCTACCCATGGGAGATATTTGCTTCCCTTGAGCTTGAGGTGACGCGCGACTTCGAGGGAGAGCTTGTGGAAGGTGAACTTGATCCGCACGCGACGGTCTACGGCTCAGCGCTCAGGCTGGAAGAGGGCGCTCGCGTCGAGGCAGGGACGGTTCTCGACTGCCGCAAGGGGCCGGTCACCGTCGCCCGCAACGCGCTCCTAAAAGGCCCGACCCTTATCGAAGGGCCTTGCTATATCGGCCCTGACACAATCGTTGACAGCGCCCGGCTCAGAGCTGGAACCGTCCTTGGCCAGTGCTGCCGTGTCGGAGGCGAGGTCGAAGCCTCCATCTTTCATGCCTACGTGAACAAGCACCACGAAGGGTTCATCGGGCACGCCTACCTGGGCGAGTGGGTCAACCTCGGTGCGATGAGCGCCAACTCCGATCTCAAGAACAACTACTCCGAGGTCAAGGTTAACCTTGCAGGCGAAATCCTATCCACCGGGCTTACGAAGTTCGGGTGCCTGATTGGGGATCACACCAAGATCGCCATAGGGACGCTCATTCCTACCGGCTCAATCATCGGCATCTTTGCCAACGTCTTAGGCGGCGGGCTTTGCTCCAAAAACATACCCCCCTTCTCCTGGGGCGAGGCCAACGTCTACGAGCTAAAGAAGTTGCTTTCGACCGCTGAGGTCGTCATGCAGCGCCGGGGGATTCAGATGGGTGAAGCTCTTAAGGAACGCATCATCGCCCTTTACAAGGCCTATGTCGGTTGAATCGCTGGGTGTGGACGTAGGCGGCACCAACGCTCAACTGGGGCTGGTTGATGGGCAAGGTAAGATCGTAGCCGGTGCCCGCATCCCTACACTCATGGGGGAGGGGCCGGAGAGTCTTGTGGAGCGTATCTTTGCAGAAACGCTGCGAATCAACAATCATCGAGATATATCCCAGATAGGTGTAGGTATAGCCGGTCTCATTGATCACCGCAAAGGGATAGTGCGGTCTTCCCCGAATCTGGTGGGTTGGAAGGACGTGCCCTTAAAAGAGATGCTTCATGAACGCTTCGGTGTTCCGGTTGCGGTGGGCAACGACGCCAACGTTATTGCCTGGGGGGAGTACCGGTTCGGGGGCTATGGGACCGAGCACCTTTTCTGTTTCACCCTGGGAACCGGAGTAGGAGGAGGCATCGTCTCCGACGGTCGCCTGATCCTCGGGGCCAACGATGCGGCGGGTGAGTTCGGGCACACCTCGCTTGAAAGCCATGGGCTGGAATGCCCTTGCGGGCTTGCCGGGTGTCTTGAAGCCTACGTGGGTGCGAAGAGCCTCATTGCCATGGCTGAACGCCGGGCTCCTTTGACTTCGCGCTTGACGAGGTTGGCTTGCACTGAAGAACTCACCCCCCAGGTTCTGGCCCAGGCGGCCAAGGAGGGGGATAAGGTTGCTCAGAGAATCTTTGCCGAGGCGGGAGAACGCATCGGACGGGCGCTGGGCAATGTTGTCCAGCTACTCGACCCCGAGGTGATAGTTGTCAACGGCGGGATCAGCAAGGCTGGAGACCTTATCATTGAGCCGATCCGCGAATCCCTAAAGCACTACACCATGCCGCTTAGCGGTCGCAGGCTGAGGGTGGTGCGCTCTAAACTCGGTGACCGTGCAGGGATACTGGGCGCATCCTCGCTTGCTGAGATATTGGGTTAATATTCATCGCAATACAAATAAAAAAGGGCCGAGCTTTAACTCGGCCCTTACGATTCTAATTTTCTTAGATTTTACGCATTCACGAAGCCGGATTGTGTTAGGGCTTAATTGCCAAACCAACCGAGAAGTACAGTGTTGTTTCTGAACCCTGACGTTCCTGAGTAATTGGGGAGTAGGGGTTTCCGGTGAGCTGTACGGTAACAGAAGGCTTGAGCCACAGCGTGGGAATAAGTTTTATTCCTAAATCACCTTTCACCTGGAATCCTACGTCGGTTCTTAAGTCGTCTTCGGGGATGTCAACCATACTGTTCCAGTTATCGTTACCTATTCCAGTAGCGCCTGAAGTATGAATACTGAAGGATGGTCCCAGTCCGGCTCCGATATGGAAGCCTCCGCTTGGTTTTAATGTGGCTTTAAGCAGAACAGGTATAACGACGTTGTTGTATTTAAGAATTAAATCGACACCACCGAAACCAGTTTCCCAGGTGTACTTGGCGGATTGAATAAGGAATCCGGTTTCCGCTCCTATGTACACGGGCAGGCACGAGGGGGTTATGCCGATGCCGCCCAGAAGACCTGCGTGCAGGCCCACGCCGGAGCCTATGTTGCCATTCCCGTCGTCCCAGCTCTGGTAGTTTCCTCCGCCTATACCCGTAACCTCGACGCCCCACGCAACGCTCGCCAAGAGCACGAAAAGCAAAACGTATTTCTTCATGTCAACTCCTTCCAATGAGTTCTGGCTTTTATTCTGTTAGCAGATTATCCCACTCCTCCCGTTGAGCGTTTGCGAATACATCTTCGATTAATCTCTCGGTAACACGTTTAAGCAAATCGGGATCGGAGGCGAGGGGATTAACGATACTCCGAGGAAGAAAGTCGTTGCTTGGACGTTGAGTGTTCTTATTGACGACGATTGCGTTTATCAGCGGTAGCTCCCGAGGGATGCATATTCTGTCTCTAATGAACCCCAAACCACCTCCAACCTGCTCAAGGTTAAGTCTTATTCCGTTTCTCTGGAGATGTTTCATTAGATCCATATAAGTAATTGTTTTCCTCTCACGTGCCAGTTGGATAAGATGAGGCAAGGCCCTTAAACCTATCCTCCTGTCTCTTTCCTCATTGTTTGACATTGGCATTTCTCCTCCTAAGGTTGCTTAATCTCAATATACTCATTCTTCATTGACCTGTCAACATTGACACCCGCTTTGTCAGACCCTATACTTCCAGCTGTGAGGAGATTAGTATTTGGATTGTTACTGCTGCCGATGGTGCTCTCCGCCTTCACCCGCTGGCAGGTAGCTGAAAGCGAGAACTTCAGGCTGGTTTATCCTCGCGGTTACGAAGATCAGGCACGGCACGCCGTTTCCTGGCTGGAAACCGAACGCGAGAACATCAATACTCTGACCGGCTGGGACCCGGGCAAGGTTTGGGTGGTCATAGAAGACGTAGGCATGGGCGTCAACGGGTTTGCCAACCCGGTGGGGTCTGAGATTCACCTGTTCACCACCCCGCCCTGGGGGCTTGACATCTCAACCCGTGACTGGATGCGTTCGGTCGGCGTGCACGAGTACACACATATATCGTCTATTCAGCCGGTGTACGGGTTGCCCAGAATCCTTAAGTTTCTCTTCGGTCCCTGGGTGCTGCCCAATGCGCTCGTTCCCGGCTGGATGATTGAAGGGGTGACCGTGTACTACGAGTCACAGGTGGAGCCATACGAGGGCAGGCTCGAGGCAGGTTTCTTTGACGCCAATCTGCTTACGCGCACATCCCAGGGAATGTTCCCGAAGCGCTGGGAGATGGACGGCTCTCTTACCCAGTTCCCTGGCGGGGCGATATACGCCTACGGCGGGCCGTTCTTCGAGTGGCTGGTTGATGAGAAAGGCCCCCAAACGGTCAGCCGGTTCTACGCAAGAAACGGTCGGAACCTTCCCTACTTCTTCATGGACGGCGCGGCTCGAAAATCATTCGGCGAACGCTTTCCTCAACTCCTCTCCGACTGGAAGGCCGCAACCTATGAGCGTGCACTTGCCTTTGTTCCCGCGGACTCAGCCGCCCGCCGGTTGAGTGATACCGGCTGGTACGTATCCAACCTGACTTCAGACGGCGAACGCATCTACTACGTTCGAAGTCGATACCTAAAACCCGCAGCCATGTATGTCAAGGGATACACCGAGATCATAGCGCTCGATCCTGAAACCGGCGAGGAGGAGGTGATTCTACGCCCCAACACCTCGGTTCAGATGCTCCGCGTTCACGACGGGGTTCTCTACTATACTACGGCTACCTACAGACGCGGGTTTGCCAACACCTATAACCAGGGGTTCGGGGAGGTATACGAGCTGCGTTCATATGATCTTTCGACCGGTAGAGAAGAAAAAATCTACGAAGGCAGGATACGAGCCTTTGAGTATTTGCCCAGCGGTTCCTTCCTTCTGTCGGTGGATAAACCGACCCAGTTCGGTTCTGATCTCATTATAGTTAATACTGAGGGTAAGATAGAGTCGCTGGTTGGCACTGGCGGACTGCTGGTTGCAGAGATTGTTTTCAGTGGCGACGGTGAACTCTATGTTGTAGCCCGCAGGCAAGGCGAACACTGGGATATATACAAGGAAATCTCCGGCTACCTTCTCAGCAAGTGGAAGAACCTGACCAGCACCCCATGGGCCGAGACCGGGTTGTCAATAAATCAGGATGGCGATCTCCTTTACTCTGCCAACCCGGACGGCACCAATGGAAGAGTGGGTATCTATCTTTATGACCCTTCTGAGCAGGCAATAGAGAAGGTTAGAGCACCCAGCTACGCGGTCCTGCCGGTCATGGTTGGTAACCAGATAATATTTACCTCCCTGAACCCGTCCGGATATGATCTCTACTCGGTGCCGCTAGAAACCTCCTCAGCCGAATTTTTCAGCCTTCCGCCTGATACCGCCGGGGTTACGGTTTGGCAGGGAAAGACTATCACCTATGATAAAGGGTTCATCTCCAGGTCAAGCCTGCGACCCTACCTCTCCCTTTTTCGTCCCTGGGCGAGAATACCCTACGTTTGGCCGAGCTTTGACGATGCCTGGAATCTTACGAATCTCGATATGGGCGTCTTCCTTCTAGGTGCGGACGTGGTAGGCGAAAACTCATACCAGGCGAACGTAAGTTACGACGCTGTTACGAATACCAACACTGTGGATTTCGGCTGGATCAATCAGCGCTTTGCACCGCTTACCTTAAATCTCGACTACTCCCATAATCCAATGTGGGATACGTTGGGGCAGTTTGTCGGCTACAATTATAGAATCTATCCATCTTTCAATTACCCTTTATACTATCATTCCGGTCGGGGGCTAAACGTCATCAGGTGGGGTGAAGGCTTTCGTACGACCGGCGAGACACTTCAGGATCGAACCCTTGTTAGCAATATCAGCCTGTCCTTCTCCTGGCCCTTCTGGCGCATAGGGATCGCCGCATCCCACCAATGGGAATCACCCATATTCTCTGCCAACGAACGCTCCTGGCTCCTCACCCGTGCTGCGGCGACCACCGATCTTGCCGGGGGATTTCTTCTGGCTGATGTCTCCACCTTTGCAGACCTTTCCGCCCAGCTTCCTGTCGGATACACCCATTCTGCTTCCATCCGGGGCTATGCAGAGATTGAAACTGCCGACCCAGTCTTTGCTACCGCCACCCTGGAGTACCGTCACCGGCTTTTGAAGATGCGGTTCGGCCTGTGGAACCCGAACGTTTTCTTTGAGGACCTCTACGTAAACGTCTTTACCGACGCGGCATTCGATACACAAGAACTGCTGGGCGCCTCTGCAGGTCTTGAACTCTCGCCTGAGGTTCACCTCTTCTGGGGCAACTTTCGAATCGCACCCGTCGTAGGGGTAAGCTTAAATCTAGAGGGCAAAATCAACCCCCACGGCGGCGTCTCAACATCACTTCCGGTTGAGATTTTGCGTTCAAGAAAGGACGCGGCGGGGTTTGCAGCCGACCCCTGGCCCGTAACACTAAGCTCGACTAAAGCCGAGCTTTTAGAACCTCACTAATCTCTTTTTGAGAATTCAAACTGACTCCGAAGTTAACTCGCAAATCATTGTCGTACGGGTTGACAAATGGCTTGTAAAGCGTAGTATCCAACAGAATGGTTTGCGGTTGCGCGGACCTTTGGAAATGTTTCTTTCCAAGGAGGAAAGTGTATGCCGACGGGCAAAGTTAAATGGTTCGACAACAAGAAGGGCTACGGCTTCATTGAGCTGGATGATGGGGCGGGTGACATCTTTGTTCACTACTCCGACATCCTGGAGGAAGGGTTCAAGTCGCTCTCCGAAGGAGATGCGGTTGAGTTCGAGATCTCCGAGTCCGACCAGGCCCGCAAAGCAACTAAAGTCAAGAAGATTTAGTTCCAGCAGCGATCCGGGCCGGGCTCCTGTCCCTGTCTACATAGCCATGGGAAGCAACTGGGGCAGGAGAGAGTGGTTTTTAGGCAAGGCCCGTATGCTTCTCGAAGCGCAGGGAGTAAAAATCCTTAACTCCTCATCTATCTATCGCACCTTCCCTGAGGGCTTTCGCTTCCAGCCCTCGTTCCTGAATCAGGTGTTGGCGGCAGAAACCGCCCTTTCTCCCCTTGAATTACTTGAAGCCAGCAAGCGAATCGAACGCAGATTGAATCGCATACGGCTATTTGCAAACGCGCCCAGAACGATTGACATTGACCTGCTTTTCTATGATAATGTGGTGATGGATACTGCCAGCCTCACCCTGCCGCATCAAAGACTTCCCCAACGCGCCTTTGTTCTCCTACCCCTTTCAGAGATAGCTCCCAGGATGAGGCATCCGGTTCTTGGCTTAAGCGTTAGTCAGATGCTTTCTGAGGTGGATACCAGCGGGGTCAGGCGATGGCGGTGAGGAGGAACCTTGTGTGTGTCGAGGGGGTGATAGGTGTGGGCAAGACCTCTCTTGTCCTCAAGTTGGCCCAGGAGTGGGGGGCGGTGACCCTGCTTGAGGAAGCCCTGGAGAACCCCTATCTCGATCGCTTCTATGATGACCCGGAGACGTTCGCGTTCCCGGCTCAGCTGCACTTTCTCTCCTCGCGTTTCAAGGAGCTATCCCGGCTCAAGCAGACCAGCCTTTTCGAGCGAGTGGCGGTTGCAGACTACACCCTCCAGAAGGACTGGATATTCGCATCAATCAATCTCTCCGACTCGGACTTCAAGGTCTACGAGAAGATGTACGCCGAGATGCTCCCCCAGGTCCCGTTACCTGACCTCGTGATTCTGTTGCAGGCAAGGGTTGAGACCTTCATGCGCCGCATAGCAAGGCGCAGCCGCCCCATGGAGCACGGGATAGCGCGTGAGTACATCCAGGGTCTGATCGAGGCCTACAACGGCTTCTTCCTTACCTACTATCAAGGGCCGCTGCTGGTGGTGAACACCGACAACCTCGATCTGGACCGGAATCAGGCTCATTTTCAGAGACTGCTTTCAGAGATAGACGCCACCGGTCAGGGCCGAAGGTTTCTGGGTTCGGCGTAAACTATGAGTCATACATCTTCACCCGACTCGACCGGCACTTCCGGGGCCAAGCCCTATACCGTTCCGGATATCCGGGCGATGAAGGGCTCCGAGCGGATAGCCTCAATAACCTGCTACGATGCGAGCTTTGCCCGATTGATAGACCAGACCCCCATCCAACTCGTGCTTGTCGGCGACTCCGCGGCGAACGTGATCTACGGTCTGGATACCACCCTGCCTATCTCCATGGATGAGATGCTCATGCACACCCGGGCAGTGGCCGCAGGCCTGACCAAGCCCCTGCTCGTAGGCGACATGCCCTTCCTTTCATATCAACCTTCAGCCGAGACCGCCATAACCAACGCGGGCCGGTTCCTTCAGGCAGGTGCCAAAGCGGTCAAGGTAGAGGGCGGCGGTCCTCACATCAGGGAAATCATCACCAAGCTCGTGGAGATCGGCATCCCGGTGATGGGCCATCTTGGGCTTACGCCGCAATCCGTTCACCGATTTGGAGGTTTCAAACTGCAGGGCAAGGATGCATCAGACGCGGAGCGTATGCTGGCCGAGGCAAAGCTTTTGGAGGAAGCAGGCTGCTTCTCCTTGGTTCTTGAAAAGATCCCCTCAAAGCTTGCAGCAAAGATCACCTCCACCCTCTCCATCCCCACCATCGGCATAGGCGCCGGTCCCTCATGCGACGGGCAGATACTTGTGCTTTACGATCTTCTGGGTCTTGACCCGGGGTTCAAGCCGCGCTTCGTGCGCCGCTACGCCGAGCTTGCAGGCATAATCCGCGACGCTCTTTCTCGCTACGCCTCCGACGTGATGGCCGGTAACTTCCCATCGGATAAGGAAAGCTTCAGCTGACATTCCTCTACTCTACAATTCCAAGGAGTACCGTTATCTGCAACGTGAGTTAACAGTTGACATCCGGGTTCCTCAGGCATATAGTTATATAGGATTGTGAAGATGAAGAAGTTGTGCTTGACCGCCTTTGTGGTCTTTATGTTTATCTTTATCCCATCGACCATTCTTTATGCCCGCAAGCCTTCGAGGGTGGAGGAGCAGCTGCGGGTCGCGGAGGCAAACGAATTGCAGCTCCTTATAAGGATGGACGGAGAGATGCTTTTCGGCAGGATTGTAAAGATCGTCGCCGACTACGTCCACTTTGAGATAGATGGCGATACAACGATTATCTTTATCCCACAGATCAAAGAAGTCAGGGAGGTTACCTCTGAGAACATAAAGAACGGCAGGTACTGGTTCCCCAACCCCAACGCCACCAGACTGTACCTATGTCCCACCGCTCGTTTGTTAGGAAAGGGAACGGGCTACGTGGCAGCTTACTATATCCTTGCGCCTTTAGCTGCATACGGGGTGACGGATAACTTTACCATTGCGGGCGGCGCGTCGTTCCTTACGGCGGTTAATTTCGGCGGAGCCTACTTATTACCTAAAGTGGGTGTAGCTCTTGGAGAATACGTCTCGTTATCCGCAGGCGTCGTGGCGGCACAGGGGTTTGGCGAAGATGGCTTCAATCCGACCCTTCTTTTGGGTTACGGGGCAGGTACCTTCGGGAGACCCGATGTCAGCATCAGCGTTGGTGCTGGTTACGGGGTTTCCAGGCTGTATACTCAAGGGCCCGAGGAGAAAACAACGTTCTACTCTACCCCCGGATTCATGTTGGGCGGCGAGTTAAGGGTAGCGCGAAAGATAGCGTTGGTCACTGAGAACTACTTTATCAGGGAGTGGGGGAACTACAGGCCGGTTATCTCTTACGGGATGCGCTTCTTTGGCGAGACCTTCAGCCTGGAGGGCGCTTTCATCTATACCAAGGATTTGATTACCGGATTCCCTGGCTTTCCATTCGGCAGCATCGTCTACAACTTTTGATTTACCCCACGAATTAAATGCTCCTTTTCTCCCTCGGAGAAAAGATCGCAGACCCTCACCTCTAACTCCTCTCCCAGAGGGCGAGGAGAACCATTACTCCCTTTCCCTTCGGGACGAAGTGCCACCGTCTGGCAGAGGGTGGGGGTGAGACTTATAGTCTCACCTTCCCTCCTATCCCCTCCCACCAGGGGAGGGGAAGTTATTTTATCAAGACGACTTTCTGTGCCGACGACTTACCCCCACTCGGCACAATGAAGTAAACCCCAGGCCCGTAACACCTGTAACACTCGCCCCAGGTGATGGTGCCTTGCGTTAGGTCTGAGTGCAGTTCATCCACCTTGCGGCCTGTGGCGTCAAAGACAAAAGCGTGGAAGCCCTCGGGACGATCCGCGTAACGCAGAACGATCTGTGGGCCGATTGAGGTAACTACCTCCCAGTCGGTGTAGTGAGTTACGGGCGGCTGCTCGGCTACCCCTACGCCCATGTCCCAGTCGGAGATCATGGCCCAGGCCTCAGAGATGGTGTCCGGGTTGGGGCGAGTATACACCCATAAGATCTGGCTATTGCACGACGCCACTGCAGTTGTCGCACTAATAAATTCGTCCCACGTGGTATCTTTTCCCAAGGGCGGGGTGTACTCGAACAGGTTGGTTCGACGCCAGGGCTCGTTGTCTCGAATCTCACCAAGCACCCCGCCCCCGTGCCCCCATACACACCAGGGATCCTCGTGATAGTAACATCTAAAGTGGGTCTCAGCAAACCGCTCGTCAGAAGAGAAGGCAACCGAGAAATCCCTCTCGCTTCCACTCCACGTCCACGAACCTGCCAGATTATCAATTACCACCGGGCGTATGGGATACCGAGCCAGCCCGCGATGGGTGAACACTTCACCCACAACCCCGTATCCTTGGTCTAGATGCTTTACCCAGAACGCCACGAAACGCTCATCGTCAAGCCAATAGGGCTCGGCCCACCTGCCCCACTCCTCATAATCCAAAAGGTTCCCCCTGGGATTCCACGAAAGGATTGGTTCATCTGCGGCATCGAATACCTGGAACCGGCGATACACCGTGTCAGGATTAAGCTTATCACGCCAGGTTACCACCAGGTCGCCTTCGTCATTTAGCGCCACCCTGGGAAAGGTGAAGGGAAGAAGGTAATTACCAGGAATATCATGGGGCAAAAAGGCCCGATCTACAGGATAACCTTCCAGATCAAAACG
>JAGMDF010000093.1 GCA_023128825.1 Caldifarciminota bacterium | reverse complement strand
GTTCGGTCCCTATCTGATACGGGCGTAGGAAATCTGAGGAAAGTCGACCTTAGTACGAGAGGACCGGGTCGAACCAACCGCCGGTGCACCTGTTGTGGCGCCAGCCGCATCGCAGGGTAGCTGCGTTGGGAAGGGATAAGCGCTGAAAGCATATAAGTGCCAAGCCCATTCCAAGACTAGATTTCCCAGACTTATGTCTCTGAAGGCCCCTGGAAGATGACCAGGTTGATAGGTCATAGGTGTAAGTGCAGTAATGCATTCAGCCGAGTGGTACTAATTGGCCGTGAGGCTTGAACTTCTCTTAATGCACTCCCTCTTTTTTACCCCACGCATCTACTACGTAGCTGCGCGGGGACCCCAGGGATTTTATACCCCTGCTTAAAGCGGGGGTATTCTTTTCTCCAGGCAAGAAACTTTCCAATAAAATCTTCGTCTTAATAAGTGAATCAAGGAGGTAGGAATGCATAAGAGATGGACGCCAGGAGCGATTTGGGGAACGGCAATCCTGCTAATGTTATCAGCAGGTGTTCTAACCGCCCAGCAAACCGAACCTTATACCGATACCACCGATATGACCGAGAAGGTCCGGGAGATACTGGGGTTCGTTACCAAGATCAACAACAGCGACAGCCTGCCGGTGTTCGTTATGTTTTACGATTCGGTGGGCGAACCTGTACCGGGCGTAAAGCTGGAGGTGGAGACAAAGAAAGCACAACTTGAAGGCATCTCCGACGAAAACGGGGAGGTTGTATTGTGGGTCTCACGAAAGGACCGCAGGAAGATCAAGGCCATGGCCTACGGGCATCAGCCGTTCATGCAGAGTTTTTCATGGACCTTCAGCGGGGTATCGAAGTCAGAACACGTCGGACTATTCACTATATTCAGGGTCTTACGTGAAGCAAGAAACATGCCCATTATCACCGGGGAAGGGATGGAGGAGCTCAAAGAAGGCAAAATCAGGGTTCTGTATCCTGCCGGATATGAGGAAGGTGCGCAAATTACCCTTGACGCGATGATTAGAGGCAAGGCGGTCATTGACAGCGTTGTGGGTATGAGGCTCGCTCCGTTCAAGGCTATCTTGAGCACCAATTCCTTCTTCAGGCTTCACGCTGGCGGCGGCTGGGGAGTTGATCCTGAACCGGACAGCTCCGATTTATTCGGCACCTTTGTTCACGAATGGGTGGAAACTTCACTGGACAGGTTATACGAGATATATGATGATGACGAGGTTACCTATACCCGCTGGATAGGAGACGGACTGGCCAACTATGCGGCGTTTACTGTTGCAGAGATTTTCTATCCTCGGAGACTTGGGGAGTTGTACGATGAGGAGCACCCCTGCTACGATCCGGACAAAACCTATGACCTTAAGAAGTGGAAAAGTCCGACCGTCACAAACCCCCAGGGAGGCAGATCGGTGGGTCTCTTCGGCTACTTAATCGCGCCCTACTTCTGGGCCAAGGTGGTGGAAAAATCCGGAAATCCGGAGCTCATCCCCCAGTTCATGGAGGCATACCGGGTATCGGAAGACAAAAGCTCGGATACCGCAATCGCAGTCCTATCGCGGCTTAGCGGGCTGGATATCGAGGAAGAGATGGTAATAACCGGCAAGGAGTTCAGGGAAAACGTGGGCAGGTACTGGCCCGAGCCCCCATCTTCGTCAGTAGATGAATCAGAAAAAGAATAACTCTCACCTTGTTAAGTTGACGAATAAAACAGACAGGAGTACCCGACAGGGGCACGATGTGTCTGTTCCACACTTCCCTCACCCCGGCCCTCTCCCTCTAGGAGAGGAGTTAGAGGTGAGGGGAAAGCTAGTCCAAGACTTGACATCGGGCGGCTGGTGTATATAATTCCCTTACTTGAGTGAAGAGAGGATTTGGAGAAGTGAGTTTTTCGGCGGCTATACCGGGAGTGATCACCCGTTCCCATTCCGAACACGGAAGTTAAGCCTCCCAGGGCCGATGGTACTGCGCTGGCGACGGCGTGGGAGAGTAGGTCGCCGCCGATCTATTACTTGGTGGCCCGCCTTACAAGGCGGGCCTCTTTATTGGGGCCTCTAACTCAAAGATACTTAACAAACTTTGGGAGAGGGAGTTATTCCCTAAAGGCGATCACGAAGTACATGGGACCCATCTTTTTGATGATAATTCTTTTGAATCCAGCATCGGCGAGCAACCCATAAATCCTGCGCCTCGTATAGAAATACACAGGGCATCGTTTTAATCCCAGCCTGATCTTGCGGGGTAACGTCCTCCAGCTCCAAAGCACAGGGAAGCTGAGAAAGGCTTTCTCCCTGGTCAATCCTCTTATTCTAGTCAGCGTCGGCAAGGGATTTTTGATATAATCCAAGACACCCATCCCGATACAGATGTCAAAGGCCTCGTCCGGCTCGTATTCCATTATGTCCGTCAGGATGAACCTGGTTCTATCCTCGATGTTCTCTTTTTTAGCACGTCGGTTGCAAACTTTAATCATCCTCCCTGAAACATCTATACCTACAACACTTACAGCTCCTCTTCGGGCAAGCTCCAAAGAATACCGGCCTGTCCCGCAGCCGACGTCAAGAAAGGTTTTGGCGTGAATCGGCTCGGACTGCTTAAGGGTGAACTCAAATCTTCGATACATGACCCACCGAAACGACTTGTCCAGCAGTACCGCAAATCTACTTTTCTTGTGCGAATATATCGCGTCGAACCGCTCTGACTCGGCGTCCCAGAAATCCTTCTGCTCAAGCATTCTTTTCATAATCCAAGCAGTTTTCTTATCGAGGTAAACCTGAAGTCGGTCAATAAGCGCTCCAATCGCTCGGTCGTCTTATCAAGATTGTAGTAATGCCGGAGCGTGTTGATTGGCCCCAGCTTGACCCTTGGTTGGGCAGGGTCAAGCTCCCACGGGTGCAGGTAGAAAACAACAGGACGCCCCTCGCGGTTGCATCGCTTAAGAAGGGCCTTTGTCAGGCCGTAGGGATAGAGCCTGAAATAACCCCCTCCGCAAGGTATCCTTCTGCCCATTACCTCCACGCAGCTTAATGGAACCTCTATCAATGAGTTATCCAGCTTGTGGATTGCCAGCGGCGCGTTCGAAATGCCGTAATCAGGATGAAAGCTCGTAGGGAAGATAGAGGAATCGTATCGGATGCCGTTGTTTTTAAGTATCCGTAACGCCCACAGGGTTGCGCTCGTGATGGTAAAAGAGGGCGCACGGAACCCCAGTATCTCCTGTTTTACGCATTTTCTTGTAACGTCAAGGGCCTTCTTTAGATCCTGCTCGAAGGATTTGGGCGTCATCTCGGTAAGCGAGGTATGTGAATATCCGTGGGTGGCTATCTCGTGGCCTTCGACTTCTATCTCACTAATCAGCTCCGGGACACGTTCGGCAAGCCAGCCAAGGACAAAAAACGTCGCCTTGGTTTTGTGATTTGACAATATCTTTAGAAGGCGTTCCGTGTTCCTGACTACTCGCAGCTCTTGTTTGTTCCAATCTTCCTTCCTGATCCCTCGCTCCAAAATGTGTCCGCAGAACCATTCCTCCAGGTCAACCGTGAGGGCGTTTATCATACTCAAAATATAACCGAAATCCCGACCAGGTCAAGTGAATTGGCCGTGCGGCTTGAGGTTGTTTTTACCCCACGCCGTCGCTTCACCCGATGGGGGCGCAGGCACAACGCCGCTGGGACCACGAAAGGTTTAACACCCTCACATGAGCGAGGGTGTTTCTTTATGATGCAGATATTTCAAGGGGTGAGGGTTTTGGCTTGACAGGCCAAAGTTCGTGGCTAGAATTCAGGCACCATGCATCGAAAGGATGATAAAGTTCAGGGAATCTTCATCTCAGAGATAGAGATCTCAAAGGGTCTTCTCGTAAATATCTTTGAGAAGTTTCTTGACCGCATCTCCCCGCGAAAAGAGGAGGTGAACGACATGAACTACTTCCCGGTGAGGGACTGCGATACCGGCGACAACCTGGTGGTTACCATTAGAAGTATTCTCAGGGGGATAAGACAAAGCAACCACCTGTCAAAGAGGGGGTTGATCGAGAATCTTCAGGAGGAGATACTGCTGGGAGCGGCCAGGGGTAACGCCGGGATGATCTTTACCGGCTGGTTCGCGGGTTTCCTCAACTATCTTGCCGAGGAGCTGGTCCTTAACTCGATGAGCATGGCCCACGCAATGCAGAGGGGAAGGGATTGGGGATATCGGGTGTTTGTCGAACCACGCCAGGGAACCATTTTAGATCCCATCTCTCGTTCTGCTCAAACCGCCTTAACTCTATATGAAAATGAAAAGAACCTCGTCTCTCTGTTTGAAGGAATAATCTCTCAGGCCAGGGTTGCCGTCGAGGGGACCACCGACATGTTAGGCGATCTACTTAAGGGGAAGAATACACCCGAGGAGATCCAGGTGCTGCAAGCCAACCATGTGGTTGATGCCGGTGCGCTGGGTTTTTTGATCTTCCTGGAGGGCTTGCAGGAGGCGATAGCTGAAGCGATCCGGGAAAGAGCAGGGGTGGTGGTAGTAATAAAAGGGGAAGAGGATCTCAACGAAGATGCACTTAGAGAAGCATTCTCGTCCTTAGGGGATAGTCTGGATATTCGCATCTCCCCATCCCGAAAAAGGGTAGCTTTACACATCCATACCGATTCCCCCCAAAAGGTAGCCGAGGTTGCCCACAGATTCAGCCGGGTAGAGGATTTTAGATTAGAGGATTTAACCGAGGAGGAATAGATTATGGGTGGTTCAGCCAAAAGAAAGATAGGTATAGTAACCGATGGAGTAGCCAATTTATCAGAGGATTTCGCTAAAGAACATCATATAGAGATAGCTAGATATTCGGTTTGGTTCCCGGACGAGGAAGAGGAGATCGAGGACACCAAGGCCCTTTATCAGAGAATGAGACAGACAAAAAAGATGCCTCGTACTGCTGCTCCATCACCTTTAATGTTTAAGAAAATTTATAAGAAAACTTTGGAAAAATTCGACAAAGTTTTAGTAATTTTACTATTTAAGGAATTGTCAGCTGCGTTCAACTCCGCAACGCAAGCCAAAAACCGGATGTCTTCAGAGGAACGGGAGCGGATCGAGATCTTTGATTCTCACCTGGCTGCAGCAGCCGAAGGATTGGTAGTTTGGAAGGCCCAGGAGTTGATTGATCAAGGTAAAGGGCTTGTAGAAATCTTGGAGATCCTGAAAGAATTTAGGAATAATGTGAAATTATTGGGTTTTATGGAAGACCTTGTCTGGCTCGTACACGGCGGTAGACTTCACGAACCTTGGGCTACACCAGCGTTACTTCTTCAAAAGGCAGGGATTCGCCCGGCTATAGGAATCCTAAACGGCCAGGTAAAAACGACCGGCCTTAAACTGTTCGCTAAAGATAGGGTTCCGGTAATCCTGAAGGAATTAAGGAAGGCTTCCCGAAAAGCTAAAATCGGAATAGCTATTACTCATGCCGATATCCCTGAGGAAGTATTGAGGTTAAAACAAGGAATTGAAGGACTAGACGTGGAACTTCTATTTGTTTCGCAATTAACCCCTGTGGTGGGAGCGCACACCGGGCCAGGAACCATACTCGTTGGTTATTACTTCATGTGAGGGTAAATGGATTATGGGCACCTCAGCTAGAAGAAGAATAGGTATAGTAACCGACGAGGCGTCCAATATAGCCGAAGATTTCGCTCAAAAACACGATATCGAGATAGTCAAATATCCGGTCTGGTTCCCTGATGAAGACGAGGAGATCAAAGATACAAAAGCTCTTTATCAGAGGATGAGGGAGATCAAGAAGACCGCCACGACCTCTGCACCGCCGCCTTTGAGGTTCAAGAAGGCCTACAAGAGGTCTCTTGAGAAATTCGATAAGGTCCTGGCAATCCTATTATTCAAAGGATGGTCAGGCACGTTTGATTCGGCAACCCAGGCGAGAAACCAGATGCCAGCAGAAGAGCAGGAGCGGATCGAGATATTCGATACCCACCTGGCCTCGGTAGCGGAAGGATTGGTTGTCTGGAAGGCCCAGGAGTTGATTAATGAAGGTAAAGGGCTTGCGGAGATATTGGAAATACTCGAAGAATTCAGAAATAGTGTAAGATTATTCGGCATTATTGAAGATCTTACCTGGCTTGTGCAGGGTGGCAGACTTCGTCAGCCTTGGGCTACTCCGGCCTTGCTTCTTCAGAAAGCAGGGGTTCGTCCGGCTATAGGGATTGTAGGAGGTCAGATAAAGACGACCGGCCTCAAGTTCTCAGGTAAGGATAGGATTTCAGTGATACTAAAAGAGTTGAAGAAGGTTTCTCGAAAAGGAAAACTTAGAATAGCTGTTGCTCATGCCGATCTTCCTCAGGAATCCATATCCAGGTTGAAACAAGGGATCGGGGACCTGAATGCGGAGCTTCTGTTTGTTTCGCAATTGACTGCCTTGGTGGGATCAAACACCGGACCGGGGACCATACTCGTTGCCTATTACTACTAGCTTCGGATTCATAGGGGTCGGGATTTATGAACAGACAGGAGTGTTCTACATCGTTTCCCTCACCCTCTGTTCCTCTGCCGCTATGGAGTGCGTGTGGCACAGGCTCTCTAGCCCGTGCAAACAGACGGTTTTAGATTCTGTATCGTCAATTACTTGTATCCCAGTAAGGAATTCAGTTTAGGCGGGACGGTCCCGGACATCCTCAAGATCCTCGGATTCTTCCACAGGTTTCTCTTTGATATTGAGTGTGCGGCCCTTCCATGTGTTCTTACCGGCAATGGTCATGACCATTGAGCGGGCGGCCATGAGAACCCATAAGAAAACGATAACCGGATAGAGGAGCGTTAGATATAAAGGGTAGTGGAAACGCAGGTGCGTTATTCCCCACAGGATAACTGAGCATCCAATCGTGATGAGGACAAGCACCACCGAAGTTTCAGAGATGCCCACGCCGGTTATGGCTAATCCAAGCACGAACACCGGCAAGATGAATACCGTAGTAAGCCACAGCCAGACAAGAATGTATACGGGGATGTTGTTGTTGAAAGTGGCATAAAGATTCTTGCTGAAGCCCTCGGAGACCTCCCCAAGGTTGGTATACATCCGGCAACTGATATAGTGAGTTGCGTCCACTATTCTCCAGCGTAACCCGTGCGCCTTGATCCTTCGCCCGAACCAGACATCATCCAGCACTTTTTGCTTTGCGGCTTCGTAACCCCCGATCTTTTCATACGCCTTGCGGCGAAAGAGCATGAACTGACCAACTGCGAGGCAAAAGGCAGATAAGCGAGTTCTATGCGCAAAACCGACAGGTAAAAAGGAGTTGATGCCGAAGGACATAACGGGTATGGTCAACTTTTCGCCTAAAGATTTAGCTTCTTCCCTGGGCAGGGCGGTGAGGAAATCGGCTTCTTCCGCCTCAAAAGCTGCCACCGCTTCTCGCAGGGTGTTTGGATGATGACGGGTATCGGCATCGGTAAATAGAAACAGTTCTCCACCTGCAACCTCTACCAGCTGATGACATGCCCAGTGCTTGCCTATCCAACCACGAGGTAAAGGCTCGCCCTTACGGATTTTCAAGCTTTTGTTCTCTTTTGTTAATCCCTCAAGCACCTCCCAGGTTCTGTCAGTAGACTCGTCATCAATGACGATCACCTCAAAGTCAGGGTAGTCCTGAGCCAGAAGCGAACGCACGCATGCGGCGATGTTTCGTTCTTCATTACGCGCAGGCAGCAGAATCGAGACACGCGGGAAGCGAGAAGGCGCAGGATAGTCTCCTAACCTGCGGAAGCTCCTTGTGTTGCTGAGAGCAATCAGCAATAATAGCAGGAGGAAAACAATAGTGATAACCTGAATGTTTATCCAGATATTACTCAAGATGCCCTTCTGAATAGCCTTGCGATGTAGGGGCGAGGCTTTATGGATTCCCTCAAATCCACCCGATGCTTGTACAGGAATATCGCCATGTTCCCTGCCCATATGGCAAGTAAAGGAATCTCCACCCCTCGAACAAACAGGCCGAGGAAGAGAAGGTAGCCTAGGAATGCGAGCATGGCGAGGATGATAGCCCAGGAGTCAACGGTCTGCAGGATGAAGAATACCCCCATGAGTATGCCCAGCACCCCAATCCCTTCCCAGAGGGTGATTCCGGTCCACACCCCCAGGGTCACTGCCACTGCCTTGCCTCCCTTGAACCCGAGGAAGGGCGAGAACGCGTGCCCCAGAATCGGAGCCAATGCAACTGGCACCAGATACCAGCCTTCAATACCGAATGCCCAATGAGCCAGCCCTACCGGCACAGCGCCTTTCCATAACTCCAGGATTCCTGCAGGAAGACCTATCTTCCAGCCGCCCGCCTTCCATACGTTTGCCGCACCGGGATTGGCATCACCGTAGGCCCTTACGTCTTTTTTTAGTAGCAGTTTTCCCATCCATACCGAAAACATCATCGAGCCGGATAGGAATCCGACGCCGGTCCAAAGAAAAACCTTGAGAAGATCAACGCTCATCTAGCTGCATCCTTTGGCAAATCCCAACCATCTCTGAAAGGTGCGTCCTGATATGAGTACAGCGACCACAAATCTGCGCCCCACCATAACCCTACCATATCCATAATGCAGATTTTGTCAACCTGAAGCGATGCTATTCCTTTAATCGGTGAATTTTCGGTGCGGTTTACTTTTGTTTGAGATCCATCCTTTCCAGATGGCACGGCCTGAAATGGTGAGGCAAGTCTTGACAGAGGAATAATTGGGACTACACTCCTAAAGACGTTGATTTAACTCAAAAGGAGGAGTGATGATCAAACGTATAACTATAATATCCGTGATGGTCCTCGGGCTTGTCTTTCTGTCGGGCTGTGAGCCCGGTGACACCGAGGATCCTACGGTCTCCATCACCCAGCCTGCGGATAACGCCGTAGTCTCAGGGACTGTGGAGATCAAAGCCACTGCAGACGACAACGAAGAGGTGACAAAGGTCGAGTTCTATGTGGACGGTGATCTTAAAGGCACCGACAATGAGGCTGCCGATTCCGAGTACTCCTATTCCTGGGATGCGAGCGGCGAGACCCCGGGCTCAAGCCACATGATTCATGCCAAGGCATACGATGCGGCGGATAATGTTGGTGAATCCTCGGTTATTACGGTTACTATCGCCGGGGGCGGAGGGCCAACCTATCATGAGGGCACCATATCAGCAGATGAAACCTGGTATGCGGCTGACAACCCACATATCGTCACCGGTGATGTTGAGGTGGAGGCGACCCTGACCTTGGAGCCAGGGGTTCTCGTCAAGTTCAACGCAGGCACCGGCCTTGAGGTAGGCTACTACAATCCCGGAGCGCTTGCAGCCGATGGAACCGCTGATTCCACGATCATTTTTACCAGCAATGTCAGCCCGGCCGGTCCTGGCAACTGGAATGGAATCGCCTTCTACAGCAACACCATCGATGCGGTAACCGTGCTCAACAACTGTCTCGTTGAGTACGGCGGCGGCAACGACTACGGAAATATCCACTGCTATGATGCATCACCAACGATCAAGAACTGCCAAATCCGGCACAGCAGCACATACGGGGTACACTCCGATGAGGAGGGCTTCACCGAGTTCAGCGGCAACACCATCACCTCAAATGCCGAATATCCGCTTCGGATCGATGCTGAAGATGTCCGCACCATTGGTTTGAACACCCTGACTGGCAACACCAAGGATGGGATCGAGGTTGGAAGTGGCGGCATCTCTACCAGCGGCGAATGGCTCAATCAGGGCGTTCCCTACATCATCACTGACGATCTGGAGATCGGGGGCACGGCCAGTCCGGTCCTCACCATCGCCCCGGGCAATACCTTGGAGTTCAGGGCCGGTGTGGGGATCGAGGTCGGCTACTACAGTCCAGGGGCGCTTGTGGCTGATGGCAGCACCGGACAGATCACCTTTACCACCAGCATTTCACCACCGGCACCTGGCAACTGGAATGGGATCGCCTTCTACAGTAACACCATCGATGGAGCAACCAAACTCAACAACTGTCTCGTGGAATACGGCGGCGGCAATGACTATGGGAACATCTACTGCTATAACGCCTCGCCAACGATCACCAACTGTGCGATCAACTACAGTCTCCACTGGGGAATCTACTTAGATGGTGATTCAAATCCCACGATGTCCGGCAATACCTTCGAGGGCAACGCAGACGGTGATGTAGGTCCGTAGTGCCCCTTTTGAGCGAAGCTCAAAAGATCGCAGAAATTGAAAATGTAGGCGGCCTTGCGGCCGCCTTTCTTCTTCAGCTCTGCATCCCTATCCTGCGGCCCTTCCAAAGAGCGCGGCCTGAAAGCGTGACGATCATCGAATACATGGCGATCACAAAACCAATGAGGATACTTAATGGGTAAAGGAAGGCCAGATGGATCGGGAATCGAAAGCGCCAAAGGAAGATACCCCACCCTTTGTTAACGCTTAGACCATATTGGAGAATTGTGAGGTTGCCAATTAGCCTCGGTTGGCTTTTATGGCAACGGTTAAGTAGGCGGCGAATGTCGTAGTGAGAAGTTGAAGGAAAGGGAAGACGAAGATCATTAAGATAAGCCAGCCTGCAAAGCTCGCCTTGGGATCGTAGAGTATCATCGGGATGCCGAAGTTGGCAAAGTCGGATGCCGGATCGAACAGCAAAGAGACGGTGCGTCCCCAGAGGATAGCCATCACGGCAAAGGTAAATAGGGAAGTGGCAAGTGCAACCTGGAAGATTCTTCTCATTTGATCACCAATTCTGTATTCGGAGAGCAGGGATCGCCTCGCAATATACCACCCCACCGGAAATCCCAACACGATGCAAAGGATGGGCACCCCCATCCCCGCGCCGACGGCGATAACGTCCAGGAAGATGTAGATCAGGAGAACGATCCACCATCTTAACCCGAAGAACTTCTTCATGTGGAATTTTCACCACGATGCGGTGGATGTCAATGATTATTTAACGGACTGGAGAGTCAGTTCTACATGTTATAAAAGCAGGGGCCGACCTTCAGGTCGGCCCGATTATTCTGCGATCTTTTTGTCCGCAGGGCAAAAAGGAGCACTCAAAAAGTAGGGGCACGGCATACCCTATGAGATGTACAACATCTCAAGGGGCAGGCTCTGCCGTGCCCCTACAAATCTGTGTAATCTGTGGTTAGATTTTTCTCTACTTCGCCTCTTCAGCGATAAGCTTGGCTAACCGCTTAGCGCCTTCCTTGATCTGTTCGGTTGAAGCGTAGCTGAAGTTGATACGCATGCAGTTGGCGCCGCCTCCATCGCAGTGGAACGCCGTTCCAACAACGTAGGCCACCTTCTTGTCGATCGCCTTGGGGAACATTTCGGTGGCGTTCATGTACTCTGGCAACCGCACCCACAAAAACAATCCGCCTTCCGGCCTGGTCCAGGAAAGCCCGTCCAGCTTGGGCATGTACTCGTCGAACGCATCCAAAATCACCTGGCGCTTGCGCTTGTAAGCCTCGCGGATTTTTCCGATCTGCTTTTCCAAAAGACCCCTGCTCATGTATTCGGCAAGGATCATCTGGCCGAACGATGCGGTGCACAGGTCGGCGGGCTGCTTGCCCATTACCAGCTTGTCCATCACCGGTTTGTTGCGGGTGACGAGCCATCCTACCCGGAAGCCTGGGATAAGGATCTTGGAGAAGGTGTGCAGGGTGACGACGCGTTCCTCGTCGTCAAGCAGTATGAACGGAGGCACCGGCTCGCCCGCGAAGCGCAGCTCGCGGTACGGGGTGTCCTCGAGAAGGAGTGTGTTGTACTCACGCGCCAAGCCAAGCACCTCGAGCCGACGTTCCTTGGTCATGGTGACGCCGGAAGGGTTCTGGAAGTCGGGCACCACGTAGATGAACTTGGGGCTCCTTCCTGCGTTCTTGAGTTCGGCAAGCTTGGCCTTGAGAGCATCCACCTTCATGCCCGCTTCGTCCAGCTGGACCCCGTGCATCTCGGCCCCGTAGGAGTTGAACGCCTGAAGTCCGCCCAGGTAGGTAGGCAGTCCTACTATGATTGCATCTCCTTCGGTTATGAAGGCCTTGGCCACCAGATCGAGCCCCTGCTGGGAGGCGGTGGTCACCAGTATCTGATCGGGTGTAACCTCAACCCCGCCGCGTTTCTCGAATTCAACCAGCTGGTTTATCAGTCCCGGATCGCCCTCGGTTGGGCCGTACTGCAGCGCCTTTGCTCCGTTTTCAGTAAGCACCTTGACCGATATCTCCTTGAACTCCTCGACAGGAAACAAGTCGGGTGCGGGCAGGCCGCCGGCAAAGCTGATGATGTCCGGCTTGCTGGTCAATTTTAACAGCTCACGTATCTCGGACCGGCGCATTCGGTTGGCTGTGTTGGAAAATAGATGGCTCGCATCAAAAGGCACGTTACCTCCTTGGTTTCTTGCCCTAAGCCTACTCAGATAATCTGGACTGTCAAGTTAAGAAATATCCCACGACGCTGCTTCGTACCGTCGCGGGGACCCCTCATGGCAGGGGCACGGCATACCCTATGAGCGCATGAATCGCTCAAGGGGTACACTGTGCCGTGCCCCTACCCATCTACCTCCCCCTTGACGGGGGAGGATTAAGGAGGGGGTGATACCCCCCCCTACCCTATGAGTGCACCAGGCACTCAAGGGGCACACTGTCCCATCAAGGGAGGGGTAACTAGGGTAGCGGCGTAAAGCAATCCGCAGATTGAAACTCGTTCCACTCGTTTCCCTTCGGTGGAACTCCCTGCGGTCGTTCTCCTTCGGTGACGCAGATTAAGAGATTGCTTCGTCCTGCCTCGCCTGCGTCTTACCAGTCCTCGCAATGACGAATAAGTTCCATTATGCGGGTCAACCTTAATGGAGTGTGCCAAAAGCCAAAAAAACCAGACAAGGGGTTTAAACCCCTTGCTCCAACCCGGCTGTTAGTTGCGTATTTATGGGACTTACAATCTGCGTCCTGTTCGAGTTGTCGGACTAACAGCGTCCCTACAGGGGTTTTGACCCAGCCCCCGTGCGTCGCTCCTACAGCTTGACAGAAATACCCCACGACGTTACTTCGTACCGTCGCGGGGACCCCTCACGGTAGACAATCTACATTTGTTCCTTGACAGTGCCGCGATCGCGTTCTATAATCTAGCGATGAGTAACGATAAGCAAGGATACCAAGGCAAGCTGGAGCGGCTGGATCAAAATCGGTGGCGGATTCCTAAATCGGGCGGTATGCGGACCGACGGCATCATATTTACAAGCGAGAAGCTTCTTCCCACCCTTATCAAAGACAACGCGCCCCAGCAGGTGGAGAATGTGGCTTGCCTTCCCGGCATCGTGGGACCATCCATGGCCATGCCCGACATCCACTGGGGGTACGGTTTCCCAATCGGCGGGGTGGCCGCATTCGATGTAGATAATGGGATTATCTCTCCAGGCGGCGTGGGCTACGACATCAACTGCGGGGTTCGCTTGCTGAGAACCGACCTCGACGTCCCGGAACTCAAGCCCAAACTGCGCAACCTGATGCAGGCCATCTACAATGCAGTGCCTGCCGGGGTCGGAAAGAAAGGAAGAATCCGCATTTCCCGCAGTGAGTTACAAAAGGTCCTGGTGCAAGGTGCGCGCTGGGCGGTGAATAAAGGATACGGCTGGGGCGAGGATCTGGCTCACACCGAGGAAGAAGGCTTTCTTGCCGGTGCCGATCCTTCGGTTGTTTCTGACCGAGCCTACGAACGCGGGCTTGCCCAGATCGGTACCCTGGGTGCAGGGAACCACTTCCTGGAGATCCAGAAGGTTGACGAGATATACGATGGGAAGGCCGCCGAGGTCATGGGTCTGCGAAAAGGTCAGGTCGTTGTGATGATTCATACCGGATCGCGCGGGTTCGGCTACCAGGTGTGCGACGACGCGGTGAAAAATCTTGGTCACGCTGTTGCGAAGTATCATCTCACCATCCCTGACCGCCAGCTTGCCTGTGCACCCATTACCTCGCCTGAAGGCCGCGCCTACTTCGGCGGCATGGCCGGTGCGGCAAACTACGCCTGGGCCAACAGGCAGGCGATAATGCACTGGGTCAGGGAGGCGTTCGAGCAGACCTTCGGCATGGGAGCTGCTAAACTCGGACTTCACCTTGTCTACGACGTGGCGCACAACATCGCCAAGTTCGAGGAGCACGAGATGGATAGTCGCAAACGCAAGCTCTGCGTGCACCGAAAAGGCGCCACCCGTGCGTTCGGTCCCGGACATCCGGATATACCCCAAGACTACCGCGCTATCGGCCAGCCAGTGATCATACCAGGCGACATGGGCACCGCCTCCTACGTTCTCGTTGGCACTACCAAAGCAATGTCGGCAAGCTTCGGCTCCACCTGTCACGGCGCAGGCAGGGTGTGGTCGCGCTCCAGGGCGCTGCGGGAGGTTAGTGGCCACGAGGTCAAATCCCGTCTGGAACGTGAAGGAATCCTGCTTCTATCGGTCAGCACCAAGACCCTTGCAGAGGAGACGCCCGAGGCATACAAGGACGTGGACGAGGTGGTGGAGGTGACGCACAACGCGGGCATCTCGGCAAAGGTCGCGCGGATGAAGCCGTTGGGGGTCATCAAAGGGTGATCGACCCTCGAGTCCGCGAACGCATAAACGCCGCTCCGCATAAGCCGGGAGTTTACGTATTCAAGGACGCCCGCAATCGCGTTCTCTACGTCGGCAAGGCGGCTGACCTTTCCAATCGTCTGCACTCATACCTCTCGCCAACCGAACCCAAGGCCAAGGCGTTTGTTGATAAGGCCGCGCTCCTCGATCTGACCCTTACCGCGACCGAGGCTGAGGCTCTAATCTACGAAGAGAACCTGATCAAGCTCTCAAGACCCCGCTACAACATCCGCTACCGCGACGACAAGCGCTACCCTTATCTCAAGGTTACTGTCAAGGAACCCTATCCTCGGATCTACGTCACCCGCAACGAGCGCCGCGACGGCAACCTGTTGTTCGGTCCCTACTCCTCGGCCAAGAACCTGCGAAAAACTCTCGATGCGGTGAAGCGCATCTTCAAGATCCGCACCTGCCACTACGATCTTCCCGAAGACCATCCTGAACGCCCCTGTCTTTTGTTCCAGCTCAAGCTGTGCTCGGCCCCGTGCCGGGAGGGTTTTCCTCGTGATGAGTACCAGGTCCAGCTCAAGGGTCTCATAGATTTTCTCATGGGACGCTCCGAGGAACTCGAAGAGGAAACCGAACGCCGCATGTGGGAGGTATCGGACTCCGAGCAGTTCGAGGTGGCAGCCCTTCTCAGAGACCAGCTTCTTGCCATCCGCGAGGTCAAACACCATTCACGTGAAGCCTCGCACGACGCAACCCCGCGCGACTTCATCGCAGTTGCTCGACACGCATCCCGCGCCGCAGCCGTACTCCTCAAGCTTCGTGAACGCAGGCTCTACGGCTGTGAAACGTTCATGCTCACCGTGCCCACTCATGCCGCCGACGCCGATCTCATCCACACCGTGCTGCGATCCATCTACACTCATACCTTTGATGTCCCCTCGGAGATTGTTCTTCCCGTTCTTCCTGAAGCCCCCCAGGTTTTCATCGATTGGTTCAAGCAGTATCGGGATAAAAAGGTGCAGCTTTCTGCCAACGTGCGTGAGGAGAAGCGGCATCTTTTGGCTGTTGCCTTCGAGAACGCGAAGCTGGCACTGGCGCAGGACAAGCAAGCCCCGCGTACCGATCCGCTATTGGAAAAACTTCAAGACTACCTTCATCTCCCAGGCGTCCCTCACCGCATCGAGATGATCGACATCTCCAACATCCAGGGCACAAACCCTACCGGTTCCGTTGTGGTGTTTCGCAACTCGCGTCCCGCCAAGTCCCTTTACCGCAAGTTCAAGATAAAAACCGTCGAAGGAGCCAACGATCCGGCGATGATGGCCGAGGTTGTCGCTCGCCGCATCTCCCGATTGCAGAAGGAAGGCAAGGAACTTCCCGACCTTCTTATCCTCGACGGCGGCAAGGGTCAGCTCTCCGTAGTCCGAGAACTTCTCAACAAGATAGACGTCGCCCTTTCTGTCTTCGCGTTCGCAAAGACCCACGATCATCTGTTCGGTCGGGACGGCAGGGAGGTTGTGATTCCTGGCAGCGATCCGGTGCTCAAGCTTCTCAAGCGTATCCGAAACTCCTCGCACCGGTTCGCAATCACCTATCACCGCAAGCTCAGAAGAAAATCAACGTTATCCTCCGAACTGGACGGTATCCCTGGGATAGGGGAGAAGAAGGCGCGTGCGCTGATCCAATTCTTCGGTTCGGTGCCGCGAATACGTAAGGCGTCGCTGGACGAGCTTAAGTCCGTCTCAGGAATCGGTCCCAGCTTGGCTGAGACAATCTATAGACATTTTCACAAAGAATGAATATTTGAAGGAAGAGTTTTGCAGAGATCGAAGATAGATGACGTCATCCTGGAGCGGTTTATTGTTGGTCCACTTGAGGTCAACTGTTATCTTTTAACAACCGAGGATTCGGCGATCCTTATAGATCCCGGTTTTGCCGCCGATGAGCTCCGCAAGCGGGTTGAATCCCTGAATCATCTTGAATCGCGGATGATCCTTCTTACCCACGGGCATTTTGATCATACCGGGTTCTGCCCTGAGCTCGTGAAGAAGGGTTGGAAGGCAGGAATCCATCCTGACGACAAGTTGTTACTCAACCGTGTGCCGCCTGATTTTGAAGGACTCGGCTATCGTGACGAACCATTCGAGTCCTACGTGACCTTTAAGGAGGGGTGGAGTTTTAACATCGGTTCGATGACCCTCCAGGTGATTCACACACCCGGCCACTCGCCTGGCAGCGTGTGTTTTATCGAACGCAAGAGGCGCTGGGCGTTCACCGGCGACACGCTTTTCGCAGACTCCATCGGACGCAGCGATCTTCCCGGAGGTGACGAGCAGACCCTTATGCAGTCCCTGGAGAGGCTCAAAGGAGTTCTTGGACCCGAAACCCTGGTTCTGTCCGGTCACGGGGGCAGGGCGAAGTTCAGCACCATCTTAAGGATTAATCCCTTCCTTCAAGATTAATTGCATTATTCACCTAAAAAAAGCGCGACCACAGGCCGCGCTTCTAGCTTATAAACCCGTTTGATTATTTCCTCGTAGGAGGCCTTACCACTCCTTCTGAGATCTTCTCCGAAGCCTCTCGAGAGAACACAAGCTCTACCCGGCGGTTGGCTCTGCGCCCGCTGCGGTAGCGGTTGTCGCCCACTGGATAGCGTTCGCCGCCGGTCGCGATCTGCATCCTGCTGGGTTTGATGCCCCGCATGGCAAGGTAGCGGGCTACAGACTCGGCTCGCCTTCTGCCTATCTGAAGGTTGGTACCATCCGAGCCTACGCTGTCGGTGTGTCCGGTTATGACTACAGTAGCATCGGGGTTCTCCTCGAGGAGTTCGGCCACCTTCTCAAGCTGCGCCATCTGTTCGAAACCGACCTCGCTGTGTCCCCTGCCGAAGCCGGTTATGGTGACAGGCTTAAGTTCGACCGGTTTGGGCTTCTCTTCAGGGGTAAGGAATATATCAACCATCTTGTTTTCGGCGGTTCCGATGGTCATGGTGGTGTGGTCTTCGTGATAACCCGGCGCTTTAGTCTTCATACGGTAGGTAGCGGGTTCGATTTTTGTTCGGAAGTATCCGGTGACAGCATCGGATGAGATAGAAGGGAGAACCTCGCCCGTCTCGATGTCATGGAAGCTTACCACCGCACGCAGCGGGTCTGCGGTTTCGGCGTCTGCGACTATGCCTGCGATAAAGGACTCCTTTATTGGATCCATAGCAATGGTAAGGGTGAGCGCCTCGCCGACCTCCTCGGCTGCAACCGCCTCAGGATGGTAGCCTTCCTTGGTTGCGTTGATCTCGTCGCCTTCCATAAGCTCAGGCAGAACGAATCGGCCCGTGCTATCAGAGTAGAAGATGGTGTCTATCAGGTCTCCTGAAAGCTCGATCCTGGCGCCCTCGATTGGTTGTCCGGTCTCAGCGTTTTTGACCAGACCTTCAATCAGCTTCTTCTTGGGGCGGATCAGGTCTCCGCCGATACCCAGACCTGCGTAAAGTGAGGAGGTGGCAGTGAAGTCCATCGGGTCGGCGCCGCCGCCGACGTGTAACATAAACGCAAAGTTGGGACCGAGGTAGACCGGCAGTCTTGCTCCCGCGCTGGCATGGGTGGATATTCCGGTGAGGGTCGGATCGGGGCTGCCCATTGGGAGGCCGTAGTTCAGGTTGAACTCCGCAAACAGATTAAACCACTTCAAGGGTGAGGATTCAATAGCAAAGCCGCCGATGATGGTCTGGGGGTAGGAGACGGTGGAATCCGGGCCAAAGTTATGGACGCTTCGGTACCAGTAGCCGCCGTTGAGATGAGCGGAGATATACTGCGATTCGAGCGAAAAGAGTAGCCTGCCGCCGAACTCAGGACCCGCCTCCTCAAATGGGTAGTAGCCCAGATACTGGCTCATCGTTTGATTAGCTCCGGCGTCGAACTCGAAGGGGATAGACATGAGGAAGAATCCGTCGATACCTGTGGCGATCACGAGTGGATTATCCAGTGGGATAAACGGTATGCTGCCCTTCACGTGCCCGCCTACGTCTGTGAGTCCGTAGGTCATCGCCGAGTTGTCCACGTTGTAGTAGAAGTAGCCGGAACCATACGCCGAGAACTCAAGGTAGTGCCAGGGGGTGAATCCCAGTGAGACCACAGGCTTTGCCGCCCAGTTGTCGTATGTGTTCTGGACTACCCCGGCGGAGTCCTGGAAGATGACGTGATCCTTGTAGCCTTCGGAAGCCATATAGAACCAAAGGTAGCCCATATTCTCGCAGCGGGCCGAGGAGACGAAATCCGTGCCCCTTGTACCCTGCAGGGTGGGCAGGGCGAAGCCAAGGCTTGCAGCGATTAGAAAAAGGGAGACAGTCCTTTTCATCTGGCCTCCTCGAGGATTAATTCCTTGCCTGTGATAAGTGAGACCCTTCTGCCTGAGCTTGGGTTGATGGTAACACCCGCCGATGAAGCTGTTTGCACAACACTTCCGTTGCCCAGATCAATGGTTGCGTGACCCGCGTTTTGATCGGGGATGTGATCGTAGTAAGTTTCCCCGTCTGGATCGCATAGAAGGATAGCCACCACGTCAATTTGACCGGTAGGATTGCCAAGGATATCCAAACTGATGGTGCCCTTTACCGAGTCGGTATTTGCCGGGCGATAGGGGTCTTGTACCGAACCCACGGGCGTCTCGGACCATCCGTTGGCGTTGCCGTCCCATGCATAGATCTCATCCTCGTTGATCCTGCCGTCTTTTCCGAATTCAGCGCCAGCCAACATCATGAAGTCAGCACCGATGTCGTTTGGAACCGCCTCAGTACCCCAGCCAGGAGTCGACGTAGAAAGACCTGTTGAAGCATCCTGATCGGTATCGAAATAGATCGTAAGGATCACATCATCGTAGGCATCTGGGATCGGTGCATAGGTCTGGACCTTGAACTCAAGGGCGTCGTCCGAGAAATCCGCGTCAACGTAGAGGTAGTGCCCGTTATAGCCCACGTTCCCGTCGTCCGGGTCATCCGCCAGAAGAAGCCAGTCGCCCAAGCCGGTATATACGATGCGTTCACGGCACCCGGGCAGTAACGCCGTCAGGATAAGAAGTACTGCTAAAATGAGAGGTGTGCGTTTCATCATTCCACTCCTTAGCGTGTTACTATGATTCTTGAGGCCGCGTGCCCTTCGGGTGCTCTAAGCCGCAGGAAGTAAACACCCGGTCCAACCAAAAGACCCCTCTCGTCGCACAGATCCCAGAAGGTTTCGTATTCACCCGCTGGAACCTCCCCTGACAGGAGTCGCCTGACCAACTGGCCGTTGACGTTGTAAATCGAAAGTTCGATGCTGGTGGATACAGGCGTTCCGTAGCGTATCTCGATCTTGCTCCGGGCGAGGGTTGCGAAGGATGCGACCTGGGTGAAGAACTCGCCGGGCAGCACAACCAGCTGCACGGTGCCGGTTGTATCGTCGGAATCCCCCTCTGCATTGGAGACGGTGAGCCGAACGGTAAACTCCCCGGCAGAGGTATATACGTGCGTGGGGTTCTGCTCGGTCGAGGTCCCATTGTCACCGAAGTCCCAAGACCACGAGGTGGGATCGCCTGCGGATTGATCGGTAAATGTTACCTCCATGCGGTGCGTAAGGGGTACGTACCCTATCGAGGGGTTGGCGGTGAACGCCGCCTGAAGGGCCTCGGTAACCGTGATGTAGTTTGGTTTGGTCTCGGTGTCCGAGCCGTCCGCGTTGGTAGCGGTAAGGCTCACCGTGTAGGTGCCAGCCGCGTTGTAGGTGTGTTGAGGGTTCTGATCCGCCGATGAGCCGCCGTCCCCGAAGCTCCACGACCAGGAGGTAGGGTTTTCGGTTGAAAGGTCGGTGAATGCAACGTCCAGCGGGGCAGGACCGCTCGTAGGGTCGGCGGAGAAGTCGGCATCCGGAGGTTGAGGAGCGCTGATTACCGTAATGTAGCCTGGTTTTGTCTCCGTGTCCGAGCCGTATGCGTTGGTAGCGGTAAGGGAGACGGTGTAGGTGCCCACGTTGTTGTAGCGGTGGGTTGGATTCCGGATTGTTGAGGTTCCGCCGTCGCCGAAGTTCCACGACCAGGAGGTCGGGTTTTCGGTGGACAGGTCGGTGAACGCTACATCGAGGGGCGCGGTCCCGGATCGCCGGTCAGCCGTAAAGTCCGCTGCAGGGAGCGGGCCGCTCGTCACGGTGATGTAGTTTGTCTTTACCTCGGTATCCTCGCCGTCCGCGTTTCGAACGGTAAGGGATACGGTATACTGACCCTCGCTGTCGTATACGTGGGTTGGGTTCCGGGTTGTGGATGTTCTCGTATCGCCGAAGTCCCATGACCAGGAGGTAGGGTCGCCGGTGGAAAGATCGGTAAAACTCACCGTTAAGGGAGCAGGCCCTGAGCGTGGATCGGCGGTAAACTCCGCATCCGGAGCGTCCTGACCTGAAACTACACCCTTCACACGCAGTATGAGGTCTACGCTGTCGCCCAGGTTAACACCAAGCCCTGCATCAATGTCGTCAAAAGCTGCCCACTTGGGTTCGGTCTCGCCCTGGAAAATGGTATACATCCACGAAACGTGATGCAGGGGTTTGGCGCCGTCCAATGCCAGGCCGGGGTTGTCGTCCACCTTGTTCTCGACCGCGAAGTAGAAGCTTCCGGATTCGATCGTGATATCCAGGTCGCTCACGTCAAACCAGTTGAACGCCATCACCTCGACGGCGGATACTTCCTTGCGTCCCAGCTCAGCGCCGGGTTCAGCGCCGTCGTCGAAAAACACAAGGTAGCACGGTTGGTCCCAGTTGTCTGGGTCGTCACCCCAACCTATAGGCACGTAGCAGGCTTGTGTGAGTTCAAAGGGGTATGCTGGAGGGGTGAGCATAACCGCCATTCGGTTTCCTGTTTTCATCTTGAACCCGAAGTTTACCGGGGTCGCCTCATCCTCTATCAGCTCTATGGTATCCTGAGGCATCGCAAGGTTTGGTGCTCTATTAAGGGTTGCCTCAGATGCAGTAAGCCGTTGGTTTTCTATCAGAAAGGGCTCTCTTGAGAGATCGGCGTTATTGGAGAAAATGGCAGTGGGTTGCACTTCGTATATCTTCCGCGTCCCCTTTGAGGACGCGGCGGTAGGCAGGGCTAAGCCGAGGCTTATCCCTACCAGAAGAAGGACGATAGTTCGTTTCATCTTGCCTCCTCGATTAATCTCTTGCCTGTGATAAGCGAAACTCTTCTGACTGAACCTCCATCCACGGCAACACCCGCCGATTGTGAAGCTGTTTGAACAACACTTCCGTTGTCCAGGTCAATGGTGACGTGCCCCTCGTTGAGGTCTGGAATGTGGTCGTAGTAAACCTCACCGTCCGGATCACATAGAAGGATAGCCACCACGTCAATTTGAGGGGTAGTGCCGATACCAAGTAATGCTTCGGTAACACTTCCCTTGACCGAATCGGCATCGGTAGCTTGATACAGCGAACCCACCTGACCAACCTCTGACCATCCTGGGGTGGCAAGAGTAGCGTCCCATGCAAACACAAGATTCTCGTTAATTATACTGCCGTCGGCTGTGTCGGACCCCACGAACATCATGTAATCCGCGCCGATGTCGTTTGGAACCGCCTCAGCACCCCAGCCTGGAGTCGACGTAGAAAGCCCGGTCGTAGCATCTCGATCCGTATCGAAGTAGACCGCAAACTGGACGTCCCGCGATGCGTCAGGAATCGGTGCATAGGTCTGGACCTTGAACTCAAGGGCGTCGTCCGAGAAGTCCGCGTCAACGTACAGATAGTGTGCGTTGTAGCCCACTGCTCCATCGTCCGGGTCATCCGTCAGAAGCAGCCAGTCGCCCAGGCCGGTATATACGATGCGCTCACGGCACCCGGGCAGTAACGCCGTCAGGATAAGAAGTACTGCTAAAATGAGAGGTGTGCGTTTCATCTTGCTCTCCTTAGCGTGTTACTATGATTTTTGAGGCCGCGTGCCCTTCGGGTGCTTTAAGCCGCAGGAAGTAGACACCCGGTCCAACCAGAAGACCCCTCTCATCACGGAAATCCCACAAGGCTTCGTATTCGCCCGCTGGAACCTCCCCTGACAGGAGCCGCCTGACCAACTGGCCGTTGACGTTGTAAATCAAAAGTTCGATGTTGGTGGATACAGGCGTTCCGTAACGTATCTCGATCTCGCTCCGGGCAAGGCTCGCCAATTCCATTGTATGGGTGAAGAACTCGCCCGGCAGCACAAATAAGCATACGGTGTCGCTTGTCGAGTCGGAACCGACGGTATTGGAGACGGTCAGCCGAACGGTAAACTCCCCGGTAGAGGTATATACGTGCGTGGGGTTCTGCTCGGTCGAGGTCCCATTGTCCCCGAAGTTCCAAGACCACGAGGTGGGATCGCCTGTGGACTGATCGGTAAATGTTACCTCCATGCGGTGCGTAAGGGGTACGTACCCTATCGAGGGGTTGGCGGTGAACGCCGCCTGAAGAGGCTCGGTAACCGTGATGTAGCCCGCTTTTGTTTCGGTGTTCTGCTCGCTCCCGTCAGAAACGGTGAGGCTTACCGTGTAGGTGCCCACGTTCTGGTAGGTATGTGTAGGATTTTCTAGATCCGAGGTTGCGCCGTCGCCGAACTCCCAGGACCACGAGGTTAGATTGCCCATTGACTGATTACTGAAGGCGACCTCGAGGGGTGCCGGGCCTGTTCTCGGGTTGGCAGAGAAGTCCGCATCCAGAGGCGGAGGAGCGCTGCTCACCACAATGTAGCCCGTTTTTGTCTCCGTGTCCGAGCCGTATGCGTTGGCAGCGGTCAGGGAGACGGTGTAGGTGCCTTCGTTGTTGTAGATATGGGTTGGATTCTGGATTGTGGATGTTCTTGTATCGCCGAAGTCCCACGACCAGGAAGTCGGGTTTTCAGTGGACAGGTCGGTGAATGCTACGGTCAGAGGCGCAGGCCCGGATCGGGGGTCAGCCGCAAAGTCAGCGCTGGGAGCAGCACCTCCAACCGTGATGTAACCTGTTTTTACCTCGGTATCCTCGCCATTAGCATTGGAGACGGTAAGGGATACGGTATACTGACCCTCGTTATCGTAGACGTGGGTCGGGTTCCGGGTTGTGGATGTTCTCGAATCGCCGAAGTCCCACTCCCACTCTGTAGGATCGTCCTTGGAAAGGTCGGTAAAACTCACCGTCAGGGGGGCGGGTCCTGAACGTGGATCGGCTGTAAAATCCGCCTCCGGAGCGGCCGGACCTGGACGTCTCGGCGCTTCGATATTTACGATGCCATCAAAAACCACCGAGAAGCCCGCTGGCATTCCGGCAGGCAAGGCATACCACGAGGAAGGCAGTGGATCGGGGTTGCTTCCTCCCCAGCCGAAGTTGAGATGCCACTCGTCGTCGCCCGTGGTTTCACGGAAGCCGTCGCAGATGATCGAATGTGCATAATTCCAACCTGCGTCCGTGATCCCCAATTGGGCAGGCATGCTGTCCTTCATGTTCTGCTCAAGGATGTCGTAGAAGCCGAGGCTCCCCTCTTCCTTCCATTGGGCACGGTCGAAATCGAAGTTGCTTCTGTAAGCATTGGCACAGTCGGTGTGGGATGCCCCGGAGCCCTGGCTTGTATAGTCCATCTCTACGGAGACCCCGCACGCATAGGAGATGTCCGCACAAACCGCAAAGCTGGGCGCCCCATCGTTGTAGTCTATCGCGGGTATGCTTGCTTCGGTGGCATCGATGGAGATGTGGCGCGTATTGGTCACGTAGTCGTCGGCGTGGGTGAAAATCACCGCATCAGGGTACTGCCAGAAGTTGATTATCTGCCCCATCGCGGTTGCCACACATCCCACAACGCAACGGTCGCTCGTAACCGGATCAATCGGGCATTCGTTCCAGTAAGGGGAGCTCTGATGCCACATACTCTCCACCCAACCGCCTGTCCAGGTTTGTCCATCAGGCGGCCAGGAGTCTCCGGGGGCCTTAAGCGCGGCTTCGCCGGAAATAAATCCTTCCCATTCTCTATGATAGCGAGCGATGCGCTCCGGCTCAAGTATCTCGCGAGCCGCAATACGCAGGCTGAGGTCTTCCCTTAACATATGAGGCAGGAGATTCAAGGGGTCCTCATCCCAGGGGAAGGAACTGCGGTTAGAGTAGGCGATAACCGGTACAAGATCGGTGTTCGCCGTTACTACGATAAAACCTTGTGGCTCAAGCTCGAAGACGTAAGCGAGCAACTCTTCCTTATCCTCTGCGTAGAGTGGTTTTATGGTCTTTATGGATAGGGTATAACTCGCGCCGAGATAATCAGCTTTCGCCAGACGCTGGTTTATGATTTCAATTTGGGTTTCGGTTACCTTTGCGGCGGTCTCGGGACCGACTGGCTCGGCGTGAAGTAGACCTATGAAAACAAGCAGTATAAACACTCCGGCTGCCGGAAATCTAACTCTCGAACTCTTCAAGATTCCTCCTAGGATGGAATCGTTTACATCCAACTATTTTGCCGAAAGACAAACCTTAGCCTTCCGAATCTCTATCACTTAAGTATAACAATAAGTTTAGCGACTCAGAGTGTATTGTCAAGCCCCACAGCCTCTCCATGGATGTCGATTTCTTACAACCACTTTCCTCGCTTGGGTAGCTCGATCCCATTCCCAAACTTCCACATCAAGCTGAGGTTTTACGGGTTTGCTTCAGGTTAGTGTAGGCTTAAGCCAGCGATCTACCTTATGCGCTGCAGTTCGTGCCAGTCGAGTTTCTCCTTCCCGATCGCTATAATCTGATTCTGGTTCAGTATGATCTCGGCGATCCCTTTCCTGGATGTTATCTTCTTACGGATGGTGCATTGTTTCAACCTGAGGAATGAAGTGTTTTCTTCCCATTTCTCAAGGCTCTCGCACTCGATCTCGATGTCACTTTGACAATAAATCCACATCATGACCTCCAGGATTTATAGGAAGTTTATGCATGGCGTCTCGCATGTCAAGGATATTGTGATGCTTATGTCTCATATTCAAGATAAATGGTAAGTGGTCGATGTGCCTTATTACTTTTCAAGGCTCTTTTCGATCTGCTGAAGTCTTACCGGGCGCCCCCGGATAGACTTTAGCAAAAATCATAACCGTCATTTCTAGTATAAGTCAATTCTTATCTTTCGCAAGAATATGAGTGCGTTATATCAGTATTTTACCCTAGAAAAAAGGGTAGGGTATTTTGCTTATTGACAATCGAGTTGTTTTTGTTATCTTTCCAACAAGTGAGAGGAAGGAAGGAAACTGGAAAATGGAAAAGATTACGCCCTCCTCCCATACTTATCCGGTGGCTGTCGGGGTTTCCCCGACAGCCACCTTCCCTTTTTATCTAGTTTTATCTAGACGGATAGCAGGGCTCTGCTGTCTGAGTTCAAGCGGCCGCAGGAGCGTTTACGATCTTGACATTGTTCCACTTAGGGTTAGGATAGAAAGGATATGGCACTCAGAGAGGCCCTAAGCGAACATGAGCCCGAGATCTGCACGGTTGCCGGGCTTCTGGCCGAGCGCGGCTGGGCCGAAGCCAACGGTGGCAACCTGTCCATTAGGCTGGGCGGCTCCTTTGATCCCATAGGGGAGAGGTTTCCTTTAAACATCCCAAGGCCCGAACTCGAGGGGCACTCGCTTCTTCTCACCACCAGCGGTAGTCGTATGCGGGATTTGGCCGAGAATCCTTTAGAGAACCTGTGTCTTGTGAGGATCGTGGATTCCGGCAGGTCTTTTCTTGCAGAAAGCGCCGGAGGAAAATTGACGAGCGAGTTCCCCAGCCACCTTGCGGTGCACGCGGTACTCTGCAAGGAACGCCCTGATCATCGCGCGTTCCTTCATACACATCCAACCTTTCTCATCGCTTTAACCCATCTTGCACCAGATAATTCCGAAATCCTCGATACCCTTGTCCGTATGTTTCCTGAGGCGGCTCTCCTGTTGTATGAAAACCTGGAGGTTCTCGATTACCGAACCCCTGGAAGTGATGAACTTGGAGTTGCAACCGCCGAAGCTATCCGCAGGGTCTCTGGCGTAGTCTGGCGAGGGCACGGGATGCTGGCTTCAGGCACGAACCTTTACTCGGCACTTGATCTCGTGGAGGTCACAGACAAGGCGGCACGGATCGCCCTTCTCCTCGGTGCGGAACGCGCAGAGCGCGGACTTTCCCCAAAACAGATAAAGCAAATCCACGAGGCGTTTGATTCGTAAAAATCAGTCCAGCTTGACGCGATCGTCTGACGCACTATAGTTAACCCTGATATGAATACAAGCGTTGCAGAACTTATCCCAAAGCTGGGGCCTTACATGCGTATCGGTGAGGTGAAGTCGGGCGTGCGATTCATCATCCTGGAGGGGCAGATTTATGAACCTCAGACCGAGAACATCTCCGCGATCCGTTCGATCTTCAAGGAATCGGGCTATACCCCGCTTTTTGAACCGAACGACGGCTCAACCGTTGATCCTCACCGCCTGAAGATAGGTCTCTTTTCCCTCAAACGTCTGCGCCAGCGTCCGTGGCTTAACCTTCTTCTCCTTGCGGTGACGCTGATTACTACCACAATAGGAGGAGCGCTTTGGGCCGACGTTGATATCTTCCACAACCCACTGCTTATCTGGAAAGGTCTGCCTTATTCACTTGCGTTGATCCTTATCCTCGGAAGCCATGAGCTTGGGCATTACCTTACGTGTCGTTACTACGGCGTGCCGGCCACCCTGCCGTTTTTCATTCCCTTTCTACCACCCTTCGGAACCATGGGCGCGGTGATCCGTATGGGACTTACCACCAACCGCCGGACGCTTATCCGTATAGGTGCGGCAGGGCCTATCGTTGGATTCCTTGTGGCGATACCGGTTACCGCAGTGGGCATAATGCTTGCCAGTGTTGATGTGATGCAGCCCGGAACCTTGGAGTTCGGGGAGCCGCTTATCTTTAAGTTCCTGGTGTGGCTTATCAAAGGGCCGCTTGAACCCGGCCAGGAGGTGGTTATGAACCCCTTGGTGACCGCAGGGTGGCTGGGGTTCCTCGTTACCTCCCTTAACCTTCTACCGCTCTCCCAGCTTGACGGAGGGCACATCGCCTACGGCGTCTTTGGCAAGAAGCGTATCTGGCTGGCACTCGCAACCTATGGCCTTATGGCTGTAGCCGTTGTCGGGACATATGTAAGATTCAGGCAGCTCTCGGTGTGGCTGGTGTGGGCTGCAATAACCCTTCTGATCGGTTTTCGTCATCCTCCTGCCTCGGACGAAATCACCCCGCTTTCTGTAACGGATATCGTTATAGCGGTTGCAGCACTCATTATCCTCGTGCTCACCGTTATGCCGATCCCGCTGCAGGTTATCCCTCCACCTTCCTCATCCTGAGCTTTACTTGACTTTTACAGGTTTTTCCCTAGGATAGCGTCATGTATCCCGTTCTTTTCCAGATAGCTGGTTTTCAAATCCGCACCTACAGCTTGATGCTTTTGCTGGCTTTTGTGGTGGGGATAATCCTTCTTTGGCTTATCCTGAAACGCCGTACCCTTATAGATCCTGCAGTGGTGAGTGATCTTGCCTTCTGGGTAATCATCGGCGTTGTGATAGGAGCACGTCTTGCTTACGTGTTCATGCACTGGCCGCAGTTTGCAGATAACCCGGCCGGTATCTTCAAGATCTGGGAGGGCGGGGCGGTCTACTACGGAGGATTCATCTTTGCCATTATCTTCGGTCTTATCTTCCTGTGGAGAAAGAAGATTCCTGCGCTTCCCTTGCTGGACGCAATCGCTCCTGCGATTGCCCTGGGAGAGGGGATCGGACGCATAGGCTGCTTCCTCAACGGCTGCTGCTTCGGAAAGCCGACCGATGTCTGCGGTATCGCCTTCGCGCCCGGTTCCATACCCTACAGAGAGCTGGTTAATGCCGGAGAGTTGCCTCAAGGGGTTCTGTCGGCGGTGGTGTGGCCTACCCAGCTTTTCCAGTCAGGCGGTGGAGTCTTACTCTTTGTTGTCTTACTTCTTCTTATAAGGCTTACGAGGCTGCGCAAAGGTCAGCTTTTCGGCATATTCCTCGCAGGGTTCGGTGGACTGCGCTTCGGGGTGAACCTCCTGCGCTACTACGAGAACAATTTTAACCTGTGGACAAACCAGTGGATCGCCATCTCTTTTGTGGTTGTTGGCGTCGGGTTGGCTGTCTTTTTCGGTTTCACTAAGGAGAAGGTGCCCACCCCGCAGTGGGTTGCTGCCGAGCGCAAACGCATCGAGGAGGCCAGGCGCAAGAAGGAAACCAAGGAAGCCAAGAGGGGCAAAAGGTACAGGAAGCCCAAAAAGTCTCGGGGATAGAATGGAGGGTGCACAGGTTCTATCATCTGAGCCGTTGAGTTCCAGGGTTTGGGGTGCTATTCGGGACTTTATCTTTCCCCCCGTCTGTCTGGTTTGCGAGAAGGATACGGACGGTGCTCCCATTTGCGACGACTGCCTTGCTTTGATCCAGCCAATCGAGCGGGGTTTCTGCCAGCTTTGTGGCCAGCCGCTTGGGCGTAAGCGCCGCTCCTACATCTGCCCCGAGTGTGTGCGCAAGCCGCTCGCGCTTGCCCGCGTCCGTGCCTGGGCGCGGTTTACACATCCCCTGGACAAGCTCGTATATGCCTTTAAGTACGCCCGATACTCAAGGCTGGCGCGTTTCTTTGCGCGCAGGCTTGCTCTCGTGGTGCAAAGTGACGGTTTAATCGGCTCGGCGGATGCGATTATCCCCATCCCCCTGCATCTGTCCAAGCGCTGGTGGCGTGGTTATAACCAGAGCGAGCTGCTCGCGCGCGAGCTCTCCAGCCAGACCGGGATCGGCATGCTTGATTGTATTAAACGCAGACGAGTTACCCGCACCCAGACTCGCCTGACGCCCGAGCAACGCAGAGCTAACGTAGAAGGTGCGTTCAGCATGAGGAGAGGCGCTGATCCCCTGCTTCTTGCAGGTCGCAAGGTGATTCTTTTGGATGACGTGATAACCTCAGGCTCGACCCTTGATGAGGCTGCCGAGGTCCTACTCGATGCCGGCGCCGAAACAGTCTACGGCCTGACCGTCGGCGGAGCCTGGATAGCCAGATAAACACCCCACGCGCGGGGACGAAGTACCTTCGTGGGGTGAAGGCGTCTACTTCGCACGGGTTGAGGCTGGGGCGTCATACCAAACGCAGAAATTGGTTTTAATCAAATAACTTCCCCTCCCCTGGTGGGAGGGGATAGAGGGGAAGGGGAGACTATAAGTCTCACCCCAACCCTCCGCCAGACGGTGGTACTTCGCACTATCAAGGGGGAGGATAATTAGGTACATTCCCTTCGGGAATAGATCGCTACCCTCCCTTCGGTCAGTCGCGATGACGGAGGGCAGTTGACACAATTCCTTATTTCATTATAGTGTTCCTAATGGGTTTTGAGCAGTTCTTAGCTTCGACAATCGATTTTTTGATGGAAGTAGCACCCATTGGTGGCTTATTGGGAGGGATCGGCGCTATTGTTGCCATAATATTTCTTTGGCTTAACTTACATGCGATCCGCAAACAGATAGAACTTCAGAATAAAGGTGTTTTGGTGGTTGATATAACTGATATATTTGGACGGGGTAAGTCTCCGAAGATAGGTATAGAGGTGCTAAAGATAAAGTATCGTTATCTACAGACTGGTCGTGTGCCGTTGATTATGAAGACTGCGGAGCTTGATGCTCGTGACTCAAAAAATATAGATGTGAAGGGATGGTTTAAGGAATTACGCAGGAAGGAAAGAAGAATTACGGGGCCGATTATCCCTAAAAAAGTTTACTCAGGTGATGTCTATGCGCCAGAAAAGTACAAAGAGGCTAGTAAGATAGGTTCAAATGGACGTGAAAAATCTAAGACCGAATATTACATACACGGAATTTTTGAATACGAAGACGTTATGAGAAAAACATATTGGGTGTACATCCGCTGGCTTGTGGTTAGTCATATACCTGAATTTTCAGGTAAAGAGCTTCCTACAACTCAAGATATCCCACACACTCTTTACATAGAAGATTACCGATACCTCGGTTAGTCTTTGTCATTGCGAGCCTCCTTAGGAGACGAAGCAATCTCATAACACTGCGTGTTGACAGATAGAGGTATGAGATCGCCACGCCAGTCTTCGACTGGCTCGCGATGACGGAAGATTCTTAGTTGCGTCCTTCTAATTCAACAGCGCGTACAGAACTATATTCACGCCAATGCGGAAGGCGCGCTCGCGAACGTCCGGCGGGTCGTTGTGGGCCGCTGTCCAGCCGTCAGACGGGTTCGAGTTGTAGGTATAAAATATAACGAGTCTTCCGGCATCAAAAAGCCCAAAACCTTTGGGCGGGCCTTCTTCATGCTTGTGGGTCTGCGGCGGGCCGTTATCAAAATCATAGAAGATGTGGTAGATGGGATGATCAAACGGCAGTTCCACAAGCTCGGAGTTGGGGAAGGTCTCGGCAATCTCTACCATGAAGCTTTCGTCCATCCCGTAGTCGTCGTCGGCATAAAGAAAGCCGCCTGACCGCAGATACTCCCTCAGCCTCTTCTGCTCCGCCTTGGAGAAGGAGACCTTCCCGTGGCCGGTCATGTAGAGGACAGGGTAGTTTGCTATCTCGCGGTCCATCAGCGTCAATACCTTCTGGTCTTCAGCTACGAGTATGCTTGTGCGCGTCGAGATTTCCCTGGCCAGGTTCGGCAGGGCGTCGGGATCGTTGTACCAGTCCCCGCCGCCGCCGTACTCGAGTCTTGCAAGCTGAATAGGGGAGAGCGCTACCAGTAATAAAAAAAGGCAGTTCACACGCCGACCGCTACCTCCAAGAGGCGGGTTACTATCGAGTATGGAATCCTCACGCATCCGATCTCGTTACGTCCCACACCGTGATAATCTGACCCCCCGGTGGGCATAAGCCGGTTCTTCAAGGCGAGCGCATACAGATGATCCTCAAAACTTGGAGAATGTTCAGGATACCAGACCTCGATCCCGTCAAGGTACTCTAACGTGCGCTCGGCCGCGTTCTCGATGCGGTACATGCCGGGATGAGCAAGCACACCTACCCCCTGGTGTTCATGTATGAACTCCACCGCCTCCTGGATGGAGAGTTTGGCCTTGGGAACGTAGGCCACCCCATCCGGGCCCAGAAAACGGCTGAACACCTCGTGGACACTGCGGGCAGTCCCTTGAGCCATCAACGCCTTGGCTACGTGCAACCGGCCTATTGACTTACCGGTAGAGAAGCGGCGTACCTCTGCAATGTTAAGTATGATACCTGCCTGGTTGAGGCGATCGATGATCTCAAAGACCCGCTCCTCACGCTTGGCCTGATACCATTCGAGCCTTTCCTCAAGCTCGGTTTCGTTGCCTGGAGCAAAGTAGCCTAGCATGTGAATCTCGTTGCCGTCAAGCTCGCACGAAAGCTCCACCCCTGAGATTACCTCAATACCGAGCTTTCTGCCCGCCAGCTTTCCTTCCTTAAGCCCGGCCACAGTGTCGTGATCGGTAATAGCCATCGCTTTGAGGTTGACGTCCTTGGCCATTCTTACCGTCTCGGCCGGAGGATACAGACCGTCTGAGTAGCTCGTATGTATATGAAGGTCAGCGGATGAGCCTGTCACGAGCCGAGTTCTTTAGGAATAAGGTTAAGGTTTTTTGCCACCCGCTCTATGATAAACTCGTCTATATTGGGCTTGCGCTGGATGTAGCCCTCGATCAATGCGTTATCACAAATGATATTGACGAGCCTTGGACGTCCCCCGGAGAACGAGGTCACTGCGTCCAGTGCTTTGTCGGTGAAGATGGAATCCATACGTCCGGCAATCTGTAAGCGGTACCGGATGTAGGCCTTGACGGCATCTGCAGTCAGGGGATTGAGGGTTACCCGTACGGCAACGCGCTGGTACAGGGCCGCGTTCTGCGCAAGGTTGACCTCAAGATCGGGTAGACCCAAAAGGATAAAGGTAACCAGCTTATCCCCCTCAGCGGTCTCAAGATTGATGAACCCCCTGATCTCTTCTAAGGTCTCTGGATCGTCGATCTTATTCGCCTCGTCTATGAATATCACCGCCTTGTTACCTGCATTGTATATCTCGAAGAGCCTGTTTACTATCATGGAAAACAACTCTGAGGCTTCATCAGGCAGGTATTCAATATCGAAGAGGGTCGCGATCTTTTCCAAGAGCCAGCGTGGTCTGATCGAGTGGGTCAGGACCACCATGCCGATATGATAGCGTTCGTCTGCTTCGAGTTCGGTGAGTATACGCCGCGAAAGGGTCGTCTTGCCGGTTCCGATCTCGCCAAGGAGAAGAGCAAGTCCCCTTCCGCGTTCGGCCGCGTGCAGGAGATACTCGCGCGCCACTGCATGCTGTGGACTGTTGAAGTAGAAACGAGGATCGGGTTGAACCGCGAAGGGTTCGTACTTGAGTCTATAGAAGGTTTCGTACGCCATCTCTACACAAACTGAATCGGGTCTGCAGGTCTCTTCTTGCCTTTATGGGTATTTTCCTCGGAGAGCCTGGGTACATCCTCGATTATCTTTACCCCGGGCTTCTTTTTTTTCTGTGCCTGTGATGCAAGGGTTGCAAGCTGTTTTCTTGTTTTCCTCGCCTCCTCCAGACGTCCCTGTTCCTCGTATGCCGTAACAAGTGCTTCAAGCACCTCTTGTTTCAGGTTCACCTCCCGCTCGGTGAAGCTTTCAGTCAAAAGGAAGCCAATCAAGGTGTCCTTATCATCCGAACGCGCGAGGAGCGACAGGAGTTCGCCAAGCTTCTTAACCGAAGGTTTATTCAGGTAGGCGGGACGTTCTTCAAAGAAGGCCTCGGACCACAACCCCTCCTCGCGGAAGAAGGCGGCCAGTTCGCCCCTCTCTTTAAGTTCCTCTGAGGTGTGTCTTAACAGAGGCATAAACGAAGCCAGAAACTCCTCGATACCCATGCTGGCCAGACCAGCCACTTCTTCTTCCATTCTGGGTTCAGGTTCTTTCTCCTGCGGCTGGGTTTCAACCGGAGCCTCGCTTATATCAGTGGGTGGTACGTGTTCGGGGGGCTCTGAGGGGATTTGCACTTTTTGTTCACCTTCCGGAGGCGATGGGGTAGGTTTCTCGGATTCTTCCGGGGCAGTTACCTTTTGTGGATGAGGCTCTTCGGTGGCGGGTTCTTCACCAAAAGCAGGTCCGAATCCCATCCTGGCGACCATCTCGTCTATGTCTTTACGAGAGCGAGGCTTGAGCTTTTCGAGCCCTCGTTTGGCGGCCTGGTTGTCTTTATCCAGTTCGAGTATCTTTTCATAAAGCTTTACCGCCTCTTCCTTATCCCCACGCTCCTCGTACATTTCAGCCGCCATAAGATACTCGGTTACTGCCTCGGACTTGAAGCCTATCTGCAAGAGCAGCCCCGCGAGTTCTATCTTGCCTTCAGGATCCAGACCTTCCTGTTTCATGACTCCTCGTAAAGTTTGGTGTATTTCTTCTGTATCTGTGCCGCCTCGGTGTATTTCCCCTGGCCCTGAAGGGTGAAGATAACGTTTTCCACTACCCGACGCACCTCGTCTTTCTGTTCCAGATAGGCGAGTATGTTAGCCACTTTAAGCGCCAAGTCAAGATTCTCCTTGTCTATGTCTATCATTTTCTTCACGATAGATGAGAGTGCGTGAGGGTCGTTGCGCCTGCGGTAGAAGTCGAACTCGCGCAGAAGGTAGTCGTAGGCTGCGTGCACCAGTCCCATGGCCAGATAGAGATCGGTCCGGCGCAGGCGGATGTCCACATTATCCGGGTCTTTCCGGGCCAGACGTGCCGCGGCCGCGATCGCAAAAACAAAGTTTGAGCGTTCCTGGGCCATACTCAACGCGTCTTTGAGCTTCGCGATGCCCTCCTCGGTCTGCCCTTGGGCCAAAAAAAGCACCCCTTGAAAGTAGCTTAACTCCTCCGCGTCCGGGGCATAGGCTCCTTCCCGCTCAAGCATCATCCTGGCTTCGTTCAGGCGGCCCTCGCGCAGCGCATCACTCAGCGCCTTGCGTACCTCACTCGTGAGCACAGACCACCTCGCCTCTCTTTATAACGGTGCGTATCGAGTTGCGGTTGAAGAGGTACAAAAGCTCCTCCCATGTATCCATCTCAAGCAGCAGGAGGTCGGCGTACTTGCCGGGCCTGACCGATCCCACTTCATCGGCAAGCCCCAGGGCGCGGGCTGCGTTGATGGTGATGCCTTTAAGCGCCTCCTCAAGGGTCAAGCCGTCCACGAGCGCCCCGCAGGCAGCGGCAAATGGAAGGGCAAAGATGGTGGATGAACCCGGGTTGAAGTCCGTGGCCACCGCAACAGGCATACCGAGCTCACGCATCAGATCAACGTTGGGACGTGCCTTCTCCTTAAGAAAGAAGGTAGTGGCAGGCAGAAGCACCGGTACCACGCCTGCCTCGGCCATCGCTCGAAGACCCACCTCGTTTGACTTGATAAGATGCTCTGCAGAGATCGCCCCAAGCTCAGCCGCAAGCCTGGCACCGCCCGTGTCCTCAATCTCATCCACGTGAAGTTTAATCCCTAAGCCAAGTTCGGCTGCCTTCTCAAGTATCCTCCGCGTCTCCTCGTTACTAAAGGCTATAGAGTCGCAGAAGGCGTCCACGAACATGGCCAGCCCTTTTTCCGCGACCTCGGGAAGCATGAGATCGATCACCTCGTTAACATACTCCTCACGCGAGGGCCCTTCAGGAAAGGCATGAGCGCCCAGGAACGTTGGAACCAGGGTTTGGGGAACCTCCTCGGATAAGCTGCGAATCACTGAGAGTTGTTTGAGTTCATCGGCCAACGTCAAACCGTATCCCGATTTTATCTCCACCGTGGTCGTGCCCCAGCGAAGCATCTCGCGAAGCCATTTAAGCCCCTCTTCATAAAGCTCCTCAAATGTTGCGTGCCGGGTTGCCTTTACCGTCGAGAGTATCCCACCGCCTTTCCTTGCAATCTCCTCGTAGCTTGCACCTGCCATGCGTCTTCGAAACTCCTGCGTTCTTGATCCTGCAAACACTAGATGCGTGTGGCAGTCCACGAAGCCGGGCATCACCACCATGCCCTTTGCATCAAGTACCCTCTCGGCATGGCATCCTTTATCCTCAGCCGGCTTGTATACCTGGGCGATCTTGCCCCCTTGAACGAGGATGCTTCCCCCCTCTATTACTCCCAGATTCTCACCCTCCATGGTTACTATTTGTGATGCATTGCGTATGATGAGATCGAAGATCACCCGATCCTCTCCTTGAACCACGCATAGGTTTGGCGAATACCGTCTGACAGATTCACCTGCGGCTGCCAGCAGAGATCATTTCCGGCGCGGCTTACGTCCAGCACTGAACGGAGCACCTCGCCCGCACGGGCGGCATCATGGGAAACCTTAAGGGAACCTTCAAGCCTCTTGAACTCTGAAAACAGCTTGTTGATGCTGGTCTCAATCCCTGTGCCTATGTTGTAGGTGCCGGGTTTGCCATCCACAGCCGCCAGGTTTGCTCGCGCCACGTCCTTGACGTAAACGAAGTCACGGGTCTGATAGCCTGTTCCGTAGATCACACACCCCTCGCCTGAAAGTGCCTTAAGTGAAAAGATACCCACCACGCCTGCCTCGCCGTAAGGGTCCTGACGCGGACCGTAGACGTTGGCGTAACGCAGAATCACAGGCTCTATCCGCTCTGCCGAGAAGAAGCGGACGTAGTGCTCTGCCGACGCTTTGGCAATGCCGTAGGGGGCAAGTGGGATAACCGGTGTGTCTTCATTCGATGGGATACTCGGCGCATCGCCGTAGAGTGCTCCGCCGGTCGAGGCGAAGATGAAGCGCTTGATCCCGTGTCTGGCCGACGCCTCAAGCAGGTTGATGGTCCCCAAAATATTCTGCTCGGCGTCGAAGCAAGGCTCGCGCACCGAACGATTTACCGAGATCTGCGCCGCGTGGTGATTTACGATCTCAGGCTTGAACTCGGCAAAGAAAGCCTCCAGCCCCTCCTTATCCGTGATATCAACATGATAGAACCTGGCCGCTTCAGGGACGTTCTCGCGTTTCCCCGATGAGAGGTTGTCTAGGACTGCCACGGTATGAGAGGCTTCAATAAGCGCCTCTGCCACGTGGCTTCCGATAAACCCTGCCCCCCCGGTTACCAGAATCCTACTCATGGGAAGATTATAAAGGAATAGCTTCAAAAATCAAGACTTATGAGATACCCCACACGTCTGCTTCACCCGACACTAGACGGTAGTGCAGGTGGGGAAAGCAGGCGCAGCCGTACGGGGACCCCAAGGTATTTGAATCCTCCGTCATCGCGAGGAGCGAAGCGACGCGGCGATCTCATATGCGGCTCTAAGTGAAGATTTATGTCTAGGTATCTATTTCTCGACTACCTATCGCACCAGGATAACCTTCTGCGTTGCCGATAGGCTATCCGATATCTGTGAAAAATAACCCCCTTTACCCCAAACGACCACTCCGCATCCCTCCGAGACACCCTTAACTCTCATTGATGTGATCACTGCTTTAATTAGTTAGGGGATTAGAACGATTGCCACTTTACTCGTAAGTGGGTATTCTCGGGGTGGCCTTGACATCCCCCCTCTTAACCCTAGAATTATGTCATGAAAATTTTGTCCGTGTTCGTTCTTTGCATTACGTCGCTTTTTGCTTCAGGCGGCGTGGCAAAGCAGGGGCCGATACTCCCGATGCCGCTGCATCCTGACATGGTAGAAGAGTTGCGCGCCTCAGGCGAACTTGCAAAGGTGGCCCAGGCCTGGAAGGTTTTCAATGCACAAGCAGCCCTCCACTCAATCACCATGCCTGCAGAACCCGTGACCTCAGGCTCAGGCATCGCCATACTTGTGGATTTCTATGATAACAAGGCGGACACCCTACATCATCCACCTGCCGCCTACGACACCCTGCTCTTCAGCGAAGGCATATGGCCTACCGGCAGTATGAAGGATTTCTACATCGAAAACTCCTACGGCCAGTTTGAGTTCTCAGGCGAACCTTCTCCCCATCCTTCGAGCGGACGCGCCTGGCACCGTCTTGCGGGCAGCTACGACTACTGGTCAGAATACTACGGTTTTGAACACTCTCAAGAGATGGCCGAGGAGGCGGTCAAGGCTGCCGACCCTTACGTGGATTTCGCTCGTTTCGATAACGACGGCCCTGACGGTATCCCGAACTCAGGGGACGACGACGGTGCCATAGATGCTCTCTACGTTGTCCATGCCGGACCCGGATACGAGGAGAATCACTGCGGCAGGATCTGGTCTCACATGTCGGTAACTTACCACGAAACCAACGATGCGTCAGCAAACGGCGGGAAGATTCGACTTGAGCGCTACTCGGTTCAGCCTGAGGAACGCTGCGACGGCTTGCTCATCAACATGGGGGTTTTTGCCCACGAGTACGGACATATTTTGGGATTGCCCGATCTTTACGACTACGATTACGATTCAAAGGGTGCAGGAAAGTGGAGCATTATGGCCGCTGGTTCATGGAACGGCGGCGGTGCCTCGCCCGCCCATTTTGACGCCTGGTGCAAGTCCAAGCTGGGATGGGTGCAGCCGGTTCGCGTAACCGATTACGAAACCAACGCTGAACTTCCGGCGGTTGAGTTTACCCCCGTAGTCTACCGGCTCTGGACAGACGGGGATACCGTGGGCAAACAGTACTTCCTGGTTGAGAATCGCCAAAAGCTGGGTCTTTTTGACGCTAAACTTCCCGGCGAAGGCCTCCTCGTATATCACGTGGACGAGGCAAAACGCAACAACGACCAGCAGTACATACCCGGGGAGCACTCCTCCTATCATCACTACCGCGTGGCGGTCGAACAGGCGGACGGACAGTTTGGTCTTGAACGCAACTTGAGCTCAGGTGATCCGGGCGATCCCTTCCCCGGTACGTGGAGGCGCAGGGAGTTTTACACCCACCTGCCCTACCCCACGAGCCGCGACTACTTCGAAGAAGACACGAGGGTTGGTGTGCTTGACATAACCGATTCTGACAGCGTGATGTATGCTCATTTTGATGTGGGCAAGAATCTTCCGTACTTCCGCTTTATCTCGACCAGGCAGTGGGGCGGGGACAACGCCAGGATCGAACCGGGAGAGGAGGGAACGCTCGTGGTTACCCTTGAAAATCTCTGGGGTGCCGTTGATAATCTGGAGGGTGAGCTTTTTGTCAACAGCAAAGCGGTTACCGTCACAAAGCCTAATGTTTCGTTCGGTTCAATCGGCGAAGAAGAAACAGGGTCTAATGCATCCGATCCGTTTATCCTGACTCTCTCTCCCGAAGTTCCGGGTTATCTTGAGACCGAAGCAAGGCTTACCCTGCGGGAGGGAGTGACCGGTTTCGAACAGACCTTCAGCTTTGTTCTTATGCTGGGTTGGCCGGGCCTGCTTGTGGTCAACGACGCTTCAGATGAGGGACTGAGCCTGATCTATGACGCGATTCTCGACAATCTGGGGGTCCCCCATGAGCATGCCACCTCGGAGGATCTCCTAGCACTTGAGGATATGCTGCTCGCTTCGGGAACGCACGATTCGGTTCTTGTCTGGTTCACGGGTCAGGAGGCTGCCACCATCAGCGAGTCGGAAGAAGCGCTCATTGAGGATTTCCTTGCCAGCGGTGGAAAGCTTATCTGCTCAAGCCAGAATCTGGGTGAGGACAGGGGGAGCTCAAGCTTCTACCGCGACTTCCTGCGCGCAGAGTTCAAGACCCCGAACCAAAGCGAGATCGTGATCAATGGTGCCGGGAATAATCCCATTGTCGGAGCAGATGAGCAGGTCGCTGTTGCAGCTGCGTACGGCACCTCAAAGGACGGCATCTATGCCACCGGCGATGCGTTTCCCATCCTTCTCTACCCCGACGGCAACGCCGCTGCCATTGCCTTTGAAGATACCACTTACCAGCTTGCATATCTTGCTTTTCCTTTCGAGGGGCTTACAGGGAATCCTTACATGGTACTCTCCAAGGAGGCGTTCATGGGACGAGTTCTTCGCTGGTTCGGCTACGATCTGGGTATCGCGGAGCAGCCTTCCAGACCTTCTGTCTGGGGGATCGAGATACTGTCTCCGGTGGTTCGCGCAGGGGATGCAGCCGTTATGTACATATCACTTGCCGAGGGCCGGAACGTAGAACTTGCCCTCTACGATGCTCTGGGGCGCAGGGTGAGCGCGAAATCGCTGGGCTTTCTTGAACAAGGCGAACACACAGTCCGGATTCCAACGACAGGCTTAACGTCAGGTGTCTACTTTGTTGGAATCAAGACGGAAAAAGGAAACTGGACTTCCCGTTTCGTCCTGCTCAACCCGTAACCCGTAACACACACACCCGTAGCACACACCCCGTAACACGTTCCGTACCCCTGAGGGGGTATTTTCATGATTACTGGGAGCTTGCGCTCCTAATTCTAAGGAAATAACACACCCGTAACACACCCACATCAGGATGTGCGGGAATCATCTTGATACACTGAAAGGATCGTGTGGCTCCTAAGGGGTCAATCAATCGAACCTTAGGGATGAAAGGTATTGATAAAGAAAGAGTGATGGCGTGGGGTTGAGCGGCACCCTGCCCGACATCCGCTCGGTCAAAAGGATGTTATGGACAAGTGCCGGTCGTGAAATCCTGGTAGAAAGCCTGTCCACGAGCTTGGCCAGGCGTTTCCAGCTGGGGCGTCTGCCTGAACGGGCACGCATCACCCACCGAAAAACAAGGCTAAAGGATGAAAGAATCTTATCCAGGCCTACCTGGTAGCTGAGTCGCTCTATCAGCCGCACCAGATCCAGATCCGACGAGGCAGGATGTTCAAGATAGAAAAGCACCTCCTCGGAGATAAAACTCTCCTTATCATCAAGATAAAGGTATGCCTGCTTGAGGCTGCCGAACGTGACGTCCACAGCGACGTCTACCTCTTCTTCAGGGTAGCCGTCATTAAGCAATTTCTCTCGTATCACCGCCTCATCCAGTGCCTTGAATCTAACGAGCTTGCAGCGCGAGCGGATCGTTGCAGGCAGGGCAAAGGGACGGGATGTGGTAAGCAGGAGCACGGTCTGCGCCTGCGGCTCCTCAAGTGTTTTAAGAAACGCATTCGCCCCCTCCTCCCTGATCAGATCGAAATCAAAGAGAAGCGCTGTCCTGTGGCGTAGTATACGAGGCGGGTATTTCATCTCCCCGCGCAGATCGCGTATCCTGTCGATCGAGATCACCCATGAAGGGTTGGGATCCGGTGAGCGCTGGCCCAGAGCGTATTTCTCACGCTCCTGCCCCAACTCCTCGATCCACTTCTCACGACCGCTTGCAGGCTCGGCCTTGAAGGGAAAAAGCGGAACTATGTCGGGATGCGAGAGTGCGAATATCGTCTCGCTGAAGGAGGGGGGATTTACGGCCGCCGCGAATAGGATGGCCGCGGTGCGCTTGCCTACCCCGTCTGGCCCGAAGAAGATGTAGCCGCCCTGAGGGTTCTGTGCAGCTTTCTCCAAAAACTCAACCGCCTGCGGTTGTCCCTTGAGCATGCCTAAAACGGCTTGATTTACCTGCGCCATCTACTTCAAATAGTTTATTGGGTTGCGGAACTCGGTGCCCTTGCTTATCGAGAAATGCAGATAGTCTGATGCCGTGCCCAGCGCCTGCCCCTGGGACACGGTTTGTCCCTTCTTGACACTTATCTTATCCAGGTTTCCGTAAAGGGAGTAGTAGCCATCCTGGTGATCTATGACAACAAGAAGGCCGTAGCCTGTAAGGTGCTCTGCGTAGGCGACCTTACCTTTGTTGATTGCCTTAACCGTCTGCCCGCCTGAACAGTCGATATCTATTCCATCGTTAAAGGTCCTGGTCTTATATCGTGGATGAACTATCGTTCCAAAGCTTGCGAGAATCTTTCTCGTTGCCACCGGCCATGGAAGATTGCCTCTTCCCTTTTCTATAACGGTGCCTGTGGGTTTACGGTCAGCAGAACCGGCACTCTTTTTATCCATTGACGCAATCAGCCTTTCCAGTTCCCGTCTGCGTGCCTCCAGCTCTTTGCGAAGTTTCTCCTTCGACTTCTTTGAGGTCTGGATCTTGTTCAACCTTTTCTGTTTGCTTCGTTTTGCGGAAGTAAGCGAATCCTTGGCCGCTTTTTGTTCTCCAAGAAGCGCTGAAAGTTCATTGTTGAAGAGCTCGAGGCTGTCCTTCTTTTGCTCCACCTGGGCTTTTGCACCAAGCAGGCTTTCAAAAAGCCGCTCCTCGGCGCGAGCCGCGTAGCGTGTAAAGTAGATGCGGTCGTATATTTCGGCAACAGAGCTGGCGCCGAAGATAAGTTCCATATCGTAGAACTGCCCCCGCTTGTAAAGTGAAACGAGCCTTTTGCGCAGATTTTCCTTGCTTTCCCCAAGCCGGGTTCCCAGCGAATCGATCGCCTCCTCGAGCGAGTCTATCCCTGCCTGGGTTGAGAGCTGCGAACGCCTGAGCTCGGATATGAGCCGCCGGGTCAAAGAGACCTGTTCCTCAAGAAGGTCAATCTCCCTGGCTATGCCCTTCTCCTGTTTTTTGAATGCGCTGATCTCTTTCTTGACCTCTGAGAGGCGGGAGCGAATCTTTGTAAGCTCCCTTTGACGCTCGGCCTTGGGCTGTGGAAGCATAATAAACGGAACGAGAATAACCAGAAGCCAGGGAAGGAGTCGCTTCACGTTCTCTTAAGTTTGAATGCGTCTATCGCAAGGCCTGAACCGAGCCAGCCGAAGAGAAGGCCTAGACCCAGAAGGATCGCGGCAAGCTTCCAAGCAGGAAAGCCCATCGAACCCACGAGCGAGTAAAGTATGAGGTGAAGGGCAAAAACGATCCCGTATGCCACGATGCTGCCAAACAGGCCCTCAAAAAGCCCCTCGATCACGTAAGGCGCTCTGAGAGTGCGAGGGTGGACACCCATGAGCCAGTAGAGGTCTATGATTCGTCTGCGATCAAGGATAGCAAAGCGTGTGGCGAGCATGGTTACGAGCACCGCCGAGAACCCGACCAGAAGAAGCACGAACGCGTCCGCACCGAGAAGTATGTAAAGAAACGTATTCAGCTTGCCCAACAGGTTGCGATCCACCCATACCTCCTCGACCCCATCGAAGAGCAGAAGCTTGCACTCCAAAGCATCCAGCTGGGCGCGTGAGCGGTACTCCGGCGTGAGCTTTAATCTGATTGATGGCGGGAGGGGATTCTCATCAAGTATGTCCAGAAGCTCCGCATCCTCCCCCAGGTCTTTACGAAACTCCTCAAGCGCCTCCTGGCTTGACACCGCAGAACCGGAAACGATCCCTTCAAGGGTTTCAAACTCACCCACGAGTTCTTCTGAGTTTGCATCGGGAGAAAGGAAGGCAACGACCTCAAGCCGGCTCTCTATCTCGTTCTTGAACGAGAGAAGATAGAACGTCCCGAGTGCAAAAACCCCTACGATCGAAAGGACAACGGCGAAGATCGCAGCCGCTGCAAACGAGATGCGCCTGCCTTTGAAAAAGAGCTTGGAACCCTCTTTCAGTACGAAACCTGTGCTCACTGTATGCCACCCCCGGTCAACTGAAGCACCCTTCCTGGAAGGAAGTGCAGTATCTCGTGGGTGTGGCTTGCCGCAAGGATCGTGGTTCCTTCGTGGTTTACTTCACCCAAAAGCTTCAGCATCTCGCGTTCCTGGGCCTCATCAAGTGCTGAGAACGGTTCGTCAAGCAGAAGAGCCTCCGGCTCCTTTGCGAGCGCCCTTGCCAGAGCCACCTTCTGACGCTGTCCTATGGAGAGCTCGTAGGGACAGCGTGAGGAGTGATCGCTCATACCTACCTTTTCAAGCCAACGCTCTGCGCGTTCGCGGGCATCGCGCCCTGATGCCCCTAAGGCCTCTAAGACAAGAGCGACATTTTCAAGAACCGGCCGGTCGTCGAGCAGGCGTATGTCCTGGAACACGATACCCACCCTCCGGCGAAGCAGGGATAGTGCTGTCTCGTTGAGCGAGCCGACATCCTCATCAAGAACAAAAATCGTGCCCTGGCTGGGAGGCAAGGCCCCGTAGACTATCTTCATAAGAACGCTTTTGCCTGCCCCGGTAGCTCCAAGAAGCCACACCCACTCACCTTTCTTTACATGAAGGTTGATCTCTCCAAGGACATCCCTATCCGGAGCAAAGCTCTTGGCCACACCCTCCAGTCGAATCATAGCGCTTCCTTGATTTCCTTGGCTATGGCCTCAGGGGTAAATCCGAAGAAATCCATCAACTCGTCGCATGAACCGGACTCGCCGAAGCGATCGCGAATACCGATTCGTTTGATCCGGGTGGGGTGATGTTCTGCAAGTAAGGAAGCAACCGCCTCGCCCAGACCGCCTATAACGGTGTGCTCCTCAGCGGTGACGATGAAGCCGGTGCGCTTTGCCGTCTCAATAACAGGCTTTGAGTCCAGGGGCTTTACCGTGTGCATGTCAATTACACCAATGGATATCCCCTCCTCAGCGAGAATGTCCGCGGCTTGCAAAGAGGGCCACACAAGCGAGCCTGTGGCTACGATTGTAGCCTGGGTTCCCTTTTTGAGCACCTTGGCCTTGCCTATCTCAAAGGACTCACCTTCGGCATATATCCTGGGCAGGTTAGGCCGGGTCAATCTCATGTAGGAAAGGCCTTTATGCTCGGCAAGCTTTGTCACAAGTGCATAAGTAGCGATGTCGTCCGCGGGTGCGATAACGGTAGTTCCAGGGATGATCCGTATAAGCGCCATATCCTCTATGCATTGATGGGAGGAGCCGTCTTCGCCTACAGAGATTCCGGAATGGGTCGCAACGATGTTAAGCGTTACCCCGGAGTAGGCGGCCGAGTTGCGTATCTGCTCCCAGGGCTTGCCCACCGCGAACATGGCGAAGGTGGAGACGAAGACAAGCTTGCCTGTGGTTGCCAGTCCTACAGCGGTATCTATCATGTCCGCCTCGGCTATCCCCATGTCGAAGAAGCGGTCGGGGAAGGCCTTGCGGAACCGGGCGGTCTGAGTGGACAATGCAAGGTCTGCATCCAGCACCACCACGTTCTTGCGCCTGCGGCCCAACTCCAAAAGCGCCTCTCCGTATGCACTGCGCAGCGAGAAGCGCTCTACTCGCCCAGTTCCGCCAGAGCCCATTTCAACTCCGCTTCGGTCGGCGCACGACCGTGAAACTCAAGGTTGTTCTCCATGAATGAAACCCCTTTGCCTTTTACCGTGTGGGCGATTATAGCCGTAGGTCGAGAGCCTGTCGCCCGGGCCAACCTGAAGCCGGATAAAAGATGCTTGAAATCATGCCCGTTGACGTTTATCGCCTGCCAGCCGAACGAGCGGAACTTCTCGTCCAAAGGATCTATGTTCATCACCTCCGAGGTCGCTCCGTCGATCTGCAGGCGGTTTTTGTCTACAATCGCCGTAAGGTTCGAAAGCTTGAAGTGTGCGGAGCTCATGGCCGCCTCCCAAACCTCGCCCTCCTCGCACTCACCGTCGCCAAGAAGCGCATAGACGCGTGAATCCTTGCGGTCGATCCGCAGACCTAACGCCATCCCGTTGGCGAGCGAGAGCCCATGTCCAAGAGAACCGGTACAGATCTCTACACCCGGGGTACACAAACAGGGATGCCCCTGCAGTGGCGAGCCTAACCTCCGCAGGGTCTCAAGATGCTCGCGAGGGAAGTATCCGCAGTCTGCAAGCACGGCGTAAAGGGCTGGTGCGGCGTGTCCCTTGGAGAGCACGAATCGATCGCGCTCAGGCCAGTCAGGCTCATCAGGCCTGTGGCGTAGAACGTGATAGTAAAGGGCAGTGAGTATATCTACAGCCGAAAGCGAGCCGCCGGTGTGACCGGAGCCAGCCTTCGCAAGCATGACGAGCACGTCCTTACGCAACTGACGCGCTTTGGCGGTCAACTTGCCGATTAACTCCACAGGCGGCTGGATAGGTTTAAAATCAAAATCTTCTTTTTCCATCTAGCTCCCTGTTAGGCGATCTGCCATGCGGATGGCCGCGATAAGACTTGAGGGATCGGCCCTCTCCTGACCGGCAATGTCAAAAGCCGTTCCGTGTAAAGGCGAGGTACGCACAAAAGGAAGTCCCCAGGTTACGTTAACCCCCTGGCCTCGGGCCAACATCTTGGCAGGAATCATCCCCTGATCATGATACTGGGTAAGAAAGCCGTCCACCTCTTGTATATGACGATGAAACGTGTCTGCGGGATAGGGACCTCTTGCATCAATCCCCTTCTTGCGGGCAAAACTGACGGCTTGGCTGATTTTTTCTTCTTCGCCGCGGGAGAACTCATTAGCGTGCGGGTTAAGTGCGAGAACTGCCATGTTTGCCTCGCGGCCATGAAGGGTTCTTAAGAAATCGGCATAAAGTTCAAGCTTGCGCAAAACGCGCTCGGTGGTGATGAGTCCTGGCACGTCTTGAAGCGGGTGGTGGGTTGTTACAAACGCAAAGGATGCGTAAGGTGAGTGGGCAATCATGAGCACCTCGCGGGCACCGAACTCATGTGCAAGGAACTCGGTGTGGCCGGTGAAGCCAGGCACCGAAAGCCCGATGGCTTCTTTACTCACAGGAGCGGTAACCAGAGCGTCTATCTCGCCCTCCTTGAGGAGCTTGACGGCTTTCTTTATTGCTTCGAGCGCTGCTTTACCAGCCGAGTGCTGCACACGGCCGAACTCAAACTCCACCTCGCCGGTATCGGCTACTCGGGGCAAGGAGAAGTTCATCTTAAGCATCATCTGAGCCGCACTAAGGATACTTACGGAACCTATGATTGTCAAGTGAATCGGTTCCTTGCGCAGCTTGGCTAAGGCTTTAACCACAATCTCAGGGCCTATACCTGCCGGATCACCGAGGGTTATCCCGATTCTCGCCACACCGATATTGTAATCATTTTCGAGCCGAGGGCAAGACTAATTGACGTTAAGGGATCGCTACCTATACTAATCTGATGCAGACGTTCCTCTTTACCTCAGGTACGCTCCGGGTTGCGGTACGATGGAAAGACGGCAAGGCGCACGAGATACTCATAAACCCTGTCCGGCCAGGCATATCGAACGAAAACCCGCCGCCAGAAGTCGAAAGATTCTTTGCACAGCTCGGCGATTATCTGGCTGGCAAGGAGGTGAGTTTTAATCTACCGATTAACTGGGAAAGGTTGACGCCCTTTGCAAGAAAGGTATCTCAGGAACTTTTAAAGACGCGCTGCGGCCAGATGCTCTCCTACGCAGAGCTTGCAAGAAGGATAGGAAATCCCAAGGCGGCAAGGGCGGTCGGCCAGGTGATGGCTCGCAATCCCTTCCCTCTGGTTGTACCCTGCCACCGGGTGATAGGCTCAAACGGCTCGCTCACCGGGTTCGGCGGCGGACTAACGCTCAAGGCCAGGCTGCTTGCACTGGAACAAAAGATGCCAAGATGAGCGTGAATGATATAAGGCCTCCTGAATCCCCCCACGAGGTGTGGAGAAATTCTATGATCCTTATCGCTTCAATATCGATCATGGCCCTAACTATGTTTATCTTTCGCATAATCGAAGGGATACGATACACCAATTTTAATCTGCTGCTGCGCATTTTCCTTAGACTCTCCTGAAGGCGATTACGTGTTCGCCGGGTTCGTTAAAACCACGGTGGGGGAAAACGAAAAGAAACTCAAGTATACTGCATGGGTAAGCTGAAGGAAGCAAAGACAGCCAAGATGCCGCTCATCGGACGGGTTTTTGCAGGTTGCGATATTCCGCAACTTGGTAACCAGGCAGATTACACTCCCCAGAAATTAATGGAGGGAACGACTGAGGCGATCTGTTGGCGATTACAGGAACTGACCGATGAACGGATCATAATTCTTGCGGTGCTTTTTTAAGACCTCTGGGTTGCGGTATTCGGGGATAAGGATAGGCGCGTGGCTGGTCTCCGGGATTCCTGTGTCCTCAAGCTCCTTTCGGAACGCCCGTACGTGATCGAGAGAGAGTTTGGCTTCGCGTCCAGCCAGAGCCTTGGCCCTCTCAGCCGCTGCTTTACCCGCCCTGCGTCCGAACACGTTGTAGTCTAAAACCGAGTTGCCCATCAGCCGGTTGCGGCCGTGCACCCCGCCTGAGACCTCGCCTGCAGCAAAAAGACCGGCAAGGGTGGTCCGGGTATCCGTGTTGATCTCTATTCCGCCGTTCTGGTAGTGCAGGGTAGGGTAGACAAGCATGGGCTCTTGCGTGATGTCTATGCCGAAACGCTTGAACTGACGCACCATGGCGGGAAGTGTGGTCTGGATGGTGCCAGGACCTGATAAAAGATCGATGAGGGGCGAATCAAGCCACACCCCGACGCGACCGGCAGGGGTCTTCACACCCATGCCCCGCTTGGTGGATTCGCGGATAAACGACGCCGCCTCGACATCGCGCGGTTCCAGTGGAAATACGAATAGTTCCCCTTCCTTGTTGACCGGCTGGCCGCCAAGACCTCTGACCTTCTCTGTAATGAGAAAGCCCAGGATCTGCTCAGGGTATACCGCGCCGGTGGGGTGGAACTGCACCGAGTCCATGTACAAAAGCTTTGCTCCGGCGTGATAGGCCATCACCAGGCCGTCGGCGGTAGCGCCGTAGTGATTGGTGGTGGCAAACCCTTTTATGTGCAGGCGTCCGAATCCGCCGGTGGACATGATCACCGAGCGGGCGCGAACCACGGTATACTCCTCGGTCTCCATGTTGTAAAGAAGCGCGCCTGCCGCTTCGCCCGCCTCGTCAAGGAGAAGTTCGACCGCCGGAGAGTACTCCACGATGGTAATCTTATCAGGGTGGTTCTTGACCTCGTCGCGCAAAACGCGCTGGATTTCGGCTCCGGTGTAGTCGCGGCAGGAGAGCATGCGGCGTCGGGAGGTGCCGCCGCCGGACTCGGTGTTGCAGATGCCTTCGGAGTCCTTGTCCCACATCACTCCCAGTTCCTCGAGATAGCCGGCGATCATGGGTCCGTCCATGGTCAGGGCTTCAACCAGCTCGGGTTTGTTGTCGAAGTGGCCGCCGCCGATCGCATCAAGGTAGTGGATTGCCGGGTTGTCGTGCGGATTAACCGCGGCCTGCATCCCGCCCTGAGACATCATTGAGTTGGAGTCGCCCACGCGGAGCTTGGTAGCAAGCACCGAGTTAAGACCCGCGTTGGCCACCTGGATGGCGGCCATGCACCCGCCTCCGCCCGCGCCGATTATCAATACGTCGGTGTCAAAATCAGGCTCGGAAAGATCGAAGTCGCCCGGGTTAATCGAAGGATAGGATTCGAGCAAATCAACCACCCGCGAGGTCATCTCCTCGCCCTTGTTATGGCCGATGCGGATGGGCTTGCGCGCATCGGGCTGGTAATCGGGATGAAAACCGGATAGAACCTCCTCGCGCTCGGCAAGGCTCATCCTCTTAACCACCTCTCGGCCAGCCTTCGCCTTTTCCAAACGCGCCGGACGCGTGGCCTTGACCTTCTCCAAAGAGACCTGCATGTATTCAGGATATCCGCTCATCATATCTTCTAAAAAACCTTGAAGTCAAGATCGCGCTCGGTGTAGCGCTTGGTTAACTCCTCACGCGAGAGACCCTTGAGTTTCTCAATTTCCTTTTCGTAACGGCCTTCCTTCTGCTCGGCCAGGCGCTCGGCAAGGTGTGCCGAGCGAGGCAGGAGGTAGCGTCCTGTCAGCCGCCGGGCAAGGAGCGCGATGTTGTACTGCACCATCTCCGCAGGGCAGCGCACGGCGCAAAGGCCGCACATGATGCAGTCGAACGAAAGGTCTGCGGCTTTGGCAAGGTTACCGCGTTTGATCTCCTGGATGTAGTCCATCACCTCGATCTCCTGGGGGCACGCCTTGGTGCAGGAGTTGCAGGCCACGCACCGGAACACCTCAGGGTAGTAGCGCTGGATGGACGCAAGCTCAGGCTTGAGCTTTGAGATGTCATAGACCGCCTTGACCGCCGGTGTAAATGGTATCTGCACCAAATACATGTTGGGTTCAACCACGGTCTGGCATGCAAGGCCGGTGCGAAGCTTGTAGTCGCCTTCCAGCCGGTAGATGGTGGCACACGCCCCGCAGAACCCCTCGCGGCAGCCGATTGCCTTTTTGAACTGGAAGCCCACGTACTCCATCGCGGTAATGATGGTAAAGCTTTCGGGAACGAAGAAGCGCTTCCCGTAGATGAAGACCGGGATCAGATTTTCTTTTGGTTTGTCGTCCGGATAGGCTGGCCCCGCCTGCGCTTCCGGCTCAGGCGCTTTAACTTCTACTTCCTTTTCATCCATAGCCGTAATGATAGGCCGGGGGTTTTAAATGTCAAGGTAAGGATAGATATTGAGTAGTGTCTCCCTCCACGTTAATTGTCAGTATTGTTTTTTTGTTACGTGCATCTTTTGAAAGTTGCCTGAGTTCTTTTGGATAATGACTGGGTACTTTTTCATTTCTCCGCGCTTTCCACCTTATATAATCTTCAGTTTCATAAACGCAGAGAAATTCAGCATCCCTCTTTTTGACATCAAACTTGGTACATATCCTTTCTACTTCCCAACGCATGTAAACCCAGTAGTTCTGTCCCATAACATCTTCATACTTAAAAATGCAGTGTACATAAAAAACGGGTTTTAGCTTTGTAAGTTCCTCAAAGGAGTATCGGTTGGTGATCACGGAATTAATTGAGGAAATAGTTGCGTTTCCCTCATAGGTAATGGCGTAATCTTTGTTCTCCAACAAAGTGATCTTTTCAATCTCGGTCTCTACCCTTGGCTTGATTTTCCCGAAATCACTCTGAATGTCTTTTTCTCTATTGATAGAAGTAGTAAAGTATATTCCTTTAAATAGAGGGGGTACGCGACCTGATTCTCTAAATCTATACTTCAAGTGCAAAGCAGGAGAAAAAAGTGACGTCTGTATGTCCACAATCTCAGCAACTAAAAAGCCTCTATATTCAAACTCCTGCTGCCTGCGGATTTCTATCAAGTTCCAAATGAGAAATCCTATGGCGATGAAAGAACCAAACCCACCCACTATTGCGGCTATCTTTACCCATAGGTTAAGGGGTTTCTCTGCATTCATTATAAGACTATACTTTGAAGTGGAATTATGTCAATAGTTTCACCCCACGGATTCACTGCGTGACTCCGCGGGGACCCCGAAGGACGGATTGAAGAACACTCCGTCATTGCGAGCGACCGCAGGGAGCGAAGCAATCCCCGTATATAATTTAAGCTTATGAGATTGCTTCGTCGCTAACGCTCCTCGCAATGACAATAGGTATTGGAATAATTCTTACTTACCCGTCAGCACCAGCCGGTTTCTTCCGCCGGTTTTTGCTGTATATAGTGCGACATCGGCGGCGCGGACCAAATCCTCGCGCGTACGTGCATCTTTGGGATAGATCGCCCCGCCTATGCTCGCCGTAACCTGTATTGTTCCTTCCTTGATTCTCACCATGGCGCGGCGGATCGCGGCAAGCACCTCCTCCCCCTTACCTATCATCTCCTGGGAGGAGACGTTCGGGATGATCAAACCAAACTCCTCCCCGCCGTAGCGCGCGGCTGTGCCCTTGTCCTTTATAACCTCGGCGATCTTGGAAAGCACCATGTCGCCCACCGGATGGCCGTAGGTGTCGTTGATGCGCTTGAAGTGATCTATATCTATTATGAAAACCGCCACCGTGCCCGATTTCCGGATACACTTCTCAAGCTCCTCCTGGAAGGAACGGTGATTGAGAAGCCCGGTGAGGCCGTCCATGCGCGCAAGCCTGGCAAGCTCCTCCTGGTAACGAACCCTAAGGAATGCGGCGGATAGGAGTGTTGCGATGAACCCCAGGATCTTGCCCTCCCGCTCACTGTAGGCATCGGCCTCTGACTTCTCGATCCATAGAACACCGTGGGTCTTTTTATCCTCTTCAAAACCGATGCCAAGAAAGGTTTTGTTGACAGCAGGTCTCTCCCCAGGTCCAAGCCGGTACAGACCCGGTCTGGTCATGTCGCGTTGCTTTAGAAAACCCTTGTGCTTGGCAGTCATGGCTGCCAGACTGCGCTCGGGATCGAACCTGAAGCCTGAATCAAATCCGTTTGTACCATCGTATCTGAGAAGTTTTACACCCTCCTTCTCCTGCAGCCTGACAAAGCCCACTGCATCAGGGACAAAGAGCTCGCGCATCAGATTTACGCTTCGGTCTATTAGCTCCTCCTCCGAGAGACCCGTGAGCAGATTACCTGCCAGTTCATAGAGACCTGAGAACCGCAGCGCCTCCCGGTGCCGCTCCTCGTAGGCGGCTGCTATCTCGATATCGCGCGCCAGGAGTGAGGCAAGACGCACAAGAAACTCCTGATCGGCAGGGGTAAGAACCCTGTTCGCATCAGCTACCAGGATTCCGTAGTTTATCTCGTCACTTTTAACCGGGGCCGTAGCAAGTGCATGCACCAGAACCTGACCGTGATAGTAGCCCAGTTTTTGTACATCAGCACCGAGATCGTTTATAAGCGATGGTCTCTGTTCACGCGCCAGATAGCCAATAAGCCCCTCTCCAAGATCGAATGAGACATCCTCATTGACCGTTTCGCTTCGTGAACGAACGGCGGCAAGATAGAGCTTTTCCTCGTTTATAAGGAAAAGGGCAGCGGTATGGATATTGAGATTTTCGAAGGCAAAACCCACAAATCCTTCATAAAGTGCGTCTACATCCACCGAGTACGTCTCTTCCTTGAGTGAAGCGAGACGCTCGGAGCGGGGCCCGGTAAGGGGATCGATGCTGCGGTACTTGGCGCGCTCACGATCAAGGCTCCTTGCAAGCATCCGGGTGCGCTTTTCTTCCCTTCGAAGGAATAGATAGGCCAAAGCGGCAAAACCCACAAACGCGGCCAGAGGACCGACGGGAAACGGGATAGCCTTGAGATGAAAGAGTGCTGATCCCACCTCAAGTATAACTATCGCCCCGACAGCAAATAAGTAGCGCCAGGGACCTGTGCGAAGACCCTCAAGGAACAGGATGAGGAAGTAGAAGAAGAAAAGCTGGGAGCCGCTACCTCCTGTAAGCTGCACCGCCGCGTTGGTGGCGGCAAGGAAAGCCACAAAAAGCCAAAGGTTACGGGACAAAAGAAGCACAAGCCCTGCAACTATAGGTGCCGCTATCAGGTAGAGAGGATTTAACTGCCCAAGCAGCTGGCCCGTAAAGCTGAAGTAGGCGTAGACCAGGAAGGGAAGGAACGAAAGCAGCTTGAGTATATCTCGTCCGCGCATGACCCTAGCCTTCCTTAGATACCTTTAATAATATTTTTAGCGCGTGCAGATGACTGAAGGTGAGATAGGGAGTCGAAGCTCACGCGCTGCAAGCTCCCTACCAATGAACGAAGTGACGCACCCCGGTAAATACCATGGCCAGGTTCTCGGCGTCTGCTGCTGCGATAACCTCATCGTCGCGCATAGCCCCGCCCGGCTGGATAACCGCAGTAACGCCCGAGCCTTTAAGGACTTCAATCGAATCGGCAAAGGGAAATAAACCATCTGAGGCGCAGACACGGATACCTTCATGATTTTGCTCTGCGGCCAGGCGCAAGGCGCGGCGGGTTGAATCCACCCTATTGGGCAGACCGCCGCCTATGCCCAGACTGGTGTCCTTGCCGGTGATCACTACCGCGTTGGAACGGGCGTGCTTGACAACCTTCCATGCGAATAGGAGTGCGGCTTTCTCTTTCTCGCTTGGTGCGCGCTTGGTGAGGACCTTCCACTGATCCGGGAGTTCGATACTTTCATCACGATCCTGAACCAGAACACCGCCAAGGGTGGAGCGGATGGTCACATCAGGCATCTTACCGGAGTATTGAACGAGACGAAGTTTGCGCTTCTTGGCAAAAAGCGACATGAGGTCTTCAGGCACCTCCGCAGCGGCCAGCACCTCAACGAACTTGCCGGAGAGAAAGTTGACGATCTGCTCGGTCAGTGGACGGTTGAGGGCGATCACCCCGCCCCAGGCTGATAGTGAGTCGGCGTTGTAGGCTCGGGCAAGGGTCTCGGCGTATGCCTCTCCTTCGCGCTGTTCGGCCACCCCGCACGGGTTGGCATGCTTGGTTATCACCGCAGCCGGACGCTCGAACTCCTGGGCCGCAAAGATAGCCGCCTCAAGGTCCATCAGGTTGTTGTAAGATAAGGGGTGATCCAGTAGCTCTTTGAACTTGAAATCTGCAAGCGGATAGCGGTAGTAGACTCCTTTCTGATGGGGATTCTCGCCGTATTTGAGCTGCATGGGATTTGTGGCATAGAGTCTGACCGCGTCGGATGTGGCCGCGATCCCCATAGATGAGGCCCCTGAAAGATAACAACTTACCGCAGCGTCGTAGATAGCGGTGCGTTCGAACGCAGCACGGGCAAAACGCGCGCGAAGTTCAGTAGATGGCTCACCCTTGGTCTTTATCTCTTCAATTAACTCATCGTACTGATCAGGAGAAGAAACGACAGTAACGTGGGCAAAGTTCTTGGCAGCGCCGCGCAAAAGGGTCACGCCGCCGATGTCTATGAACTCGATCATCTCATCAAGCTTAAGCCCCTCATGCATCTTCTGCTCGAAGGGGTACAGGTTCACCGCCACGATCTGGATTCCTGCTGGCCTGCCGAGTATATCGGTATAAAGCTTTGTGTGTAGGGTTTTTACACGACCGTCTGAGGTCTCGGTGAATCCTGTGTAGTCGGAGATCTCTATGACACCTATTCCGGAACGCTCCAGGAACGCGGCGGTACCCGATGTTGAAAGTATCTCGTAGCCGGCGTCAACCAGAACCCGTGCCAGCTTATCTACACCGGTTTTGTCTGATACCGATATCAAGGCTTTCTTCACATCTAAGCTCCGAACTTTTTGAGACGCCTGGCATGGGCCAGGAGTAAGGGCATCACGTCCAGGCTGTTAAAGTGTCCTAGAACTCCACGCGCACAGCGGCGTTCGGAAAATCCAGGCATTCCTTCGGTCCGGGCAGTCTGGGGGGCATAAAGCATGAATGGATTGGGATGCCAGGAGTGTGAACCCAGCACCGCAGGGGTAGAATGATCACCGGTTATGGCCACCACGTCGAATCCGAGATCCAGTATACGGGTAAGGAGCTTGTCGAACTCCTCGATGAGCTGGACTTTTTTTGTGAAATCGCCGTCCTCTCCCGCGGCATCTATCTCCTTGAAGTGCAGGAAGAAGTAGTCGAAATCCTCTCTCTGCTGAGTTAAAGTATCAAGTTCCTCCTCCCAGGTAGACCCGGTCTCAAGCACCTTCATGCCTACCAGCCTGGCTAAGCCACTGTACATGGGATAGGTGGCGATAGCTCCGGCCTTTACGCCAAACTGTTCAGGGAACGGCACCAGATCGGGTAGAGAAGCAAACCCACGCAAAAGCAAGATGTTGGCGCGTTCTTCGGACTCAAGAATCTCCTGCGCCTGAAGCACGAATCGGTTTACTATTCGTGCGGTCTTGCCCGCATCCCTGGCCAAAGGCTGGATTACGATAGGCGGCTGACCTTCCTTTTGCGGATCGGATTCGGTAAGTTCGTGGCTCAGGCCTTCGCCGTCCAGGATCAATACGAAACGGTGTCCCTTGCTTGGCCGGATGTGGATCGCTACGTCTTCTATCTCGCTGATCTCAGCGCTTAAGCGTTTGCAGAGACGCTCGTTCTCCTCGGTAGTGATGCGTCCGGCCCGGCGGTCTGTGATCATCCCGTCCTTGGCGGTGGCAAAGTTGCCGCGCGCCGCTACGTCGCCGCGCTTTAAGGGATAGTCAATGCCCAGAGCCTCCAAGACGCCGCGGCCTATCTCGTACTCCAACGGATCGTAGCCGAAGAGCGCTAAATGCGCCGGACCTGACCCAGGAGTGACGCCCGCATCAACCGGCGTGGTAAGACCTAAAGAACTCTTCGCAGCTAAGGCATCCAGATTCGGGGTCTTAGCGGTTTCAAGCTCGGTCTTACCGTCGCGTTCCAGCCCTCCAAGGCCGTCAACTACAACCAAGAGTATTTTGGTCTTGGAAGGAACAAGTAAATCGCTCAAAAACTCCATCGGGCCTCCATTTGGAATTCTATCTTTCGGATGTTGTATTATAAGAGGGAATTGGGCAGGCGTCAACTAATATGCTCCTTTTCTCCTTCGGAGAAAAGATCGCAGAGAAGCGCCCCTCCCCCTACCCACTCACTCGACGGGAGTACTAACGCCACCAGGGAGGGGGAATAATAACCCTCACCCCAGCCCTCTCCCGTGGGGAGAGGGGGAGCATAGCCTTCTCCCTTCGGGAGAAGGTGGCCGTTCTGAAGGAGCGGGCGGATGAGGGATAACCCCTTGACTTTTTCACCTTAACATATAACATCTCCACGTGGAGGAATGATGAGTGAAAATAAAGAAGAAAAGAAGACGCAAGCACCGCCTAAGCCGTGGTTGCTTAAAAAAGTTGATGCAATAAATGAAGCCATCGATGAAAATAGAAACGTTAAAGAGATTGGCGATCTTTTTGAGGAGTTGTTGGAAGGTCTTACGTCAGAGAGATATAATTTTAACGACCCCGAAGGCAAAAAATATAGTGAATATCTGGAGATTAAAAGAAAGCCAATCGGATACATCTTCTTTTGCAAGTGTCTAAAAATTGTAATTGGAATTAACAAGGAAAATTCTTATTCCCAAAATCTGAGTAAAGAATTGTGGACTAGATGGGGTAATTATAGATTGAGAAAGACAATAAATAATCTCAAAGAAGTAGACGATTTTGTAAGTTTCTTGTTTCAGTTTTTAAGACCCACCGTAATACAAAATCTCTACGAGGCAGTTGAAAAATTAGAATGGAACTTTGATAAATTGCATAGGGTTCTAGGTGAAATCTACAGAAATAATCCTAATATTTTGGAGAACGTAGCTACGATTTTGGAAAAAGTAGACGTTAAAAGTTGGCTCTTAGCAAACTGTGGGAAAAGCCTCCGCGCACAAGCAGAAATCCTTAGAATTAAACCAGATTTAAAGAAAGAAGTTAAAGAGGAACTGGAAGAGGATACTCTTAAACCTTTTGAGAGAAAGGTTGAAGCGGCACAAGAAGATATTGCAGAGTCTGTCGAGAATGCACAGAAAACCATCACAAATCTGAAAGAATCAACTGAAAGGAAACTTCGTGATTCTGAGGCTCGCTTCATCCAGGTAATCGGCATATTCGCGGCGATAATTGCGTTCATTGTTACCATAGTTCCCACGGCGGTGAGGCTGGGCGGAGCAAGCATACCCATTGCCCTGGCCGGGCTGGCGATTGTTACGGCTGGCATCGTTATCCTCCTAGCGATGATCTTCGGGAAAGACGAACGGAGAAAATCTTTGAGCAAAGGCTTAACCGGCATTATCATCGCTTTTACTTTATGGCTAACCCTAACGGTAGTTCTCGCATTTGTTGAACCTAATGTTCTCAGGCCGCCGCCTGATCCGGTTCGAGTAGATACGCTGTACATTCATACTGTAGAAACTACACCTCCCCCTACCCCCTCCATCAAGGAGGGGGACTAAACGTATCCGTCCCCGGTCAAGGAGGAGGTGATGAGATACCCTAACATCATAGCCCCCCAACCTTAAGTTTGCCTTTCGGGGTCCCCGCTCAGACACGAAGTGAATGAGTGTGGTGTAAATTTCCCCTCCCCCCGACGCAAGCGTCGTCCCCCTCCACCAGGGAGTGGGAAAAACTACTGGGGTCCCTGCAAAGACGCGAAGCGGATTTGTGGGGTGATTAATATCACCCCCTCTTTTATTCTCCCCCGTCAAGGGGGAGATATTGAAGGTATGTAGCACAGGCTCTCCAGCCTGTGTCGATATTATTGAACGGACTAGAGTACCCCAAGGGGTACGCTGTCCACCAGGGAGGGGGAAAAAAACTATGGAGTGCAATGACCGCGTCATTGCCGCATCAACATGGTTGATACACTCCAGATAACCATGAGATTGCCACGCAAGTCTTCGACTTGTTCGCAATGACGCAGACTCCAAATGAACCTACGCCACCTTGACATTGCCTTGAAATTTCCTATAATAAAGGTAGGATAATACCTCCTCCTTTGGCTAGATTGATGACACGCCTCCTCACGTGCGCGGGGAAGAGCCACAACTCTTGCTGATCCAATCGGCAATTACTCGTCTCCTCCTCCACTGGCAAGGCTCCGACCCTCGCATGTGGGGGGTGTTATTGCTTTCTTTAGCTGAAGGCTAAGAGATCGCAGGGTTCCTTTATATCGAGTGCAGACAAGAGTATCTACGCCACACGATAGTCGTTTACGCGCCTTTTGCCCAAGGCAAAAAGGAGCATCTTATTCTGGGTCCCCGGCCAAACACAAAGTGTTTGGTCGAGGTAAAACCACCTTGACAAACCCGTCTCAGACATTATAATCAACATACAAGAAGAGGATTATAGGTCGTAGGACGGTTCTTTAAACACAAAGGACTTGACAAGATGCGAAAGTAGGTTATACTTTGGTCTTTGGGTTCATTGGAAAATTTGGAATTCTTCCAGCCCCTTTTTGAGTTTAGTCGTATCAACCCAACAAGTTTTTGCTTGGAGGGTTTGATCCTGGCTCAGGGCTAACGCTGGCGGCGTGTCTTAGACATGCAAGTCGAACGGACTTTCTTTGTGTAGCAATACGTGGAGAAAGTTAGTGGCGAACGGGTGAGTAATACTGGGGTAATTTACCCCGGAGCGGGGCACAACTTCGAGAAATCGAGGCTAATTCCCCATACGCTCCCCCAGACGCAAGTCTGGAGGAGGAAAGGTGGCCTCTACTTGTAAGCTATCGCTCCGGGATAAGCTCCTGGCCTATCAGTTTGTTGGTGAGGTAACGGCCCACCAAGGCTTTGACGGGTAGCCGGCCTGAGAGGGTGATCGGCCACACGGGCACTGCGACACGGGCCCGACTCCTACGGGAGGCAGCAGTCTAGAAAATTGCGCAATGGGCGCAAGCCTGACGCAGCGACGCCGCGTGCGGGATGAAGTCCTTCGGGATGTAAACCGCTGTCCCGGGAGACGATGGGGTTAAGACCTAATACGTCTTGGCCTTGACGGTATCCCGGAAGAAAGCACCGGCTAACTACGTGCCAGCAGCCGCGG
>JAGMDF010000092.1 GCA_023128825.1 Caldifarciminota bacterium | reverse complement strand
GACGGTTGAAGGGTTTGCGGTATTCGATTCCATGCACGAGGCGGTCTCGGAGACCGGGGCCAACACCTCGGTCGTCTTCGTGCCCGAGCGGTTTGCAGCCGACGCGATCATAGAGGCCGCAGACGCCGGGATAAGGCTGATCGTCTGCATCTCGGAAGGGATACCGGTGCTGGATATGCTGCGAATCGTCAGCTATCTTCAAAAGAAAGCTACGAAGCTCATCGGCCCAAACTCCCCGGGCGTGATCTCTCCGGGGAAATCCAAGGTTGGTATCCTGCCAGGCCAGATCTTCAGGGCGGGCGGGATCGGCGTGGTCTCACGCTCAGGCACCCTTACCTACGAGATAGTGAGCCACATAACCGCAGCCGGATTAGGTCAGTCAACCTGTGTTGGTATAGGCGGCGATCCGGTTATAGGCTCCAACTTCCTGGACGTTCTTCGATTGTTCCGCTCGGATCCCGGGACCGAAGCGGTAGTCCTGGTAGGCGAGATCGGCGGCTCCGATGAGGAGGAAGCCGCACGTTTCATCAGCCAGGAACTCGGCAAACCGGCGGTGGCTTTTATCGCGGGCCGCACGGCACCCAAAGGCAAACGCATGGGGCATGCCGGTGCCATCATCTCAGGCTCCTCGGGCGCCGCGGAAGAGAAGGTAGCCGCACTCAACGCGGCAGGGATACCGGTGGCCTCCGAGCCTGCCCAGATAGCAACGCTGCTCAAGGAAAGGCTGCATGAAACTTAAACGTAAGGCATTCCCCGTAACAACGATAGAGGAACCCAAGGGCTTCATCCATATCTACCCGGATCTCTGCAAGGGCTGCGAGTTGTGCGTGGTGCTTTGCCCCAAGGATATACTGACTCTGGGCGATGATCTCAAGGTGCACGTCGTTAACCCCACCGACTGCATCGCTTGTTATCTATGCGAGTGGCACTGTCCTGACTTTGCGATCTTTATCGAGAAGAAGGAGCAGAAGGAATCATGAGGAGACTGGTTTCAGGTAACGAGGCCTGTGCCGAGGCGGCGCTCCGTGCTGGTATCCGGTTCTTCGGCGGGTATCCTATAACCCCTTCAACCGAGATCGCGGAGCTCATGGCCGAGGAGCTTCCTCGAGTGGGCGGGGTGTTCATGCAGATGGAGGACGAGATTGCCTCGATCATGGCGATCGTAGGTGCGTCCGCCGCTGGTGTTCCTTCGATGACCGCAACCTCCGGTCCCGGGTTTTCACTCATGCAGGAGGGCATAGGCTATGCGGCGATGACCGAGATTCCTGTGGTAGTGGTTGACGTGATGCGCGGCGGCCCGGCCACTGGCCTGCCCACCAAGGGATCGCAGGGTGACCTTCAGCAGGCACGCTGGGGAACGCACGGCGATCACCCGGTGGTGGTATTTGCTCCGAGAGGGGTGGAGGAGACATTCGCGCTTACCTTGAGGGCGGTTGAGGTATCAGAGAGGCTGCGGGTACCGGTAATCCTTTTGACGGACGAGTTCATCGGCCACATGCGAGAGATCGTGTCCTTCCCATCAAGGGTAGAGGTTTATCACAGACAGAGGCCCCGTGTTGCTTCCTCGGAATACGTCCACTACGCCGAGGAGAACAACTACAACGCGCCTTATGCGAGTTACGGGGAGGGCTACGCAATCCATCTTACCGGCCTTACCCACCGCGCCGACGGCTTTCCCATAAACGACGCACCCACTATCCGCTGGAACAACGAAAGGCTTCGGGCAAAGATAGAAGATAATCTCGCTTACCTTGAGGACAACTACGTTGATGACGATCCCGACGCCGACACCCTGATAGTGGCCGTCGGTTCGTCTGCTCGCAGCGCCTACGAGGCGAAGCTTTTGACCGATAAGCCGTTGGCCTACATCCGGCTTTTGACACTCTGGCCTTTCCCGGACGCAACTATCCGCGGGCTTGCACGAGGTCGCAAGAGGGTTGTAGTCCCAGAGATGAACGACGGTCAGCTGTGCCGCGAGGTCCAGCGCTGCCTCTCGGGCGATACCGAGCTGGTTTCAGTTACACGCAACGACGGCTCGATGCTAACCCCTCAAGAGGTTCTGGAGGTGCTTTGATGGCTTCTGCTAAAACATCCGGAAAGAAGCATTCCTTCACGCCCATGGTTCATACCTACCTGAGGATGGATAACCGGTTTCCCCACGTATGGTGTCCCGGCTGCGGGATAGGGATACTGTTCGCAGCGCTTATTCATGCGCTCCACGAACTTAATATCCCCAGGGATAAGATCCTTCTGGCTTCAGGTATCGGGTGCACCTCCCGGATGCCGGGTTATCTTGATACGGATACCTTCCATGTGCTTCACGGACGCGCTCTGGCAGCGGCTACCGGGGTCAAGCTTGCACGTCCGGACATGGAGGTTGTAGTTGTAGGCGGGGACGGCGATATGCTTGCCATAGGCGGCAATCACTTCATCCATGCGGCGCGGCGCAACATAGGGATAACGTGCATTGTGCTTAACAACTACAACTATGCGATGACCGGCGGCCAGCAGTCGCCCACCACCCCGCGGGATATGTTCGCTACCACCGCCCCTTATGGGGCCATTGATGATCCTGCCGATGCCTGCTCGCTTGCAGCAGCTTCGGGGGCCGCTTTTGTCGCAAGGACCACTACATATAATTTCGTCCAGCTTAAGCGCTTCGTCAAGACCGCACTTTCGCGCAAGGGTTTTAGACTTATCGAGGTGGTGGCACAATGCCCCACGATCTTTGGGCGCTTGAACAGAATGCCTGCAACCAAGGATCTTATAGCCTGGATCAAAGGCCATACCGTAACGCTGGAGGCGGCGAAGAAGATGGATGCGGACGAGCTTCGGGACAAGATCGTTACCGGGGTGTTTGTGGACCGCGAGGTAGAGGAATACAGCGACCGTTACGCTCGCCTGATCAAGAAGGTTCGCAATGCGCACTGAGATAAGACTTTCCGGAAGAGGGGGGCAGGGACTTATCCTGGCAGGGATAGTTGTTGCGGAGGCGTGCGGGGTATACGAGGATAAACAGGTTGTCCAGACCCAGAGTTATGGTCCGGAGGCGCGAGGCGGTGCTTCAAGGGCGGAGGTTATCATCTCCGATGGCCAGATACGTTATCCGCAGGCTTACGATCCTGATATTTTGGTTGCACTCTCCCAGCCCGCCTTTGATCGCTTCGCCCCGAAGATCAAGAAAAGCGGGCTGATCTTTGCCGACTCCTTCTATGTCCATACCGATCGGAAGGATGTGGTGCTTATGCCCTTTTCCGAAACCGCACGCAACGAGATCGGCCGGGAGGTGGTGACAAACGTGGTGATGCTGGGTGCACTCGCCGCCGTCACGGGCATCGTTAAGCTTGAATCGCTAAAAAAGGCTCTAAGGCACCGTGTGCGCAGCGCATTCCTGGACCTTAACCTGCGGGCGGTGGATGCAGGTTACAAGCTGGGCAAGGAGATATGGAAAAAACGCTCCTCCTGATCAAGCCTGACGTTGTCGCCCGGAATAAAACCGGAGAGATACTGGCTCGATTGGAGAAAGAGGGTTTTGCGATCCTTGGCCTCAAACACCTTTTGCTTTCCCCCC
>JAGMDF010000091.1 GCA_023128825.1 Caldifarciminota bacterium | reverse complement strand
CCCCCCAGGAGGCTGAGCTTTTCTACGGTATCCACAGGGGTAAGGAGTTCTTTGAGGAGCTCATAGCGTTCATCACCTACGGACCTATCATCGTCTGTTGTTTGGGTCGTGAGAATGCTGTGCGCTACCTGCGAGAGATCGTTGGGGATACTGATCCCTCTGAGGCCAAGCCGGACACCCTGCGTGCAATCTACGGTACCGACATGCACCGCAACGGCGTGCACGTCGCAAGTCCTGACGAGAACCCATCGCGTGAGGTGCACTTCTTCTTCTCCACTCGCGAGCTTTGCTCCTGAAAGGAGGGCTTTTGTGTCTCAAAAGCTCCTGAAGTCTTGGCCGCTTTACCTTGCGGCTTTGATTCTGGCGGTTTACTGCGAACCCATCCTGACCGACGCATACGAGCCTAACGATACCTTTGAGGACGCGGCACTTATCTCTCTGGGAACAATCACAGCAACCATAGAACCAGCCGAGGACGAGGATTATTACAGGGTTAGCATCGCGGGTGAGGACTCGCTTATGCTCATCTACCGGTTGACGGTTCCTTCCGTGTTGATGCCTGAGATTACCTTCTACGGCTCCACGCAGAAATTTCTCGGTAGAAATCGCCCGGATGCCGCCGGAGACACTGTCCAGGACTCCCTGAGGGTTGCACCTGGCGAGGTTTTTGTGAGGATTCGTTCCTTCAACTACGAGGCGTCGGAGGCAAGCTACGCCCTGACCCTTTCTACCTCCCTGCCAGTAGTGGCGGCTACAGATTGAGCGGGCTTTAGTCGAACTTCCCTAATACTCCCCCTGCCATAGAAAGATATGAGTCTTATCGAGGTATTCTATTTAATGCCAGGTGAGCTACGATCGAGATGCCAGCCCCCAGCCAGAGAAGACCCTTAAGTACGGGGCCGGGACGCTTGTGCTTGACCAGGTAGCGGTAGGCCCCCTTGTAGTGGTGCATCTTGACGTACGTTCGATCTATTCCCTGAATGTTTTCGCCGACATGATGCAAGGCTACCTTGTAGGGAACGAACCACGTTTCCCAGCCTGAATCCGCCGCACGTTTGCATAAGTCCGTATCCTCCACATAGAAAAAGAACCCTTCATCAAAGCCACCCAGCTTGCTAAACATCTGCTTGCGGACAAACATGAACATACCTGTACATACATCTATGCGCTGGGGCAGACTCATATCGAGGTCTTGATACATGTAGCGCCGACTCCAACGTGCCTGGGGGAAAAGCCTCCTCAGCGGTGTACGACGCCCGAAAAGGAAGCTTAAGTAACCTGGGAAGCGGCGAAGGGTTTCCTGCAGCCTTCCGTCAGGGTAGGTTACCTTCCCGGTGGCGATACCGCGCCGCTTATCCGCCAGCAAAAACTCCAGGGTACTACGATAGCCCTTCTCGATTACCTCCGCATCCTGGTTGAGGAAGAGGATGACTTCTCCCTTTGCTAGTTCCGCCCCGCGATTGCAGGCGAAGGCAAAGCCTGTATTGCGCCCCAGGAAGATGAGGCGTGCGTGCGGGAAATCCTTCTTTGCTCTCTCTACGCTGCCGTCCTTTGAGCCGTTGTCCACCACGATGACCTCTGTTCCCTTGCAAGGGATCGACGCGAGACATCGCTCAAGCAACTTGCCCGGGTTATATGCAGGGATCACAACCGAAACCAAGGGGAGATCCTTTACCGAACACCTGGAGCGGAGGATTTGTTTTTTCCCCTCGGCTTGCATTCTGCGGGAGGTGACCAAAGAGGCTCTACCTCCAGAACCTCAGCTTGGGAACAAGGAACAGTGCCTGCCAGATGATTTGGTGATTGAGTTTTGAAACCCCTATACGGCGGTCACGAAAGGTGATGGGTATCTCCCTTACGCGGAAGCCTGCACTCCAGACTCGGAAGTCAACCTCAATCTGGAATCCGTATCCATCGGTGTGGATTCCACTCAGGTCGATGTGGCGGAATACCTCGGTGCGGTAGCACTTGAAACCGGCGGTCATATCCTTTATGGGTGCGCCCGTGCCGAAGCGGGCGTAGATGTTGGCGTAGTGGGACAGCAGCATCCTTTTAGGCGGCCAGTCTACCACCGCTCCGCCGGAGACATAACGAGAGCCTATCACCAGATCGGCGCCCTTCTTTAGCTCGGCCACGAAACGCGGCAGATCGTTAGGGTCATGCGAGAAGTCGGCGTCCATCTCGAACGCGTAGTCGTAGCCGCGCTCAAGTGCCCAACCGAATCCCAGGATGTATGCCGTACCCAAGCCCAGCTTGCTCTCGCGCTCCAGCAGGTGAAGCCTGGAGTCGTTCCTCATCTTTTTCTTCACCACCTCAGCCGTACCGTCAGGTGACGCATCGTCGATAATCAGTACATCCGCCTGGGGCAGATTCTCGTGCACCGCATCTATTATCCCGTAGCGTGAAGGATCGCGCCTGCCGCCTGAGCGTGAAACTATGTTCTCCCGCTCATCATAGGTAGGGATAATTACCACGCCCTTCATACGCTATTATATTCGAATGGGATGCTTTTGTCAATTCTCAATACCCCTAGAAGATGTT
>JAGMDF010000090.1 GCA_023128825.1 Caldifarciminota bacterium | reverse complement strand
TGAGGCGAGGTAACCATCTTCTGGCGGCGCACGAACTAATCAAGCTTGACACGGTGCTATTTCTTGTTAATATTAAGGTTAAGGAACTACGAACCGATACGGATAAGGAGATAGGTTTGGTAAAGATTCGTTTGAAGAGATTTGGAGCGAGGAAGGAACCTCATTATCGGGTTGTTGTAACCGATGTGCGCAGGGCACGTGATGGTGCTTACATCGAGTCGCTCGGAAGCTACGATCCCCGTGGTGCCCAGGCGTTTACCATCGAGGAGTCAAGGCTTAACTACTGGCTTGATCATGGAGCCCAGATGACTCCTCGAGTTAAAGCGTTGCTAAGACGTCTTCGTCGCGAGCAGCAGACCACTCAGGTTAGCGCCGCGGCGGAAGAAGTTTCTGGGCAACCCGAAGTTGAGCCTGCAGTGGTAGATGAACCGGAAGAGAAGAAAGTGGAAGATGAAACAGGAAAGAAGACAGAACCCCTCGAAGTCGAGGAGACAGAACAGCCTAAACCTGACGTAGCAGACAGAGAAGGAGGCAGCGATGAAGGAACTGCTTGAGTACGTGGTAAAAGCCTTGGTCGATAATCCTGACAACGTTAAGATCGAAGAGGTATCCGGCGAAAAGACCGTTATCTATGAGCTTAGAGTCGGTGAAGGTGATCTGGGCAAGGTGATTGGCAAGGAAGGCCGGATGGCGAAGGCGATCCGGACAATCTTGACCGCCGCTTCGATGAAGAAGGGCAAACGGGCCCAGCTAGAGATCATCGAGTAGGTCGTTTACTTCACAAGAGGCCGCCTGTGGATTTCCACATGGTCGAGTGCAAATCTACAGCAGGTCGTCTGTAGCGCGAGAGGAGGTTATCCTGCGGATTACGGTCCTGTCAGGATTGCCCTGTTACCTTGAGAGTGCTGTCCGGAACGGGCATCTGAGGATCGCACAGGAGCGTGGTGCGGTAGAGATAGGCATCGTCAATCTGCGGGATTTTGCAGAGGATTCATATCGAACCATAGACGATGAGCCTTACGGCGGGGGAGGTGGTATGGTACTCAAGGTTGAGCCGGTGTGGGGGGCGCTCGAGACGTTAGGCGTAGTCTCTGAGGGAAGTGAAGAGGAGGGAGAGGATGAGAAGAGAAACGTTGAGAAGCCCTGGGTGGTTTTGCCGACCCCTAAGGGCAAAAGGCTCACCCAGAGAGACTTCGTTCGTCTGAGCGCGAAGGAACATATCGTCTTTCTCTGCAGTCGGTACAAGGGGATAGACGAACGAATAAGGGAATGGGTGGATGAAGAGCTTTCGATCGGTGATTACGTGATAGGGGGAGGCGAGGCAGCGGCCCTCGTGATGATGGAGGGGATAACAAGGCTCCTTGCGGGTGTGGTTGGAACGAAAGAGTCGGTCGAGACGGATTCGTTTACCTGCGGCCTGCTTTCGGCCCCGACCTATACACGTCCGGAGGAGTTTATGGGAAAGCGTGTCCCGACGGTTTTGCTCTCGGGACATCATGAAGAGGTTCGCCGGTGGAGACGCAAGCAAGCCCTGGCGCTGACCATTGCGCGTCGACCGGATCTTCTGGCTGAGTTGCGACTGGACGATGAAGATCAAATGTTGCTTTCGGAGGTTTTAGGTGAATAAGCTTACAGAAATTGAAAACCAGATGCTGAGATCAGATCTTGAGGAGTTCGGGCCCGGTGACACGGTTAAGGTTTTCTTCCGTGTCCATGAAGGCAAGAAGGAAAAGGTTCAGGCATTTCAGGGCGTTTGCATACAGATTCGGGGCAGTGGACCAAATCGGAGTTTCACGTTACGCAAGATTTCCCAAGGCATAGGTATTGAGCGTATATTCCCGTTGCACTCGCCCGTGATCGAGAAGGTAGAGGTAGTGCGATACGGCAAGGTGCGTCGCGCCAAGCTTTACTACCTGCGTGAGAAGGTCGGGAAGGGCCGTTACGTCAAGGAGCGGGTGGTTCGCAAGAAGGGCGATGTAAAGAAAAAACCCAAGGTGACGGCTAAGGCCGTCGGCCAGGAGGCTATAGAGGAGGTATCTGAAGCCGCAGAGGATGTGGTAACTAAACAAACCCCCCCAGAGGCTCCATCCAAGGAGGCAACGGATGATGCTGCGACCAAATCTGGATCTCGAGGCGTGGAGGAAGGTTAGGTTACTCTGCGGGGTTGATGAAGCAGGGCGCGGGGCGTTGGCAGGGCCGGTGGTGGGAGCCGCGGTTGTATTACCATCAGGTATCGAGATAGTGGGGGTATGCGATTCAAAGAAGCTCACTCCGCGTCGGCGGCAGGAGCTCTTCAGCCACATAGTCACCAAGGCTCTGGGAATAGGCGTAGGGTTCATACCAGCCGAGGAGATAGACGAAACCGATATATTGACCGCGGCACTCAAGGCGATGCGCCGTGCATGCGAGCGTCTTGCCCTGCGTTTGGAGCCGGATCTCGTGTTCGTGGACGGCAACCAGGAGATACCTGATCTTCCCTGGCCCCAGGAGCCCTTCCCACAGGCCGATGCGCAGTCTCTTTCGGTAGCCGCGGCTTCGGTTGTAGCCAAGGTCTTACGCGATCGGTACATGGAACAGCTCGATGCCTCATACCCCGGATACGAGTTCAGTCGGCACAAGGGCTATCCAACTCGCGAGCATGTAGACTGTTTGCGTCGCTTGGGACTCTCTCCGGTTCACCGCAAAACCTTCCGTCCGTGCGCGGAATGTGGCAACGTGGAGGTACATCACATCCCTATAACGTAGTAAACCACCGCATTCTCCGAGGATGAGAAATTCGTGCTACCGAGGGGGTTCCAAATTGGGATGTGTTGAAAGGGCATGGTATGTAAGGACTTGACATAAGTCGTTTCAGTAGTAGGCTTTAATCTTGACAACCTGGAGCGCCATAATATAAAAGGTTAGCGTACGTGAAGCGACGATAAACCGACGAATTTCTTCGTAATTTGGAGGGTTAGCGTAACTGGCAACGCAGCAGACTTGAAATCTGCCGCCCCTTGATCGGGGCTTGGGGGTTCGAGTCCCTCACCCTCCGTAATACCCCGGACAGGAACAGAGTTCCTGTCCGGGGACCCCTATTTATACCCCACAAGGATACTTCGTCTCCTTGCGGGGACCCCGAGAATAAATGCTCCTCTTTGCTAAGGCAAAAAAGATCGCAGGAAGGCGAAAATGCTCGCCCGCTGTATGTTTAAAAAAACTTGACATTGACTCCTTTATTGCTACAATCCAGGTAGACAAACATTTACCAAGGAGGGGTTCATGCAAACCGACCAGGTATCATCCACCATAAGCATCCAGACCCTTGATGAGATCAGGAAGGTTTTGAGAAAAACCCGGGGCTGGCTTGTCTTCCTCGCCGTGGTAAGCTTTGGTTCGACCCTCTTGTCCCTGGTTTCAATCCTTATCTCAGTGATCAGGGGCTCTGGTTCGTCCGGGGTCCTGGACATTCTGGTCAAACTCCTGTTCGCCGGATTCAACATAGCGCTGGCCGTATTTCTGCTGCAGGCTTCGCAGAGTGGCAAGAAGTATGCCGAGTCCGGCAAGGCCGAGGAGCTCACCGCCTACCATGACAGGATCAAGATCTACTTTACCATAACCGGCTTGTTGGTTCTTATAGGTTTTGTAGTCGCGGTTCTGATGGCGTTGATAGGATCGGGTGCCGGTTTAAGGGGTTAGCATTTTAAATCGTTGTAAGGAGATGAGAACATGAAAGAAACGGATCTAAAGGCCGCTTCCCCACAGGAGTCGCCTCAACCCACCGAACCATTAAGCGTGGGTCGAAAGGCGAATCTGGACATCAAGATAAATGGCACAAGGGGATGGATGGGTTTCCTTGGCGTGGTTATAATCATTTCAGGTGCTTTGGCGGCGATATTCTCCTTGCTTACAGTATCCATGTCAGTTGTGTTTCTAGGCACTTCACCCGATTCGTCGAGTTGGATATTGGTTATCTCTGTTCTGATTTACACCGGGGTAGCAATTTACCTGGGGGTTCTTTTGCTTTCTTCATCCAGTCACGCCAAGAAGTACCTGAAGCAGGACAGTGAGACCGAGCTCCTCAAATACCACGTGAAGATGCGCATCTTCTTCCAGGTAACAGGCATTATAATGATTATAGGCTTATCTGTGGGGCTGATTTTAATTATGGCCTTTTCTGGCCGATAGGCGAAAGCGGCTGGCAGCAACCTTTAATTCCCTCTTGATCAGCCATGGATTCAAAACATAATCCTTCTCTGTATTGACATTCCGCGTTTCTATGTATAATTGCTCGTAAGTCAAACACCTAGCGAAGGAGGAGTTCATGGAGCAAACGACAACGATGGCGGCGACCCTTGACTCCGCTGCCACTGAGCAGATACGGGGTCACGTAAAGGATACCCAGGGCTGGATGAAGTTCGTGGGGATCGTTGCCATAATCAGCGGCGCCCTTTATGCCTTGACTATTGTGGGTATCATCGTGGCCTGGCTTCCCATCTGGCTTGGGGTACTGATGTATCAGGCCGCCTCCAAGGCCGCCGATTATGCGGATAGAGCCAATCCTGCGGACCTGGTTGAGTACCACTCAAAGCTCAAGACCCTTTTTACCATCATGGGTATACTTATGATCATTATGCTTGTTCTTATGGTTGTCGGGGTCATAATCGGCATCATAGTCGCAATCGCTGGCGGCTTTGCCGCGATGAACTATTAGAGATTACTCAAGGCTTTATTGCTTTAACTTTAAGGATTTTGAGGCAGCCTCTTTGGAGGCTGCCTTTTTAAAGATGGTCCGGCATCCACAAGAATATCAATAATATCCGGTTGACTTTTTTGGATGCTGGGTATAATCACTTCGAGGAGAGGTGGCCGAGTGGTCGAAGGCGACCGCTTGCTAAGCGGTTGTACGGGTAAAACCGTACCGTGGGTTCAAATCCCACCCTCTCCGCTTTAACTTATTGCCGTGATTTCTGCGAAATCCCGGCAATAAAAATCCGATGGAGTAAAATGCCTCAAGAAGCCGAATCAGACACTCAGGATGGGTTTGAGTTGAGTTTACGCGAACACCGCAAAAGCGGGGTTCGTGTAAGAATCGCCCCCTCGCCCACAGGGGCCATCCACGTAGGGCTGGCAAGATCAGCCCTATACAACTACCTCTTCGCCTGCTCACACGGCGGGACGTTCGTTCTCAGAATCGAGGACACCGACGTACAGCGCTCCACCGAAGAATCCGCCCAGGCCATCATAAAAGGACTCGGCTGGCTGGGGATTACCTTTGACGAAGGTCCCTACTACCAGTCGCAGAGGTTGGATATCTATAGAAAACATGCTGATCAACTGCTCCAATCCGGCCACGCCTATCGCTGCTACTGCACCCCTGAACGTCTTGCGGAAGAGCGCGAGAAGGCCGAGGCACAGCGCAGTGCCTGGAGATATGATCGCAGATGTCTCAACCTCTCTGAGGAAGAGAGGAAGAAGTTCGAAGCGGAAGGAATCAAGCCCGCTATCCGCTTCCTTGTTCCGGAGGGTAAGACTACATTCACTGACCTCATCCACGGCTCCATCACCCGCGAACACAAGGACATAGACGACTTTATCATCGTGCGCTCAAACGGAATTCCAACATACAATTTCGCGGTGGTTGCCGATGATCACCTTATGGAGATATCCCACGTGCTGCGTGCGGTGGAGCATATCTCAAACACCTTCAAGCAGATACTCTTATACAATGCCTTCGGCTGGGAGATACCCCAGTTTGCCCACCTGCCTCTTATCCTGGGGGAGGACAAGAAAAAACTCTCCAAGCGCCACGGTGCCATGTCTTTAGAAGAGTTTCGCGCTCAGGGCTTTCTTGCCGACGCGATGGTCAACTTCCTGGTACTTCTGGGCTGGTCTCCGGGCGAGGATAGAGAGATTATCTCTCGTCAGGAGTTAGTGAAACTCTTCAGTATAGAACGCATCAATACCTCCAACGCGATATTCGACATGCGCAAGTTGGAATGGATGAACGGCGAGTATCTGCGGGCAATGGATACTTCTCAACTCCTTACCGCCTTCCATGATTGGCTCGGCTATCAGGGGATCAGCCTGCCTCGTGAATACGCCTCTGCCGAGTTTTTATCCAGGGCCTTACCTCTTATCGCCGAGCGTTCCCGCACCCTTGATGAGGTCTACGACGCCCTCCTTCCATACTTATCCGACGAACTCACCTACGATGAGGAAGGCCTGAACAAGCATTTCCGCAAGGACCCGGAGGGAGTGAAGCGGTGGCTTCTCTTATACCGCGAGCGTTTGGAGAAACTCCACGAGTTCAATAAAGAAACCGCAGAGGGGGTGTTACGTGAACTGGTTGAGGAGCTGGGTATCAAGCCCGGACTCGTAATTCACCCGGTGCGCGTTGCCGTAACCGGAAGAACGGTCGGCCCCCCACTTTTTGACTGCCTCGAGCTTTTGGGCAAGGAGCGGGTTTTGGATAGATTAAGCAAACTACCCCAGTAAGATTCAAATAAAGGCCAGCCCAAGGGCTGGTTTTTTTCTCTGCGATCTTTTTGCCGCAGGCAAAAAGGAGCATCCAAGATTGACTTCGTGTTTTCCTTCCATATCCTTAATGTATGAGGAAGGTTGAAACCCCGCAGCGCTTCCGCTACTACGATCTGGTGATGGCGGCGTTCGTGACCGTTTTACTCGTCTCCAACATCGCATCTGCCGCACGGATAGTCAAGCTCTGGTTGTTCACCTTTGACGCGGGCACCCTGCTTTTCCCTCTGGCATACATCTTCGGCGACGTTCTCACTGAAGTCTACGGCTATGCACGCGCGAGACGGGTGATATGGGTGGGGTTCGCGGCAAACGCTTTGATGTCCGGACTTCTGATGCTCATAGGGCTTCTTCCCTGGGCCGGGTTCGGTCCCTCCACCTCAGCCTATTATGAGGTCTTAGGATTCACGCCCCGCATTGTCGCCGCAAGTCTCGTTGCCTACTGGGCGGGCGAGTTCTCCAATTCGTTCGTTTTGGCAAAGATGAAGGTCTGGACGAAAGGTAAGTTCCTATGGTCGCGCACCATCGGCTCAACCCTGGTAGGGCAGGGAGTTGATACCGGGGTGTTCATACTGGTTGCATTCCTGGGCGCTTTCCGTGGTTCAGAACTCCTATCCCTCATCATCTCCAACTATATCTTCAAGGTGGGAGTGGAAATCCTCTTCACTCCGATAACCTACCTGGTAGTCGGCGGCCTCAAGCGTGCCGAAGGGGTAGATCACTACGATCGTAAAACCAACTTCAACCCGTTCCATTTACGCCACACGGAGTAACTTCACCCGACTGGGGCGCAGTCGTTCCTCCGCGGGGACCCCGAAAGGAATGCTAAGCTTGACATCTGTCTCAAGTGATGTATATTTCTGAACTTACAGGCACATGACGATCGGTTAAATTCTTGATAAAGAGGCACAGGTGATCGTTTTAGTCCTTTCCTTGTTTGCAGGCAGAACCACCCAGGCGGTGCGGGTAGAAGAACCTCCGATCATTGACGGTGTATTGGACGAGGCGTGCTGGCAGCAAAACCCGGGGTTTACCGACTTTATGGAGAACTATCCGGAGATGTGCGAACCTCCCTCCGAGTCCACCCGGGTGGTGGTGTGCTACGACGATTATGCCCTCTACTTCGGCTGCTTCTGCTACTATAAAGAACCGGGCCAGGTAGTGGCAAGGCTTGTGCCCCGGGAGTCGGGAGGGGAGGGCGACGACATAACCATATCCATCGACACCTACAACGACGACCGAAACGCCTACCGGTTTTCGGTAAACCCCCTGGGCATCCAGCGCGACATCCATATCTCAGGTGGTGGCTGGAACTATGATTACGCCTGGAACGGTGTGTGGTATGCCGAGGCCACCATTGAGGAGTGCGGTTGGTTTGCCGAGATCGCTATCCCCTTCAAGACCCTCCGATTTCCTCCTCAAGATGAACAGGTGTGGGGGCTTTGTGTATCCCGGTGGATGGATGCAAAATACGAGAGACTCGTCTGGGCAGACTACCAGCCTGCTGATAAAGGTATGGGCACCAGGGTGGATCGCTTCGGCGAGCTTACCGGTATCCGCGGGGTCTCCTCAGGCCTGCACATGGAGTTTCTGCCACATTTCACCCAAACCGCTCGCGTGAGGGGACCGGATGTGTTGGATTCGGTGGTTACATTTCTTCCCATGACAGCAGGTGTTGCGGGGATGGATGCGAAGTGGGGGATTAGCTCCAACCTTGTCCTGGACGTAACCACCTTCCCGGACTACGGGCAGATAGAGGCCGACCCCGAACAGATAAACCTTTCGAAGTACGAGACCTACCTTTCAGAACGCAGGCCTTTCTTCACCGAAGGTGCCGACCTGTTTGAGTTCGGCTACTTTGAACCTCTCTATACCCGGCGCATCGGTCGCAGGCTGCCTGACGGCTCGGAGGTCCCCATTTACGGCGGCACAAAACTCACTGGAAAGATGGGGGGTACGGAACTGGGTATTATAGAAGCCTGCACAGGTGAGGCTGTCTATGAGTATTATGGTCGGGAATACGCCGAACCTGCCGCTCTTTACAGCATTGCCCGTATCAAACAAGATCTCTTTAGCCGTTCCGAGTCAGGTATCATAGCTACCTCGTGTGAGCGATGGGGTGAAAAGCATCAGGGTGATCGCGTCCTGGGCTGCGATCTTGATCTTTCCATTGCAGATGACTGGTATGTGAATGGAGAGGGATTGTACTCCTTTCATGCCGACAAACAAGGCGGCCCCATGGGAGCTGTGGGATTCGGCAAATCCGGCAGATTCAACTTCCATGCCAGCGCCTCCTATACCGACAGCCTGGCCGATCTGGCAGCGGCGGGCTATCTTTCTCGTCCCGGACACATATGGGCAAGTATCAATACTGGCTACGACGATTCCTGGGGTTCCGGCTGCCTGCGCTCGATTTCGGTTAACCTTGGCCCCTCGGTTGGCAGATACCTTGAAGACACCATCCCCTCCTACACCGTCTGGGGGTCTGCGTGCGGGTCGTTTTCGAACCGCTGGTACGTGAATCTAAGCGGCTCGGCCTCCCGCAACTTCTACCAGGAGGATCAGAGCCTGCGCTGGATAAAGAGCGTCAATGCAGGCTTCAGCAGCAACACCACAAAAGACATCTACGGCGGATTGTGGATAAGTCTCTGGGACCAGTACGTTTACGAGTATTACGTTCCGCAGTACTTCGGTCACGTGGGTACGGCAAGCCCCAACATCTCCTGGCGGCCTCGGCACAACCTGGTGCTTTCCGCATACGCGACAGGGTTTTTTACCTTCCAGGAATCCTGGGAACCCGATCCTCTCAACGCCTTTCGCTGGACCGCTGGTGAGTCACTGCGCTACACCGCCACCCGCAAGCTTTCATTCCGGCTCAACGCCCAGCAGAACACCTACGCAGAGCACTACACACAGCAGCTTCTTGCAACGTATGAGATCGCACCTTTGAGCTATCTTTACCTTGCTTCGGCGGTCAACCTGGACGGCTCGTCCGGTTCAATCGAGGTAGGCGAGGTAACCCTTTACGCGAAGATCGTTTATCTGTTCAGGATATAACGACACCCCACACCGTTACTTCGTAACGCTGCGGGGATCCCAATAAAATCACCCCAAGCGGATGCTTCACCTTTGCTTAGGGACCCCTGATATATAATCTGGATCAACTTAGCTTACCTGTAGAAGAAGTAATATCTTGGGTACTCGTCCATTATCTCTTCGTTGGATATTACAATCGAGCCAATCATGTAATCGGTAAGAGAATCCTCTGAGAACGAATATTCACTTGCAATAAAGGTTATGGTGTTTGTCCCTTTTTCAAGAGTACCTTCTTCGATATATCCAGGCCAAACTCCAGGATAGAATCCTTCCTCATCTATCATCTTCTCCAAATCAGAAAAGTAAGCATCATCTTCATCTACAAGCTCCTCCCATATTCTTAGAAAATCATCCTTAACCGTATCTGCCGGTGGTAAACAATCCCAATCCCAGGGAAATGTATCGCCATTTATCGTAAAGCTGATTATTGGGTAGTAAGCAAACGCTAATTCCGTCCTAAACAGAAATCCTATTCTAAACGGATATTTGCCTTCGTTTCCCAGCCTGCCAAGCTCAAAGGTGTAGGAAATCTCCTCACCCTCAGGCTCGGGTACTCGCCAGCCCCCATCGCCCAGATGACGAGTACCTGTATCAATCACCGCCCTCTGAGGTACGTAGCTTGAGCATCCGACGTATAAAAGGAGCGCTATCGCTCCATAAACAATCCGACCCCTGGACATAAGACCTCCTAAATCAACTTATATTAGTATAGCGTCGCATAAATAGATGTCAAGACTTGAGAGGGAATGTGGAATATTGATGCATGGAGGGGTGTTTATTCCCTTGACTTGGCAGGCGTTTCGCCTACACTGCATCGGAGGAAGAATGCTGCGTGTTGAGCAAGCACTTGAGTACATAGAGATCGAAGGAACCGATCTTGACCGCTACCGCAGCAGATTCCTTTTCAAGGGTGAGCGCGACGACACCATGGCCGCCTGGCTCCTGGGAGCCTACCAGAACACCGACGGCGGCTACCCACTTCAGCTGATTTACGGCGATCCCTCCAATATCTCTGAGACTGCCAAGGTGCTGGGCTACGCGAGTGATTTTGGGGTTGTATCCTCGCCTGTTTGCCGTCGTGCGTTGGATTTCATTCGCTCACGTCAGCATCCGGATGGTTACTGGCAGGAAAGCTGCTCCCAGCTTGAGCTTGGGCACGAGATGGGCGGTGAATGGGGGAGGCTTTGGCTTTCTGCATACGTGGGCCGCCAGCTATGCCGCATAGGACAGCTTGAAAGCCGCGAGACCAGATTGGTGCGCAACTACTTGCTTAGCCTGCGCATCCAGGGAAATCGCTTCACCTCGTCCCCGGCCATCCACTTCCTGGCGCTCAGCTTTTTCGCCCTGCTTGACGGTCCAGGGTGCGGTCTGGTGCAGGAGGTGCTCCTCTACGCGCTTGCCAACTTCACCCGCTCCTGTGAGCCCAGGCTTATCGCACTCCAGGCCTCCTGTCTGCTTGATGCCGGTGTAGCCTCGGAGCATGAGATTCTAAAGGATGCCAAAAAACGACTCGTGAGTCTTCAGGCTGAAGACGGCGGCTGGGGCGAGCAATATGCCGGCCTGCGGGTACGCACCACCATAGACGTGCTCAAGCTTCTCTTCACCCTTGGGGCATGGAGGATAGTTGAAGAGGGTTGACTCCATCCTGGTGGTTTCGCAATTGCGGCCTTAACGCTAAACCGTAGTTGTAGATATATCCGGAGATTGACCAAGACGAAAACAAGAGCAAAATCTTTAAGAACAGCCTTTCCTTTTCACGGTTACGTCGAGAGGCAAGGTATGTTACTTGACAGCTTCTTCAGGATTCTGATGGTGGAGACAGCCGAGGGCCGGCGGGTTTTTCAATCCTTGATCGGTTTCCTTCTAGCTTCAGCCCTCGTAGCAGACGATCTCATCAAGCGGTTTTCGGTTCTTGAAGCGTGCCTGATCGCGTGGCGGATAGTGGAGGAAGTTGGATAATCGGCGAATCATTGTCGCAATGACGGAGGAGAAAAGGTGAAGGAGGAAGATTGAGCATAGATGATTCATCAGCCGGGCAAAGCTTCAGGCTCTCTATCGGTGGGGTTCTCCATGATACCTGGCGGATATTCAAGCGGGACTGGTGGAAGCTGGGGATACTGTGGACACTTACCTGGGCGATTCCAAGATTCCTCTCCTGGCTGGGGCTTTCCTTCCATACCAGACTGCCCATAAACTGGACTGTGTTTTTTTCTGGGGTTAGAATCCCTTCATTCTACTGGGAGAGGTTACTTATCGCTCTGCCCATGGTGGCGGTGTGGGCGGTTTTCTTAAGCTACTTGAGTGCGGTCAGCGTAAACGTGGTTTCCAGAAGACGGAAACTTGAAGGCAGGAGGCTTCTGTGGCTACTGAAGGTTGGCCTAAAGCCCCTGGGATGGCTGGTGTTATGGTTCATAGCCCTGGCAGTTGTAGAGTGGATCAGCAAAATCCCCGGATACCTCGCCCCGCGCCTCTCCGCGGGTCTGTTACATACACTCGTACCTCGCATGGTTCTTGCCCCTTACCTGTTATTCATTCTATTCGCCATGCTGGTACCGTTTTACCTCCTGAGACAGAGATTGCCGTTAAAAAACGCCGTATCTAAAAGCTTCGTGCTCATATACAGGCAGTTCTGACGGGTGCTGGCCGCGATCCTGGTAGTCACTCTCATATCCGGTATACCGGTTTTGATTTACTACGTCTACATGCGAGTTTACCCAGTCTCATCGAATGTAGATGGGGCATCCGAATGGATACAGGCGTGGTGGCTGCTGGCTAACGTGTTCATTCACGTGGTTTCGTGGTGTTTTAAGGGAGCGTTGTACCTCCGGTTATCCGGTGGTGCGGCCCTCAGCACCATTTCTCATAGCAGACGATCTCATCAAGTGACTTGCGGTTCTTGAAGCGTGCCTGATCCCGTGGGTAGCCTAATGTTAAAAGGGCCGCAACCTTGCACTCGTCGGGGATTTCAAGCAGCTTCTTGACGTCCTCCTGGTAGAAAGCCCCGATCCAGCACGAGCCGAGCCCCTGTTGGACCGCGGCCAGGGTCATGTGATCCACCGCGATGGCCAGGTCAACGGCATAGATTGGAACCCCGCAGGTCATCGTCCTTTCAGGTTCCAGCGCCACAGCGGCGATCACCACCGGAGCCTCGGCCACGAACTGCTGTTCCTTTGCCGCCTTTGCCAACGCCTTGCGCTTCGCCGCCTCGCGCACCACTACGAATTTCCAGGGCTGACGGTTGTTGGCCGAGGGAGCCAGCCTTGCAGCCTCCAGCACCTTGAGGAGCACCTCCTGGGGGATGTCCTTATTTTCATACGAGCGAACGCTTCTGCGGTCGCGGATCGCTTTGGCAACGTCCATCAGGCCTCCTTTTTATACCTCGAATCGGCATGTATCCACCATCTTGGGGGGAGTTCATAAGCCTAACTCGCAACTTCATTTTAGATGCTAGTCTAGCGAGCCTCGTTGGAATGTCAACTATTTCGTGTTCGAGAAGGTTTTGCGATGAGTCCCCTTCTGCGATCTTTCGCCTCCGGCGAAAGGAGCATTTTATCCTCTTGCCCTCATCATCCGGTCGCGGCGCAGAGCGGCACTGAAGATATCTATCATCTCCTTCCTGTCGCGAGCCTCCAGCATTTCCCTTCTTGCCTTCTCATCCTCCATCACCCTGGCAATTGAGGCAAGGATCTTCACCTGCAGATCGTCCTTATCCGGATCAGGGGTAAGGATCAAGAAAACGAGCCTTGCCGGAAGCCCATCAGCCGTGTTCCACTCCACCCCCTTGGATGAACGACCGAAGGTAAAAACCGGCCTGGCCAGGCCTTCCATCCTTGCGTGCGGTATGGCGATCCCTTTTTCCATCCCGGTTCCCATTATCCCCTCGCGAAGCCTGACCGCAGCGCATGCCTTGGCCGCACCGGGCATCCCCTCATGCTCAGAGATGGAGCCGCAGAGTTCGCCGATCAACTCGAATGGGGTACTGCCTTTAAGATTGGCTACTACCGCGTCCTTCAGAAAGAACTCAAGGGCGTTGAAGGCGCGGCGCAGGCCGAGAGCGAGGGAAAGCAGGGGTCCCACAGCTATCGAGGAAACCAGTGCCGCGACCACGATCGCCTCAAATACCACCAGATTTATAAGTCCGAACTCCAACGCAAGCACACCGATGATTATCTCCATCGCACCGCCCGGCGTGTGCGCTATGCCTATGGCGAACGAGTCGCGCTGTGGGATACCGGACATTCTCGCCCCAAGCCAGGCTCCAACCAGCTTACCTCCTATGGCTACCGCGGTTACAGTGCTGATAAGCAGCCAGTCAAAGTTGGCCAGAAAGTCAACCCTGAGTCCGATGCTTACGAAGAACAGGGGGACAAACACCGCATATACCATCTGGGAGATCGTCTCTCTGCTGCGCTCCGAAATGGCCGGCGCACCGCCCGCCATCACCCCGGCAACCAGGAACCCGAAGGCGGCATGGATGCCGATAAGCTGGGTCAAAGCTCCGCACAGCCCCCCAAGGAGAACAACGAAGGTCAGAACGCTCCCAGGTTTAGGCAGCCAGCTCGCGTTGATCCACTTCACAGCCCTGTTCACCAGCTTACGTCCCCAGGTCAGACTGAACGCTATAAACACCGCCGTGCCACCGAAGACCCTCAGCATGGATAACCAATTGACGCGCTGCTGGGTGGCAAGACCGACCACCATGGTAAACGCCACCCAACCCAGGATGTCGTTCACCGTGAAGGCTGAGATTATGGTAAGCCCTATGTCGCTTTTCAGGATGTCCAGATCGTGCAGCACCTTGGCTATGATTGGTATGGCGGAGATGGCCATAGCGGTGCCCATGAATAGTACAAAGACCAGTTTACGGCCAGGGTCAACCATGTATCTTTCAGGAAGCAGAAGCGCAAGCCCTATACCCATGAGCATGGGAAGCAAGACCCCTACAAACCCTATAGTCAGAGACGAGCGCCGCTGTTTCCAGATCGCCGAGATCTCTACCTCGAAGCCGGTTACGAGCAAAAGAAAGAGCACTCCCAGCCAGGAGACGGTCTCCAGCATGCTGTACTGGATGGCGTTGTCAGGGAACAGGGACACCGCAAGACCGGGCAGGAACCGCCAGAATATCGTCGGGCCGAAGATGATTCCTACGAGTATCTCGCCTACAAGCGCGGGTTGTTTGAATCTGCGAAAGAGCTCTCCCGCGGCCCTTGCCGCAAACAACAGAAGGACTAGTTGTAAGAGGAAGATGAGGATGTTATGCTCACTAAGGAAGCTCACGGTGCACTATATCCAGCCTTCTCTCCTTGTCAATAGAGATTATGCTCCTTTTGCCCGAAGGGCAAAAGATCGGAGAATAAAAAATGGAAAAGGCCAGCATACGGCTGGCCTTCCTATTCTAGAGCTGCGATCCTTTAACCTCCGGTTAAAGGGAGCAATCTATAAAGTATCGCCTTCTGGATGTGAAGCCTGTTTTCGGCCTCATCAAGGACGATGGAGTTCGGACCGTCCAGCACGTCCGAGGTTATCTCCTCGCCCCGGTGCGCGGGCAGGCAGTGTTCGACCAGAACGTTCGGCTTTGCATAACTTAATAGCTCGGGGTTCACCTGGAAGGGCGCAAATAGAGACCTGCGCTTTTCTGCCTCCTGCTCTTGTCCCATCGAGGCCCACACGTCGGTGTAGATAACGTCCGCGTCGGCGGCCGCTTCTTTAGGGTCGCGGGTTATGGTTATAGAGGCGCCGGTCTTTTTCGACTCCTCCTGCGCCATCTCAATGAACTCTTGTTTGGGACCGTAGCCCTGTGGTCCTGCAATGACCATCCTGGCTCCCAGCCTGGCAGCTGTAAGCATGAGCGAGTGGCACACGTTGTTGCCGTCTCCAAAGTACGCCAATTTGATTTTACCCCAATCGAACGCTTCGCGTTCGCTCGAGGACCCCAGATGATCCAGTATAGTCAGGAAGTCGGCCAGCGCCTGGCAGGGGTGCTCGGCGTCTGAGAGCGCGTTGATTACCGGGATGGACGCATTCTCCGCAAGCTCCTGGATGGTCTTATGTGCAAACGTGCGGGCGCTGATCGCGTCAACCCAGCGGGAGAGGTTTCGTGCAACGTCGGGCACCGACTCCCGTTTGCCAAGGCCGATGTCGGCAGGGGCAAGGTAGATCACGTTCCCGCCCAGCTGGAAGAACGCAACAGAGAAGGTGACCCGTGTTCTCAAGGAAGGCTTCTCGAACACGAGCACCAGGGTCTTACCTTGGGCAAGGTCAAGCTGTTTGCCCTTTATCTCGGCAGATATCTTGAATAGTTCCCTGATCTCCTCACCATTTAGATCAGCGATTGAAACGAGATCCTTCTTCACCATGCCTCCTGGCGGGTCAGTTATGTTCCACAAGAGGTCTTTTTAATCGACCACCACGACCTTGCGGTTGGTTTCTCTTGTATCCGAGATGGTTCTTACAAAGTATACCCCGGCTGGCAGAGTACTGCCGGTTTTATCCTGCATCTGCCAGCTGAAGGGGGTGGTTCCTTCTGTCCGGGCAAGCAGACGTCCGGATGCGTCGAATACTACGACGTCCACCTGAGTGCCAGCAGGACCGGTAAAGCTCAGGTTTCCAGTGGTTATGCACTCAACCGGTCCGACAACCGGCCGGATATCGGCAAGTTCGTGCAGCCCGCTTGAGGCCTTGCCTTTGAACGCGGTCAGCACCACGTCGTCCACATACCAGCCATCAAAATGCTCATACCGGTCGGTAGTAAGACGGAAGCGTATCTGGAGGTCAGAGGAGCCGCAGAACCCTGAGAGATCAAAGCGTTCCTCGCGCCAGTCTTCCTGGAAGCCTGAGAAGCGCTTGAGGGTTACCCAGCCGTCGGTCTGGCTGCTCTTTGCTTCAACTACCCCCCAGTCCCAGCCCTTTTCGATGGAAAAAAGATGCCAGAAGCTCAGTTCCGCTACTGCCTTATCCGTAAGATCGAGTTCAGGACTCTGAAGATAGTATAAGCTCTCGTCGTCGTAGGGGCCATCCGGGGAGTCGGTAATGGAATAATCCCCGGAGTGCGAGTTCTCGTCTGTCAATCCCCAGTTGGAGTACCAGCCTTCATAGTTCTGGTCGTCAAAATCCTCGGCGATAAGGGTATCCCTGCTACCCAGCGGAAGCGTGATTTGATGGATAAACTCCTGGCCTGCCGCCTGGATGGTAAGCGTAAGCGGGATTGCCGAGTCGGGCGGGGCTGTGGCTGAGATCATTACCTTCAAAGGATCGGATTCGTTGGTGCCCGTGCTCTGGGGTTCAAGTGAAGCGATGGACGCCGTGGGTTTAACGAGTTCGGCCCTCGGATCGGATCCGCTGAGTTCAAGGCCTATCTGGCCTGATCCATCCTTCACGCTCATGTTGTGCACCCTGACCGTAAGATCAACGGTTTCTCCGGGCGATATCTCCGAGTCCCCGCCGTCCGAGAACGAGATACCTAAAAGCTCAGGGTAGATGCCTGCCGCCTTTGCTGTGGCGATCATCATGGGATGGGTCTCGGCTATGTGTTGATCTATCTGCCACTCCTGCCAGAACTGCTCGCCTATCTCAGGTGTTACGGAAAAGATACCCTGATCCCCGTACATCCAGTCGTCGGAATCGCCGTTGGTTGGGTAGAATTCGTGGCCGCCGATCACCGGGTAATGAGCTATCCGGGTGGAGATCTCACCCCATCCGTAGAAGGCCAGGGAATCCTCGCACTTCTGTCTTATATAACCCCAGGGATATAGTAACAGGTTTGAGTGGCTGTGGAAGTTGAGTGCGGTAACGAAGGAATGCTCCTTGCACAGATTCATCACCGACTGGGTCTCAGGCTCTGAGCCCGGCTCAGGACCCCGGTAGGTCTCCTCCTCAGGATCGGGTGAGGAGCCCTGGTTGTCGTAGCCCCACATGTATGGGTAGTTGCGGTTGTTATCTACTCCCTGCGGTTCGGCGCCCGTTTGCCTGCGGTTCTTGCGGTGCATGCCGCCTCCGCCAGGACGTATCTCTTCATTGTAAAGGTAGCCGTCGGGATTTATTATCGGAACGATCCATATCTGGCGGTTGTTCACGAGATAGGTAGCAAGGGGATCTTTCCCGTAGTTCTCGCAGAGCCAGCGCGCCCATTCAACGCAGATGTTTGCCCCGATCGGCTCGCGGGCGTGATGTATCCCCGTATACAGCGCCTCAGGCTCATCCTCCTCAGTGCCCACGTTGTCCGATATCTTTACCGCCCAGACGTAGTTGCCGTCCCATGTGGTGTCACCCAGGCTGTCGTTGGGAAGGATCATCCTTTCGCTTATTATCGAGGGGTTCTGCTCATGCAGGGAGTCAAGGATGGCGTTGGTCTCATCGTATGTATAGTAATTACCGAAGCCTGTGGGTCCGAGCATCTGGGCGGCGTAGTAGGCCTCGAGATCCTCTATGATGATCCGGTAGTCAACGCCTGCCTGATCCAGCAGCTTGAGTCCTTCCTGTGTGCACACGATCTCTGCCCAGTAGCCGGCTTTGCCGCCGACGATATCAAATCCTGAGAGTACGGCGGGTAATGACTCCCCTTCGAGAGGAACGCTTACCTCGTACCACGTCGTGCCGAAGACGGCCGTAGCCGAAAGAAGTAGCGAAAACAGTCTCTTCACGTTTATCTCCTTTCGAGTATCCGATTCAGGATCGTAAGGTTGACCTTCAGGATCGCCCCTTGGGGTGTGGCCCATACGACTAAAATCGGCTGTCTTTCGAGGTTTCCTTCACTAACCGCCCTTGACGACATACTGTAGATTGCAATCTCTGCCTCCGGGTCGTAGCCTTCGAGCTGAAGGGTTCCGTCGGATTCCCATCCCTCGAATCCTTCTTTCTTAACGAGATGGTTCAAACGTCTATTTTGTCTCTTCAATACATCTTCAACCGCTTCGCGGGTTTCATCGCGCGCCAGCGGCTCCTCAGACCACTCCAGAAGCTCGGCCTTGGTAATGTATCCGTATACATCTTTCTCGATCGGCCTCAGGCGCACTCTTATGATGCCTCCGTGGTATGGTTCAATCGCCCTATCCAAGAGCACCCGCCCCACCCGGAAGGCGGTATCGCCCCTGATCCGAACCACGTCAAACGCCTGCATTTTGTCTGAGAGCATGGTGATTGTGCCAACCAGGGTGGTATCGCTGTCATTCAGAACAAGGTTATCGGCGGGCACAACGGGAAGGGCCGGCTTCATCAAGACCAACCGCGGCGTCGTGCATCCTGAGAGTAATGCCGCAACTACGAAAAAGATCACTGACCGCATTTGGGGGAGTATAGTCCGAGGTTCAAGGCAGTCAACCTAATTGTGAAAGGGGAGTTTTTCCGCCACCACCAGGTGAACCGTGCCCAGCTTGGAGAGCTCCTTTCGATGGATGATTCCCAAGCCCGCCATTTCGAGATGAAGGGTTTCGTCCCTTGGATGATCGCCCTCAAGCCTGTAAAGGGAAAGCAGTATCCTTGCACCAAGCCAGGAACGCGACGCAGGTCCGACATCAACTATAACAACCCGTCCATTTTTCTTAAGGACCCTGTGAATCTCCAAAAACACCGGCAGAATATCCGGTGCATGGCTCAGGCTGAAGGTTGCAACCACCGAGTCAAAAGAGCATGATTCAAAGGGCAGGTTGTGGTAGTCTGCACATACGAGGGATGCCTTTTTGCGCTCACACAGGAGTCTTTTTCGAGCCTGTTGCAACATTCCCTTCGAGAAGTCCAAACCGACCACCGACCTCTCAGGCGAGGCCATCCGTGACAGCAGATAACCGGTGCCGCAGCCGATCTCAAGTATCCGCTTGCCAGCTACGTGGGGTAAAGCGGCGGACTGTTCCTTCTTTAACCCGAAGATCGGGACACAGATGAGCAGGTCGTATAAAGGCGCAAAGAGGTCGTAGATGCGGGCCAGGTTCATAAGGGGAGCGAGGAACGCCGGCGCGCTCTGAATACCTCCACCGAGCCGAATCCTGCACGTCGCAGTAAATCCCTCGCTTGCCCTGCGGCGTATCCCACCTCGTAGTCCTTGTGGGCGTCGGACCCCACCGTAACATCCGTAACACCACCCGTAAGGCCCCCACCCAGCTCTGCAAATCGTTTCAGTATTCCTTCGTCAGGATAAGGCTCCCCGGTGGCGTGCCGCCAGCCCGAGGTGTTAAGCTCAATAACCAAACCTTCTCGTGCGGCGGCCTCAAGAATCCTATCCACCATCCCCTCATACCCTTCCCGTATGTATTTCTGCGGGGCGAAAAGATACTTCCTTATGTAATCGAGATGACCCAGTATCTGGAACAGCCCGCTTTCTGCCGCCTCAAGCACGATCTCGAAGTATGGCGCAAAATCCTTGCCTGCCAGCTCACGCTCACGAACCCATTTTGATACCAGAACCCCGTCCACGTAGTGCACCGAGCCTACGGCATAGTCGAGAGGTTGCGAATCCAGGAAATCCTTTATCTGGCTCTCTTTTCCGGGGATGAACCCGACCTCAGCGCCGTAGAGTATCTCAAGCTTATCCCGATAGCGCTCGCGCAGGCGTTCGATCTCGGCCAGGATTTTAGCCCCATCATATAGATCAACGTACGCCCCGTCTGCGGGCAGGAACTCAACATGATCGGCAAAGCCTATGATCTTCAGCTCTCTTGCATAGGCCGCACGGCAGGCGCGTTCAGGGGCAATATTGGAATCAGGGGAGAAGGAGGTGTGGATGTGCAGGTCAACCATTGCGAATTATACGTTGATCCGGGTTATTTTCAAATCCTACATTCAACGTTGAAGTACAACACATATGTTAGCGACTTCGAG
>JAGMDF010000009.1 GCA_023128825.1 Caldifarciminota bacterium | reverse complement strand
AAACGCCGGAAGGCGCCACCATTTAACCTTCCGGCGTTTTGTTTTCTGCAGATGGAGACTAGGTCTTAAAAATCACCGCTACGGTGATTATGACCTTGCCTTCGTCTGAGGGTGCGGGGAAACGCAGCTTCTTAATCTCTTTTGTCAGAGCCTTCTCAAGTTCCTTATGATCAAGGGTGGAGTTTTTCACCACCACATTCTCAACTGTTCCGTCCGCTTTAACCGTGATTCCGAACACAGCGCGGCCTTCGATCGAGGCGTCCTTGGCAAGGTAGCGCTCATAGATCTCGACCAGCTTGTCTTCGATCGATTCCAGGGCAGAGGTTACGTCGTCGGCACTCAGCGCGCCGAGCACAGTGGGTGTCTCGAAGCTGACTGATCCGACGAGGGCTGGTTTTTGGCCCGCAGCGTTCTGGGTGGTGCCGCTGAGTGAAACCGGGGCCTTTTCGCGAGCCATATATGGAGCACTCTTCAGGGCACGTCCCGTGCCGCCGTAGTAACCATCAGCTTCCTCTTTACCGAACACGCCCTCGTAGGAAACGCCCTCGGGTATAGGGATTGGCACCTGCACCGTCTCCAGCTTGCCGTTAACGTTGCGGACCTCTTCGGAGACCGCCACGAAGCTGGTGTAGCGGCTCATTATTTTGTACTTTAATGCAAGCTCGGTTATCTCGTTCACCAGGTCCTGGGTCTCGCCCTTCGTGTAGCTCTCGTCCGAGAGCCGCTCTATCTTGGTGCGCGCCCACAGGGTGGGGATGACGTCATGAGAGGGCTCGACAGCTGGAAAAGTTACAGGGATTTCTTGTGTTACGGGTTTGCCGCGCACTGTGCCTTTTATCTTGATGGTCGCCTGTCCGGACTTGGTGTAGCGGCCGTGGATGATTACCGGCTGGGCGGCGAAGAGGTCTGGGATTGTCGAAGGGAATACTTCCTTGACCTCCAGCCCGCCCCAGTCTATCTCGATATCCATGAGGAACGGTTTGGCGATGCGATCGTAGAACAACTGAACCGCCGCCTGCGGATCCTCGTCCTGTCTGCAGTAGGTGGCATAGCCCCGGCCCGCTCTGGCCATGCCTTCCAAAAGGTAGCGGTTGACCGAAGAGCCTACCCCGAAGGAGAAAACCCTGGCGCCCTCAAGCTTGGCTTCAATGGCCGCTATTATCTCGGCCTCGTTGCCAACGTAGCCGTCGGACATGAATAAAACGAACCTGCGGCGCTTGTGTGCGGGATCGCGGTCAACGCTCAAAGCCTCGTTCACCCCGGTAAGCATCTCGGTGCCGCCCGAACCGTCAAGACTCTCTACGTAGGCTAAAGCCTTCTTGACGTTTTCCGGGGTGTTGGGTACCGGACTCGGGGCAAAGCGCTCGGCGGTGTAGGAGAAGGAGATAACCTGGAAGTAATCGTCAGGATGCAGGTTCTCTATACAGAGTTTCATCGCTTCTTTGACCTTTTCGATGGGGAAACCGGACATGGAGCCGGAGCGGTCCACCACGAAGACGAGCTCGCGTGGGGTGATCTCGGCGATCTTAAAGGAGGCCTTGGGCTGGATCATGAGCATGAAGTAGCCGTCCCCTTCTTTGGTGGCGTGAGTGAGGAGCGCATACTCCGGTTTGGAGCCGGCCACGTCGTAGCGGAAGATGAAATCCTTGTTCGGTATCCGGTCGCCTTTCTTTATCTGGACCACAACCTGAGACTCACCTTTAACCTGTTGATCGATATCGTGAGAGGGGCAGGAAAAATTCTGGATTGGAACCCCGGCGTCTACCGTCAATTTGAGACTTATGTCGTGGCCGGAACGATACTCAGGCTTTAAGACCGGCGGGGTAATCCTTGACGCATCAGGTACCTCCTCGGTATCCTCGGACCAGCCGCCGCCCTGCTTGCCGGTGGATGTGTTACGGGTGCCGGGGATGTAGCGCGGCCCCACAACCATCGGAAATGTGTACTCGTAGCTCCCATGGTCGTAGGCAAGGTCCTGCACGTATGAAATCTCGATGTAGATGTCGTCGCCGGGCATGATGTTGCCCACGGTCTGGGTGAAGATGTTCGGGCGTTCCTGCTCCAGAAGGCTTGCGGTCTTGCCTTCCTGGATCGCCTGTTCGTATATCGCTCGCGCCTCCTCGCGCTTCTTGATAACACCCTTTATAACCTTATCGCCTATCTTCATCCTCATCGCGTCAACCGCCGAGTTCTCAGGTAATGGGAATACGTACACAGCCTCTATCGGCTCCTCGTAGGGATTTACAAAGTGCTGGGTGACGTTCACGCGGGCGATGTAGCCTGTGACATAGGCGTCCACGTCGGTATGCTTTAAGGGAAGCTCAAGGGTCTTATCGTCTTTAAGGATGTGCAGCGAACCCTGTGTGATGTCTCCTGATGCTATCGATACCCCTTCAGGGGTTTCGGTTTCTACATTGACTTTGTCTGCACCGATGAAGAACACCAGCACCGCTGAAAGGATTAAGAGCTTTGCGAATTTCATCATTGCCTCCTTTTGGCTTCGGTTTTTACTCATGTCCTGTTATACAGTGTGGCAGGCGATATATTCCGTTGAGACTATCGACTTGCAAGTGAGAAAATAATGAGTGTTGGGGTTGACAACTACCTCGAAGTGTGTATAAATATTACAAAGGAGGAGATAATGAAGAGACCGTTCTTACCCTTTTTGCTTTTCGTAACCTTTATTACATCTCTGCAAGCTGGTTGGACCCGCTTCTACGGTGGGCTTGATGATGATGTTGCCAAATGTGTGCAACAAACTCCAGACGGAGGTTACATCATTGCAGGGTGGACATTCTCGTTCGGAGCGGGAGCGGGTGATCTTTGGTTGCTCAAGCTTGATGCGAATGGAGATACTATGTGGACACGAACCTACGGTGGAGAAGGTGACGAGGCGGGTTTTGGAGGACCCTGTATTCAGCGAACCTTGGATGAGAACTACATCGTTACTGGAACCACGTATTCCTTTACCTATGATTACGATCTTTGGTTGCTTAAATTTAATGCCGATGGCGATACTTTATGGACTCGTACTTATGGAGGATTAGAGGCCGAAGAGGGTTACTATATACAACAAACTTTGGATGGTGGATACGTCATAGTGGGAACAAAATCCTCTTTCTCCACCGAAGACTTGTCAGATATATGGTTGCTTAAGACAGATGCTGAAGGGGATACGTTATGGACACGCACCTATGGTGGGGAAGACCAAGATTATGGTAAGTGTGTTCAGCAAACCTCCGATAGTGGTTTCATCATCGTAGGACATACATGGTCATTTGGTGACGGGAATTACGCAGATCTTTGGCTGTTAAAGACAAACGCCAAAGGCGACACAATGTGGAGTCGTCTCTATGGAGGAGAAAAGGGGGACGCTGGTTCTTCTGTAAAACAGACCTCCGATGATGGCTTCATCGTATGTGGCAGCAAGGGCGCATCCAAGTTTGACGTAGATTCTCTTTGGTTACTTAGGACTGATCCTGGCGGGGATACTTTATGGACACGCACCTATGAAGGAGGAGATGGGGCTAGGGGTAAGTGCATACAGAAAACTTCTGACGGCGGCTACATCATTGCAGGAGTTCATGACTATGCGTGGCCCGGTAAAGGCGACGTTTGGTTGCTCAAAATCGATGAAGCAGGGGATACCTTATGGACGCGAACCTACGGATTGCCCGGGGTGGGCCCAGAAGAGTTGGCATACAATGTGCAGCAAACTTCGGACGGCGGCTACATACTTGCTGGCGAAGCACGTGATCCGATTACCTGGAATTACGATGTCTATGTGATAAAGACCAATGCGAATGGAGATACGTTGGCAATTGATGAAGAGCTTATGACGGATGGAGTAGCCGAATGGAAATTGGTTTCATCAATTGGTTCCCGAATTGTGCTTCGGTACTCGGAGAGACCTGATGGTTTCCGTGTGTTCATCTACGACGCCTTAGGTCGGAAGGTTGATGAACTGCACTCAACCCAGACATCCGGTGTTATCACCTGGGGCAGGGGTCATTCACCCGGAGTTTATTTCTTCAGGGTTGAGGGTAATACATCACACACGACGCAGAAGGTGGTGCTCATCAAATAATCCTCTTCGGGTGTTAGTACTTGACTTTTATGTATACCTGAATAGGCTCCAGTAATTCAAAGGAGAAGATGTGAAACATATCCAGATCTTTGTGGGAGCAGGGCTGATCCTGATACTTGCGGGCTGCAATCCATCAACCAAAGGAACAATCGAGGTGAACTCCGATCCTGGGGGTGCGGATATCTACATCAACGATACGCTTACCGGCCACAAAACCGATTACGTGTTTGAGGATATCGAGGAAGGAGAGTATAGCATACGTCTACTCCTTGCCGGTTATGCGCCCTGGTCGGAGGAAGTAACCGTTAAGGCGGGCAAGACGGTTACCGTTGACGCGAAGCTTGAAGCAGTACAGGTCGGCGCTCTGCGCTGGAGCTACGAAACCGGTCGGTCGGTAAGCTCGTCGCCTTCAATCGGTTCAGACGGCACCGTATACTTCGGATCCTGGGACAACTCGCTTTATGCGCTTACACCTGACGGAGGCCTCAAGTGGAGCTATGAGACAGGTTCACCCGTACAATCCTCTCCCGCTGTCGCCTCGGACGGCACCATATACTTCGGCTCCAACGATGATCATCTTTACGCGTTGACCCCTGCGGGCGGGCTTAAATGGAAAGTTTCAACCTCAGCTAACGTAACTTCCTCTCCTGCAATCGGTTCCGACGGTACGGTCTACTTTTGTGGACGCTCGCGTGACCCGATAACTCAGGAATGGAGAGACTACCTCTACGCCGTTAATGCCGTTAACGGCAGCATAAAGTGGGGATATGAGATCGGCGCCGAGGCTACCAGCTCCCCTGCCGTCGGTTCGGACGGCACCATCTACTTCGGGGCAAAGGACTCTTCGCTTTACGCGATTACGCCCGCGGGCAATTTCAAGTGGAAGTATCAGACGTCTGGAATCGTTGAGTCATCTCCTGCTATCGGTTCTGGCGGGAACATCTACTTCGGTTCAGACGATTACCGTCTCTACGCAGTAACCTCAAGCGGCGCGGGGCTATGGAGTTTTAACGCTAACGGAATCATCGTCGGCTCCCCGGTGATCGGTTCAAATGGCACCATCTACGTGGGTTCAAATGACGGCAAGCTCTATGCGGTAAGTTCTTCTGGTTCAGAACTTTGGCATTACGATACAAAGAAATTCATACAATCCACGCCTGCGATTGCAGCTGACGGCACCGTCTATATCGGCGCACTTTTCCATGACTTGTATGCCTTGAACCCTGACGGTACCGAACGGTGGGTTTATGAAACCTCGGGTACAGTCAAATCCTCTCCTGCCATCGCTGAAGACGGTACGATCTACGTGGGTTCAGACGATGGCTGCCTCTACGCTATCTACGGAGATTCACCGCTCGCGGCTTCTGCGTGGCCCAAGTTCCACCACGACAACCAGAACACGGGAAGGGCACGCTAGCGCGCTCATTTTAAATTTCAAAGTGCAAATTGCAAATTTTAAATTGGGCTAGCCCCGCCCCCAATTTGCATTTTATTTCGCAAGCGTCATCTTTCAGTGCAATTTGAAATTTGCAATACCCCTGGGTGGGCTTGACTTCGGCTAATTCCACGATAGTATTTAAGCAGGCAGTCTAGGAATGATTGGTTAAGGCCGCTTAAACGGCTTAAAAGCTAACCAAAAGAGGAGCGCGAGATGAGTGTTTTCAAGAGAGAATGGCGCAGGCGGGGTGCATTGGGAGTGCTCGCAGCGGTGTTTCTTTTAATGCCTCTGGCATGTGGGAAGGATAAAGAGCCTCCTGTGGTGACAATTACTTCTCCAGCGGACGGCGAAACGGTATCCGGTTATGTGAGTATAACGATCGAAGCCGAGGACGACGATTCCGTGGCAAGTGTAACCCTCCTTATCAATGATTTCGAGGTGCATACAGTTGATACATCTTACTTGGAGTATGAATGGAACACCACTGAGCTTGAGGATGGCAGCACCCACACAATCAAGGCCACTGCACTGGATGCTTCAGATAACGAAGGGGAATCCGATCCGGTAACCGTCACCGTGATGCAGCCCAGCAACCCACCGGATACACCGGGTGCCCCTGAGGGACCGTCTGCAGGGTTCGTAGGAGATGCTCTCACGTTCCGGGCGAAGACAGACGATCCTGATGGAGATAGTATCTCGTTCCAGTTTGACTGGGGAGACGGGTCTAAATCGGACTGGACAGATTACGTCACCTCAGGGGAGGAGATGGAGGTCCAGAAGGCCTTCGATAGCGAAGGGACCTATACGGTTAAGGTCAGAGCAAAGGATACCTACGAGGTGACCTCTGCGCTTTCACCCGGGCTAACGGTAGTTATATCACCTTTATCAAGCACCGGCAGCATTCAGGTCAATTCCGTTCCCACCGGTGCCGAGATCTGGCTTGATGGAACAAACACCGGGAAGACTACCAACGCTCTGCTGGATAAGATAGCGCCAGGTGAGCGCACCGTTTCCCTGCGTAAGGAAGGATACGCCGATTACCAGACCAAGGTCACGGTCGTAGCAGAGCAGACGGCTGAGGTAAACGCAACACTTGAGCGGATCGGTGAGCTTGTGTGGAGATATGAGACCGGGGATGCTATTGAATCATCACCTGCTATTGGGTCAGACGGAACGATATATATAGGCTCTGGGGACAACAAACTTTACGCTATAGACCTGCAAGGCAATCCGGGCTGGGAGTATCCAACCACTATGAGCGTAAACTCTCCGCCAGCGGTAGGTTCTGACGGAAAGATCTACTTTGGGTCAGATGATACATACTTCTATATCCTGCATCCTGAGGGTGTAAGGTATCGGGAGTACAAAACAGAGGGCTATATTTCATCGTCCCCTGCACTCGGTTCCGACGGCACTATCTATGTAGGTTGCGGAGATGATAACCTGTGGGCACTTACGTCTGAAGGAAACTTTAAGTGGAAGTACACCACAGGCGGGGATATAGCTTCCTCACCAGCTATCGGTGAAGACGGAACTATCTACGTAGGTTCGGATGACGGCTGTCTCTACGCTATTAACCCTGATAGGAGCCTAAAGTGGAGCTACGAGACCGGTGCAAAGGTGCAGTCTTCACCTGCTATAGGCGCAGACGGCACCATCTACTTCGGCTCGCAGGATAAATACGTCTATGCACTTAATCCTGACGGCACTCTGAAATGGAGGCACGAGACAGGTGGCAAGGTTAACTCATCACCTGCGATAGGCGAAGACGGCACTATCTACGTCGGTTCGGATGATAACTACCTCTACGCGTTTACCCCTGCCGGAACATTGAAGTGGCAGTACGAAACCGGAGGATTCGTAAGGTCTTCCCCTGCCGTAGGTGCAAATGGTACAGTATACTTCGGATCGGTGGATGGCTACATCTATGCGGTGCGTTCGGACGGAACTTTGAAATGGCGCTACGAAACCGCGGGTCCCGTGATAACCTCCTCACCGGCGATAGGGGCGGGCGGCACGATTTACTGCGGGTCTACCGATCATTACATCTACGCCCTCTCAAGCGACTCCCAGGGCCTGGCTTCATCGCCCTGGCCAAAGTTCTGTCACGATAACCGCAACACAGGCAGGGCAGGCCCGTAACACCCGTAACCCGTAACACCGCCCGTAACCCGTAACACCGCCACTGTGGCAGTGTGGGGTACGTGGAAGTTATGTAAGTAAAGCTGGGCTTGAGAGTTCCAGGCTTTGGCTAGAGAAGCAAGGGGCCGTTAGTGGGGTTTAGGCCGCTTCCTTGGTTCATGAGCACGGTATGATCTGTATCGTCGGATACACGATTGCTGATTTTAGTTAGCCTTACGCCATGCAGACCGGCTTCCCGGCACTTTACCCTACCCTTAAACCTAGGGTATTTGTATGATTGATGACCGGTGTTTTTGGGCTATTCTTAAGTAAATATGGGAGTTCCTGAGTACGTTGATTGCCTGGTCAACACGACTCACCGTTCATGCTCTGTTATTTGATTGAGAGATGGTTGAGCTTGACTTTGGCAGGTTAATCCGTAGCATTCGGGAGTTTTTATCTAAAGAATTCAACCAGGAGAGAGATAACGATGAAGAAAGCGTGGCTGAGTGTTCTGTCGCTCTTAATCCTTGGAGTGGCAGGATGCGGGGCGGTGACGAGCATAGAGATCAACTCGGTTCCGGAAGGGGCGGACGTCTTCTTGGATGACAGCCTTACCGGGCAGAAGACGAACTGCGTTCTTGAAGATGTGTCGCCAGGGGAGCATACCGTTCGGTTAGTCCTTGAGGGCTACGCCCTGTGGGAAGAGGCGGTTATCGTGGGTGCGGGCGAGGTGATATCGATAGATGCCGAGCTGACCGATGCCCTTCTGTGGCGCTACGAGTCAGAGCAAAGGATTTCTTCTTCTCCTGCGATAGGCGCAGACGGGACTATCTACTTCGGTGCCGGTTCCTATCTTTATGCACTTGGCCCTGACGGCACCCTTAAGTGGCAATACAAGGCCGAAGGCAAAGTGGAGTCCACCCCGGCGATAGCTGCAGATGGAACCATATACTTCGGTTCTGACGACAAGTTCTCTACCGACGATGGATACTTCTATGCGTTAAGCGCTGCAGGGACACTCAAGTGGAAATTTGACAAGATTGACGGATGGGTTGTTTCTTCCCCTGCGATAGGCTCGGATGGGACGATCTATTTCGGAGCTTTTAGTGATTCCCTTTATGCCGTTAGTCCGGATGGTAATTTGAAATGGGGGTATCGGACCGGGAATTATATCACCTCCTCTGCGGCGATCGCTCCAAACGGCACGATCTGCTTCGGGTCCCAGGACAAATTCATCTATGCCCTTACCCCGAACGGCGCATTGAAATGGAAGTACGCAACCGAAGGGAAGATAGTTTCTTCCCCGGCCATAGGTTCCGACGGCACGATCTACGTCGGTTCGCTCGACGGCTACCTTTACGCATTGACCTCTGGGGGGGAACTGAAGTGGAGCTATCAAAGCGCAGCGATAGAATCCTCCCCAGCGATAGGTTCCGATGGGACGGTTTACTTCGGCTCGCTTGACGGCTGCCTTTACGTCCTTGCTCCTTCTGGCAGCCTGCGGTGGCGCTATCAGACCGGTGACAGAATCAGTTCGTCCCCTGCGATAGCTTCAGACGGAACCATCTACGTAGGCTCCTGGGATTCTTACGTCTATGCTTTGAGCGCGGAAGGCACTCTCAAGTGGAAGTACCAGATTTCTGCCAAGGTGAGGTTCTCGCTTGCAATCGATACGGATGGAACGCTTTACGCGGGGGCTGATTTCTTATACGCCATTGCCGGGCACTCGGACGGCCTTGCCTTCGCTCCCTGGCCCAAGTTCGCCCACGATAATCAGAATACGGGAAGGGCGCGCTGACGCGCAATTTCAAATTGCAAAAGTCAAAATGCAAAATCAGTACGGGCCAAAGTCCGCGTCGAAATTTAATTTAAAATTTGAGATTTACAATGCTTTGCTTCTTGACACGGCAAGTTGGGTTCTTATAATGCTGTATGAAGAGAGCACTCCCCCTGTCAATTCTTGTCCTTTTGCTTTCGGGCTGCTTCAAGCAATCGGTTCGTCCGGGGCGCAGCGAGCTTGAGCTTGTTTACCTGACCGATCTTTCCAAATTTGAGGGTGATATGGCAGGTCTTAAAGCCCTGGGGGAGTCAGAGTCGGCCACTCTTCTCGTCGTGGACGATCCTCGCCTATCAACCCTTGAGAGCCTTGCATGGTGGGAAGGTGAACGCGAGATATCTTTGCTCGAAGCTTTGGGCTGCGATCTTTTCTTCCCTCCTGCCGAATGGTTATTGCTTGGCCATGAACGTCTTTATGATCTTTCCTCCCGTGCGGAGTTTTTTATCGTCGCGTTGGATGTGGTCGATGAAGAGAATAACTATCCTCTGTCCCGCTACATGATTCGCCGGCAGAGTCCTTACCGGGTGGCGGTCTCTGCTGGACTGGCTCCCTCAGATTATGCTCAGACCTTTACAGGTTTAAGAAGGCTTCCCCCGGATTCCATACTTCCAATTACCGCTTCTTTCCTCCGAATGCAGTCAGATTTTTTCCTCTTTTTCGATGGTCACGATTCGTTGCCTGAAGGGATTTGTGCGATTCCTCGCGGAGGAAAAACGAGATGGATGAAGTTTCGTTTTGTGAGCCGGGTTGAGTTCAAGCTCAAGGAGTGGGAGTTTAACTTCGAGTCGATGGGGAGTGGGGGAGAAGCTCCTTTAACGCTCTGGCAGGCGCATGCCGACTCGCTGGACGCCGAGGTGCTCGGCAGGTGCAAGACAACCCTTACGTCTGACTCGCTTAAAGAGCTCGCTGCCCAAGCTATGGGTAAAGTGCTCCCTCAAGGCACCATGATTTATCTTGGAGAAGATTTTGTGAATGATTCCATCACGGCGGGTGAGATAACGTTCGGCATGATGCGTAAGATACTGGCCCCGGAGATATTCTTTCTTGTTTCCATAGAGGACCTTCCCGACGATATTGCCTCACGCAGCCGGAACTTCTCGGCAGAAGGAGAAATCCAAGCAGCTTTACTGCCCTCATCGTTATGCCTTGCAGATGATCGCTTCCAGGGCAAATCCTTGAAGCTTACAGGTATAACATCCGCCCGGATTGC
>JAGMDF010000089.1 GCA_023128825.1 Caldifarciminota bacterium | reverse complement strand
GGCAGGCTCAACTTCGAGGATCTTTTAGCTCAGATGAAACAGCTTTCCAAGATGGGCGATCTCTCGAAGCTTCTCGAGAAGATGCCGGCGGGCATGATGCAGGGTATGAGTCCTGCCGATTTCGATCCTGCCGAGATAAAGCGCACCGAGGCGATTATCCTTTCGATGACGCGCCAGGAGCGGCGCAACCCGGATATCCTTTCTGGCAGCCGCAAGCTGCGAATAGCCAAGGGTTCAGGCACAAGTCCGAGCGACGTCAACCAGCTAATAAAGCAGCTTGAGATGATGCAGGGGATGACGCGCATGGTCAAAGGGGCAGGGGTTGATTCTCGCATGATGGGGGCGGGTAAGGTGAGGGTGAGGTACAAGAGCAAGAAGAAGCGGAAGAAGAAAAAAAGGAGACGTTAGCTCCTTTTCGTCATTGTGAGGAGCGAAGCGACGTGACACACGAAGTGATGACGCTTGCGGAATTCCGAAGGGCGAACGAAGTGAGCAAGCTCATATGTGGTTCCCATTGATGTAGTTATGAAAAGCTGCATATTTCTCGACAAAGTGCTGTGAGATCGTCACGGCTGCCTCTTGATAACGGAGTGTTCTTCATTGTGCTCTTGACAATCGTTCTTAACCGCCTATTATATTTTTAGTTAACCATGGAAGGAGGTTCTATGCGGATCTTAAGATATGTCTTTCTTGTAGTGTCCCTGCCGGTGTTCCTCCGGGCTAGTTGGGAAATTCTCGATATGCCAACAGACCGGGGTTTTACAGCAATCTGTGCATTAAATGAAAACACAATCTTTGTCGAAGGTCATGAGGGTCTATGGAAGACTTTTGATGGTAGTAGTTGGTCATTAGATTCAACAAACGGTCGCCCCAGGATGCACCCTGCATTCGTATACTTTGTTGATGACACTCTGGGATTCATCAGAGGAGAACGTTTGACCATAGATGGTGGCAAAACATGGCAATTGGTCGATACCATTAACGGACATAGCATACAAAGCATAAGCTTCCCGCGAGGACAAAGCTCTGTCGGTTATGGCGCCTGGTATATCGAAACTATATGCAAAACGATAGACGGCGGTTGGCATTGGAATCAACTTCCCCCGTTGCCAGACGTATATCCAGGTTTTGATGAGATAATCTCGCCTGATGATATTTGTTTTCCTAGCGACCCTGACACCGGCTACCTGACTGTGACATGCATTAAGCAGTTATCGGATGGTGAGATAGAGTACCACAACAGCTACTTCGAGACGGTTGACGGCGGTCAGACCTGGATGCTGAACGAAGAAGGGCTGTGGAATGATGATTTCAATCCTCGCTATATTGATTTCCCAGAAAACTCGACCGTAGGTTACATGTCAGGTGGTTACGAGGAAGGCACAACCTGGTTCGGTTGCCTCTACAAGACCACCGACGGCGGAGCTACGTGGGATACGGTGCTCAAGGATCGCCCTTATATCGTTAGCATGTGCTTCCCGGAAAGCGACCAGGTTGGCTACGTCTTCGGGGACTCAGTAGCCCACAAGACTGCCGATGGAGGCAAGACCTGGAGGCAGGCTGTGATTACACACGATTCTACTTTCTACGAATGCCACTTTATTAACGATAGCGTAGGTTTCGTGACCGGCCATAAGAACATTCAACTGTGTATGCCCTACGACCCCGGCTTTGTTCTCAAGACTACTGACGGACTGATTGGGATAAAGGAGGATCGGGTTGAGGTGCAGCCAAGCCTCCTTGAAGTCTCCGCACCGAGTATCTTTGCCGACGAACTTGTGCTTCGCTATCAGGCAAGGGAGTCGGGTAGAATAAAAGTCGAACTCTTCGATGCTGCAGGACGCCAGATGCAGTCCTTGGGCTGTATCCACGTTAACTGCGGCCAAGGTTCACTGAGCTTCGATGGAGCCTTGCTCCCATCAGGAGTTTACTTCATCAGGGTAGAGTTCAGCTCTGACCAGGGTAACGAAAATCAAACCTTACGGGCCGTGAAGGTCCGCTAAGCCGGAAGGGACAAGGCATGCCTTGTCCCTGCAAGTTGTAAGGGCCTATTTTACCGGCCCTTCATTGTTATTCCCCCTCCTTGGTGAAGGTGGTAAAGAGGAGGGGAAGTTGCGATCTTTTGTCCTTTAAGGGACAAAAGGAGCAATCTATTTGCTTCCGCCGCCGAATAAGAGGCCTGCCGAGGCAAAGATGCCCGAAGGGTTGATTTCAGGTCCGAGACGCAGGTCTGCGCCGTCCTCAAGTGACCATTCACCTTCAAACGGACTCCACATGTAGCCGCCCTTCAGCTCTATCGCGATGAATTCTATCGGGATGAGGATGGAAAGATTGGGGGCGACGGTAAAGGTACCGTAGTTGACCTCGGATGTTCTGCCCGGATCGTCAAGGAGGTCTCCGAAATCTATATCGCCCAGCTTCGGTCTCAGTTTCAGGCTTACGCTGGTGCCGCCGATGCCTAACGCGGGCTTGATTCCGAAGCCCTTCCAGATATTGATGAAGTAGCCGGGTTCGAAGAAACCGCCGCCGTAGATCATTCTGACAGAGACGCTGTCGCTGTCGAACCTGCGACCGCCGCCGAAGCCCCAGCCGCCGACTATGAGATTGGTGCCGCCCCAGCCGCCGCCGCCGTAGGTGACGATATCGTCATCCACCGCTGGAAGACCATGAGCAGTAAACTCGGAACTAAGTTTGGAAAGGTCAGGCATCATGTAGGACAGCACAAAACCGCCGTAGCCCCGCCCCTTTGCGGCAAAGGCCGCCACGGCGAGGATAAGTACCAAGAAAATCGCTTTTTTCATGTCATTTCCTCCTAACACTAATCTGTTACTGGTCGCCGAGCATTAATCCTGCACTTGCAAAGACGCCTGAGGGATCGATCTCAGGGGCATCTCGCAGGTCGGAGCCATCTTCCATCCTCCATTTGCCTGAAAGGGGACTCCACATGTAGCCGCCCTTGATCTGGATGGAGATGAACTCGATGGGTATGTTTATAGAAAGCGCAGGAGCAGCAGTGAAAGTGCGATACGTGGCCTCTGAGATACGGGATGGATCCAGAAGAAGGCTGTCGAAGTCCACATCGCCCAGGATTTCGCGCATCTCGAGGCGTAACCGGGTCATACCCAGACCTAAAGAAGGCACGATGCCGAATCCTTTGTAGATTTTGATAAAGTAACCTGGGTCAAAGAATACTCCGCTGTAGTTCAGTTTGACTGAGCCCGAGTCGCCGTCAAACTTCTGGCTTCCACTGAAACCCCAGGCACCTATCATTAGATTCTTCTTGCCGCCCCAGGCGCCGCCGCCGCAGGTGACGATATCGTCATCCACCGCGGGAAGACCATGAGCAGTAAACTCGGAACTGAGTTTGGAAAGGTCAGGCATCATGTAGGAGAGGATGAATCCTCCATTGACTCTACCTTCTGCTCTAAACACAATTTTCTCAGCAAACACAGCCACGGCAAGGATCGCTACCAATAAGACTGCTTTCTTCATTTAACTCCTCCTGGTAAGGGTTTTGTTTGCTCCTCGATTTTATATCTTAGGTAGACGGCAGGGATGGGAAAAGGTTGCATCCATCTTGTAGAAGTAACTGAGGAGAAAATGCGAGAAGATGAGGTTGCAAAACCGAAATTTGTTCTCCACTGAGAACTTATCTTATCTAAACGTTCTGCTATAACCATTTCCGTGAATGCTTAAACAGTCAACTTGACGAGGCGGCTAACTTCCCTATAATTCAGAAATATGAGTGGGCGGATAGCTCAGTTGGCTAGAGCGCCTGCCTTACAAGCAGGAGGTCGTAGGTTCAAATCCTGCTCTGCCCATGTACCGGTTGCAGTTTACCGGTCTGGATCGTATAATTGCAGGTCGAACCTTCAAAAGGCCTGTAAATTCATAGACAAAAGAAGCCCCGACGGGCAACTATTAAGAGAGATTCTGTCAAACATTACGAAGGAGGCTTAACGATGAAGATCAAACCGCTTCAAGATCGAGTCCTCGTCGAAAGAGTAGAGGAAGAAGAAACGGTCGGCGGAATCATTATCCCTGACACCGCCAAGGAGAAACCGCAGAAGGGCAAGGTGATAGAGGTAGGTCCGGGACGCAAAGATGAGAAAGGCAAGCTAATCCCCCTCGAACTCAAACCGGGCGACGTCATATTATTCAACAAGTACGCCGGAACCGAGATCAAGGTAGAGGGCAAGGAGTACCTTCTCATGCGCGAAGACGACATAATGGCGCTTGTGGAGTAAGGAGGAACGATGCCAGCCAAAGAGATCCGTTTCGAGGAAGAAGCAAGACGCGCGATCCTGCGCGGTGCCACCATGCTTTCCAACGCGGTAAAGATTACCCTTGGGCCGCGTGGCCGCAACGTCGTTTTAGAAAAGAAGTTCGGAGCTCCCACCATCACCAAGGACGGCGTGACAGTGGCCAAGGAGATCGAGCTTGAGGATAAGTTCGAGAACCTGGGCGCGCAGATGGTCAAGGAGGTTGCATCCAAGACATCTGACGTGGCAGGCGACGGCACCACCACAGCGACACTTCTGGCCGAGCACATCTACCGCGAAGGCCTGAAGAACGTTACCGCCGGAGCCAACGCCATGGCCTTAAAACGCGGTATCGACATGGCGGTCGAGGGGATCGTGGCCGAGCTCGAGAAGATGAGCAAGAAGCCCGAGAGCCGCACCGAGATCGCGCAGGTGGCTTCAATCTCTGCGAACAACGACCGCAAGATCGGAGAAATGATCGCCGACGCCATGGAGAAGGTTGGCAAGGACGGCGTAATCACCGTCGAGGAAGCCAAATCCATGGAGACCACACTCGAGCTGGTCGAGGGTATGCAGTTTGACCGCGGCTACCTCTCCCCCTACTTCATCACCGAACAGGAGCACATGCAGGCGGTGCTTGAGGATGCCTACGTGTTCCTCTACGAGAAGAAGATATCTAGCGCTCGCGAGCTTCTGCCGCTTCTTGAAAAGACCGCCCAGTCAGGTAAGCCTCTGTTGATCATCGCCGAGGACGTTGAGGGAGAGGCTTTAGCCACGCTCGTGGTGAACAAGCTTCGCGGCACTTTGAACGTCTGCGCGGTCAAGGCCCCGGGTTACGGTGAGCGGCGCCGCGCGATGCTGGAGGATATAGCCGTTCTTACCGCAGGTCGCCTAATCTCAGAGGACGTGGGCATCAAGCTTGAGAACGTCCAGGTCTCTGATTTGGGTAAGGCCAAGCGTATTACCATTGACAAGGAAGATACCACAATCGTCAAGGGCGCGGGCAAGCGCGAGGATATCCAGGCGCGCATCGAGCAGATCAAGCGCCAGATAGAGGATACCACCTCCGACTACGACCGTGAGAAGCTCGAGGAGCGGTTGGCCAAGCTCGCGGGCGGGGTTGCGGTTATCAACGTGGGTGCCGCTACCGAGGTCGAGATGAAGGAACGCAAGGCCCGCATGGAGGACGCCCTTCACACCGCTCGCGCAGCAGTCGAGGAAGGCGTTGTCCCCGGCGGAGGCGTTGCCCTGATGCGTGCATCCAAGGTGCTTGATGGCGTGCGCTCCAAGGCCAGAAGTGATGAGAAGACCGGTGTGGACATCATCCGCAAGGTGCTTGAGATGCCGCTTCGCCAGCTGGTGGCCAATGCCGGTCTGGACGGCTCGATCGTGGTGGAGAAGGTCAAGGCATCCGAGAACCCCAACTTCGGCTTCAACGTGGAGAAACTGGAATACGAGGACTTGGTAAAGTCCGGAGTGATTGATCCGACTAAAGTCGTTCGTTCCGCCCTTCAGAACGCGGCCTCCATCGCTGGACTGCTTGTCACCACCGAAGCCGCGGTGGTCGAGAAGCCTGAGGAGAAACCAGAGATGCCTGGCATGCCGCCCGGCGGTGGATACGGCGGATACTAATATCACCCCTATACGGGGACTCCAAAAAGATTAAAAGGCCGGGCTTGCACCCGGCCTTTACCTTCACCCCACAAAATCACTTCATGATTTTGTGGGGACCCCGAATAAATCACCCCAAAGGAATACTTCGTCTTACTTCGGGGACCACGAACAATCCCTCCACGTCGTCGCGATACCCCCGTGATTGACACTATCACTTTTCCCATCTAATCCTCCTTTCCTTCACCTCTTTAAACCTGTGGACATCGCGCACACCTAAAGTCAGGCATAAGCCTAGATGGAACGAATGGTTGTAGAGTGAACGGCCCCACCTGTGCTCACCTGAATACCGGGGAAGCCAGCGATGGGTGAACTGAACCCAGAGAATTCGGTTGAGTTCAAGGCTCAGCTTTGAGCGTATCGTGGAACAAAAAAGCGGGTTATCCGGGCTCAGGTTCAGGATGCTCACTCCACTTACCAACTTGACCAGCGGAGTCAGATGTTCAACCCTACCAGATTTGTATGGTAGTATGGGGTTCGTGCCACCGAAGACACCCAGGCCTATCTGAGGTGTGAGCATCTCAAGTAACGGCAGGACGGCGTATATCTTACCATCTTCCACCCATCCTGCAATATGACCGCGTGCGAGTTCGGCTCCCAGCGAGAACGCGAGCTTTTGTCCCCAGTATGAACGTATCTGCAGCACCGAGGCCTCGAACGAGGGCGTCATTGGATACCCTACGCACCATCCCGCACCGGCCTCGAACCCGATTCCATCCACGGAAAAGAGCGAGGGCCGCAGGTTCTCGCCTAGTCCGTTGCCCGAGATCAAAAGGATAAGCAAAATCCCCTTACTCACCGACGCTTCCCCTTTCTTCTGTATATTTCAACGCTGTCAAGAACCAGGCTTGCGGATAAAGAGATCACCAAGGAATGCCTGTACTTCTCCTGGGTATCCAGAAGGGGAAACCAGCGATGCTGGAGTTGAACCGCCAGGGGTTTTGCAAAAATCCATCGCAGATTGGTGTTAACCGAAGAGAAAAATATCGATTGCGAGGGCAAATTGAGGTTTCCTTCAGGGATTAGATTCAGGAGGCTTAAGCCGCAGGAAAGCTCCACTCTGGGGATAAATCCCTCATTCCTGGAGAGGAGTTTGCATGGCTGCAGCCAGGCTATGCCGAGTTTCGCAGTCCATGAGGTTAAAAGGGTGAGGTCTGGGTACCTCCACACGCTTTGCAGAAACTCCAAGTTTACGAATTCCAGGGTCAGCAAGAGGGCCGGATTTCCTCCCCAGTATGAGCGAATATGTCCCAGGGAGCCGCCCAGGGAGGGAAGCATAACATGGTCTGCGTAAAAGCCGATTCCCCTTCTAACTCCTATCACCTCGAAGGTCAGGGAGCCGGGCTCGATAAATCGGGTTTTACTTTCCTTGTTTATATCCTGTGAGAATATCTCAACCCCTGCAGGTTCTATGAGGGGGCTCTTCGCGATGAGAAAGACTAGCAAAACAAGGTTCACCACTGTGGTTCTCCTTCCGCTTACATAGAACTTTATGCGTCCATGTGGAGTTGTCAAGTCGGTGGTTGAGGCTTACTTATACTCTACATAATTGTCTTGACAGGCCGAAGAGACGGAGTAGACTAACCGCTTAACCGCTCAATTCTTGGATAGTTAAGCAAGGAGAAGCAGAAGATGCAGCTTTTGTTCCTGACCGCTCCTGTGGGAGCGATTATAGCCCTGGGTTTTGCCGTCATACTGGTACTCGGCATCCTGAAGCGTGAGGAAGGAACGCCTGCGATGAAGGCTATCGCCCAGGCGGTACGTGAAGGAGCGGCTGCATACATCAAACGCCAGTACGCTGTTGTAGCGATCTTCTTCGGGATTATATTTGCGGTTTTGTGCGTTCTGGCGTTTGTTTTCAATCTTCTACCCAAGCCCGTTCCCTTCGCTTTTCTTACGGGAGGTTTCTTCTCCGCGCTTGCAGGATTTATCGGCCTAAAGGTTGCCACGAACTCCTCGGCGCGGACGACCAACGCCGCTCGAGAAAGCCTCAACTCCGGCTTGCGAGTTGCGTTCAGTTCAGGCATGGTCATGGGGCTTGTGGTGGTTGGCCTGGCTTTGCTGGACCTTTCCATCTGGTATATTTTGCTCAACCAGATATATAAGGCGAAGCCTGTGGTCGAGCGGCTGCCCATCATTACCTCTACCATGCTTAACTTCGGGATGGGTGCAAGCTTCCAGGCGCTGTTCGCGCGTGTGGGCGGCGGGATATTTACAAAGGCCGCGGACGTGGGGGCCGATCTCGTAGGCAAAGTCGAAGCAGGCATACCCGAGGACGACCCGCGCAACCCTGCCGTTATTGCAGACAACGTAGGTGACAACGTGGGCGACGTTGCAGGAATGGGTGCCGATCTTTACGAATCCTACTACGCCTCTCTTATTGCCACCATGGCGCTTGCCGCGGCCGCTACGGCAGCCCTGCCTGTCGGGTTCAAAGCGGATATGAGTCTGAAGATGGTACTTTTGCCAGTACTTATCGCAGCTGTAGGGTTAGGGTCTTCAATTATTGGTTTTTTTCTTATTCGTAGCGGTGAACGCGCTGAGCAGAGCGCGCTTTTGTGGGCGTTGCGCAGGGGAACTTGGGGGGCTGCCTTTATTGCTGCGGTGGGAGCGTTCTTTGTCGTGCGTTTTGTTCTTGGTGTAGAGGGCATAGGTATTTATTTCTCCGTGCTCACCGGACTGGTTGCCGGTGTGTTGTTAGGGATTCTCAGCGAGTACTTCACCTCATACAACTACAAACCCACGCGCGGCATCTCGCGTGCAGCCGAGACCGGTCCGGCCACTGTAATAATCGAGGGGCTTTCGGTGGGGATGATCTCTGCCGCGCCGTCGGTTCTCGTGGTTTCGGCAGCGGTTCTCGGTGCCTTCTTCTTCGCCGGAGGAGCTGCAAGCTTTGATAACGGCCTTTACGGCGTTGGCATAGCTGCGGTAGGGATGCTTTCCACCTTAGGCATCACCCTTGCCACCGATGCCTACGGTCCGGTTGCCGATAACGCAGGCGGCAACGCCCAGATGGCAGGGCTGAAACCAATTGTCCGTGAGCGCACCGATGCTCTGGACGCACTCGGTAACACAACCGCGGCCACTGGCAAGGGATTTGCGATAGGCTCGGCAGCGCTCACCGCGCTGGCGCTTGTGGTGGCCTATCGCAACGAGATCATCCTGCACGGCGCCAGCCTCGATCTTTCCCTTGCTAACCCGCGCCTCTTGGTCGGTATCTTCCTCGGCGCCATGCTTGTATTCCTCATCGCCGCGTTAATCATGCGCGCCATAGGCAGTGCAGCACAGTCCGTAGTCAAGAACGTCCGGCATCAGTTTAATACCGTTAAAGGACTCATGGAGGGCACTGCCAAGCCGAACTACGCCGAGACCGTACATATTTGCACGGTTTCCGCACAGAAGAAGATGATTCTGCCTGCGCTCTCCGCGATTCTCGCACCAGTTGTGGTAGGAGTCCTGATTGGACTTGAAGGCGCTGTGGGTCTGCTGGTAGGTGCCATAACCACCGGTTTTGCGATGGCGATCTTTATGGCCAACTCTGGCGGCGCGTGGGACAACGCGAAGAAGTACATCGAGGCCGGGCGTCACGGAGGCAAGGGCTCCGAGGCCCACAAGGCCGCGGTGGTCGGCGATACCGTTGGCGATCCGTTCAAGGACGCGGCCGGCCCATCACTCAACATCCTCATAAAGCTCATGTCCATGGTCTCTATCGTCTTCCTCGGACTCGTCCTTGCGATAAAGCTATTCTGATAATACCCCACGCGGATACTTCGTCTCCGCGCGGGGACCCCGGGATAAATGCTCCTTTTGACCAGAGGTCAAAAGATCGCAAAACACTCCGTCATCGCGACCGACCGTCCGCCTCGTTCAGAGGCGAGTGA
>JAGMDF010000088.1 GCA_023128825.1 Caldifarciminota bacterium | reverse complement strand
AGCGCCAGTAGGCTGAACGCGCGTCCTCGCTTAAATCTTTTAACTTTACGGCAGACATAAACTCCTCCAGGTTTTTGAACTCTCCGTACTCTCGGCGGCACTCATCGCAGGAGCGGATGTGTGCAGTAAACTCCTCGCGCTCCCGCTCCGTTGCCACCCCGTCAACCACCCGCAGCAACAGATGCTTGAAGTGTTCGTGAGTCATCTTTCCCCCTTTAACATACGATCCTTCAGGTGCCTGCGCGCGTAGTAGAGCCTGGACATCACCGTTCCTATTGGAATATCCAGCTCGGTTGCGATCTCTGCGTAGGAGAGCTGCTCAAAGTAGAACTTTCCGATTATCTCTCTGTCTTGCGGCGAAAGTTTACTAAGTGCCTTGTTGAGAGCAACCTTAGTCTCGACGGCGATCCCTGAGGAGGGCGCGGAGGAGGGTGAGGAGGGCGAGGAGGGCTCTGCGATTTGAAAGTCTTCTATGTTATAGGCCTGTTTCCGCTTACGCCGCCGCAGGAAGTTGTAGCACAGGTTGCGTAGAATCGTGGCAAACCATGGGAAGAATGGACGGGAGACGTCGAACCTTTTAAGATTCCGGTAGGCACGGATGAACGCGTCCTGGGATAAATCCATCGCGTCCTGCTCGTTCCCAAGAACGTATAAAGCCATTCGGTAAGCCCTTTCCGTGTATCTTGCCACAATTACTGCGAAGGCTTCTTTATCTCCGGCGATGGTAAGGGAGACCGCCTCCGCATCGTCGGTGTTCATATCTACCATCTATACATTATCCCCAGTGAAATTATTCAGTCAACCCGTAACCCGTAACCCGTAACCCGTAACACACCAATGCTCCTTTTAGCCTATGGCTAAAAGATCGCAATTAAAAGAAGATCAAAGTTAGGCTGATCTCTACATATTCCATCTCAGATCCTTCCCATTCAGGGGTGCTGAAGACTTTAGGGAAAGACGAACCTAATTCCTGCGATCTTTTCTCCGAAGGAGAAAAGGAGCATAGTCGGGTTGACAATCGGCAAACCCTGAATAATCTTAGGCGATGATAAAGGGCAAGCGAACGATAGCGGAGTTCGCAATCACTATCCTGCTGCTGGTCAACGGTGGTTGTCACCGCCCCGCTCCACCCAAGACCGGGATCAGCACCTTTGACATACTCATTGATTACGATGAGGAACACGGCACAAACCTTGCCCAGGTTTACCGTAATGCCATGGAACGCTTTGAAGACTACGATTATCCGAAGGATAAAATAGAGGAACGTACGGACACGGTAGGAGACCACATCATCCATATCTTGGGCGTCCGTCACGAGTCCAGGGTGGCCATTATCCGTTTCCTGCGCAACGTGCTGCCCTTTATTCAAAATCCCGATGAGTGGGTTTTCCTTGTAGAGGGCTGCAAGAACAAAGATCCCGTGCTTCCTGAACTTTACTTCTTCGCCGGGGTTGCCAAAGAACTAAACATATCTACGGTCGACCCTATAGTTTCGCTTCTGGGGAAAGAAGTAACCCAGAGGCTCATCTCCGGAACCCATCCACTGCTAACCTTGAAGGACATCCACTTTGCCATCCTCAACAGCATCTTTCCCAACAAGGAATCGCTCCATTCATTAAGCGAGAAAACCCGCGCACGCTACGTGAATACAATTGCCTCCTACAGTTCGCTTCCCGCGGACTCTATAGAAAACCTGCTTGTTGAATACGACACCACCTTCCTCGCCCATCCCCTGAACCTAGCTGCTGCTCGACGGGTCTACGCACAGATACGCAATGACATGATAGATACAGCCAACGTACTGAGCCGTGAAAGGGTAATGGAAAAAATACCACAGATAAGTCAAGCGAGATACATATTCATCTGCGTGGGTACCTATCACCTGCCGGTATTCGACGATCTTGAGGGACTCCTTGGAACCGTCCACGAGCTGCATATCCTACCGCCACAGGAGGAAGCGTCGAAAGAATAGTATCCGACTCGACAGACTGGACCCGCCGCACACCAGGAGAAATCGGCAAGATACTTGAAACCGACCTTGCTTCTGGCCTTACAGTCGAAGAAGCCAAAAAGCGGCTTAAGGGGTACGGACCGAACCGCTGGGTCGAAGACAAGAGACCGAATCCACTTGCGATGTTAGCTTCCCAGTTCATTGATCCTATCATTCTCATCCTGGTAGCGGCGCTTCTCGTGTCCGGTGTGATTTTGGGCGAGTGGCTCGACGCTGCGGCCATCGGCGTAATCCTTATCCTGAACGCTGTCTTAGGTTTCGTTCAGGAGTACCGCGCCGACCGAACCTTGGCGGCCTTAAAGAAACTGGCAAGCCCGCGCTGCCGGGTGATGCGGGAAGGAAGTATAAAAGAGATTGATACCGAGGAGTTAGTTCCAGGCGACGTGGTTCTGCTTGCGGCAGGTGATAAGGTACCGGCTGATGGTCGTCTGATAGACGCCAAGCACATCCTTGTGGATGAGGCCAGCCTCACCGGTGAATCGGTTGCGGTGGACAAGCAGGTAGCGTCACTTGAGGCCCAAACGCGTCTTCTGGGTGAGAAGCGCAACATGACCTTTTTGGGAACCAGCGTGGTCAAGGGACGTGGGGCGTTTGTGGTAACGGCGACCGGCAAGGGCACCGAGATGGGAAAGGTAGCCTCCTCGCTTTCTGCAAAGAAGGAAGAGACCCCTCTTCAGAAAGACCTGCGCAAGCTAGGCACCAAGATACTATTTATAGTTCTGGGCACATGCGCGGTGGTGTTCCTGGTCGAGCTGTTCAAGCAAAGTGCAGAAAGCAACTGGCTTACCCCTCTGCTTGTGGCCATCAGCCTGGCTGTGGCAGCAATCCCTGAAGGGCTGCCTGCTGCGGTTACCATCTCGCTGGCATTAGGGGTAAGACGCATGGCCGAACGCCGCGCTATCGTGCGCCGACTTCATGCGGTAGAAACCCTCGGATCAACAACCTTTATCTGCACAGACAAAACCGGCACCATCACCGAGAACCGCATGAGGGTAGAAAAAATAATCCCCCTGCATCAGGAAGATGAACGAGGACTACTCGAAGCGATGCTTTTATGCAACGACACCCAACGATCAGGCGAAGATGAGTTGGTGGGTGATCCGACCGAGACCGCACTGGTGCGTTTTGCAGAAGAGAGTGGGTTTGTTTTGGAACAGATGCGTCAATCCTGTGCCAGGGTAGATGAGCTTGCATTCGACTCGGAACGCAAGATGATGACCACCCTGCATCGCTCTGGCAACGGATTCGTGTCAATGACCAAGGGCGCGCCTGAAAATATAATAAAGCGGTCGGCCAATCTGGATGAGAAACAAAGGAAGAATTGGTACAGACGCTGTGATGAACTTTCACAACAGGGGTTCCGCTTGCTAGGCTTTGCCAAAAAAGACGCCTCGCAGATAACTGCAGATGAGACCCTGGAGGAGGGTATGGAGTTTTTGGGATTGGCAGCGGAAAGCGATCCCCCACGTCCCGAGGTGCCGGCTGCACTCAAGGAGTGCTTTGATGCAGGGATTCGCGTGGCAATGATTACGGGCGATCACATGGCCACCGCTCAGGCTGTAGCCGAGCGTGTAGGTCTTAAAGGAGAGGCACTCTCAGGCGAGGAACTGGCTCGGATGAGCGATGAGGAACTTTACGATCGGGTGCAGGATATCGGGGTATATGCACGGATCTCCCCGCTACAGAAGGTGAAGATACTTGAGGCGCTTAAGTACCGCGACCAGGTAGTGGCCATGACCGGTGACGGGGTCAACGATGCACCGGCGCTGAAGCGTGCGGACATCGGGGTGGCGATGGGTATTACCGGCACCGACGTAGCGGTGGAGGCGTCTGAGATGGTCCTAACCGACGACAACTTCGCCACCATCGTTTCCGCGGTAAGGGAAGGAAGGTTGATCTTTTCAAACATAAAGAAGTTCGTCCACTTCCTTCTTTCGTGCAACGTGAGTGAGGTGTTCACCGTGCTTTTAGCCTCGCTTCTGGGGATGCCCTTCCCTCTTTTACCTATACAGATCCTGTGGGTGAATCTGGTAACCGACGGCCTGCCCGCTTTAGCCCTCGGTTCGGACAAACCATCCGGTGATCTCATGCGTTCGCCTCCGCGGGATCTAAAGAGAGGCATCATCACCCAGATGGGGCTTTTGGGCATCATACTCCAGGGACTGATATTGACCGTGGGGGTGCTGGGAGCCTACGCTGCCTCGCTGTATCTCCTTCCCAACTGGATTCCGGGCTGGCTCCCCCGGTTGGGTGAGGGACAGGCCCAAACCTACACCGTCAATCTTGCCCGAACCATCGCTTTCTCAACCCTGGTTTTCAGCCAGCTCTTGCACGCGTTCAACTTCCGGGTTGGTAAAAGTTTCCTCTTCTCAAAACAGACCCTGCGTAATCTGTTCCTTAACGGTGCGTTCGGGCTCTCACTGGGACTTCAGGCAGCGGTGATATACTTCGGCCCGGTATCTGGAATCTTCAAAACCGTTCCCCTGGGTTGGATGCATCTGGTTGTCATAGCCGTCGCTTCGTTGATTCCGGTAATCTGCATCAATCTACTGCGCCGCCGCGCCATCAGAGATTGAATCCCTCCGAGCTTACCAACGTCATCCGCGTCCTGAGGGAAATCGCCGATAAGTACGATCCCCCACTGACGGAGAAGGAAAACCGCAGAAGCCCCTTCCGCGTTCTGGCAGGGGTGCTTCTTTCATCAAGGACAAAGGACTCGACAACCGGCTCGGCGGTAGCAAGGCTTTTTGAGAAAGCCTCGAGCACTCAGGCGATTGCAACGATGGATGAGAGGCGAATCGAGGAGCTGATCTTTCCCGTTGGCTTCTACCGCACAAAGGCCAGGCACCTGAAGGCGACGGCGCGGATGCTTGTTGACGAATTCAACTCAAAGGTGCCGCAGACGATACAGGAACTGCTTTCAATGCCAGGTATAGGCCGCAAGTCGGCAAACCTCGTATTGAGCGCAGCGTTCGGCATACCGGCGATATGCGTGGATACCCACGTTCACCGAATCGCCAACCGCTGGGGATACGTAGAGACCAATGATCCTTTTCATACAGAGATGGCTTTAAGAAAGAAGCTACCGAAGAGGTATTGGATAGAAATAAATAGACTACTGGTAATTTACGGACAGAATGTGTGTACTCCGCAGTCGCCTTGGTGTTCGAGATGTAGGATTGAGAAGTACTGCGATAAGGTGGGGGTTACGAGAATAAGGTAGTATTTCTACGATTTTAGAAGGTAGGGGCACGGCATGTCGTGCCTCTACAAATCTCTTTTACAGTTATCGACGAGCAGGGCGTACTCTCAGGTGCACCCGGCGATGCAAACCAAGAACTCGGTGCAAAAAAAACGGGCCGACCTGAAGGTCGGCCCATACGAGATATTTCTATTTTAGCTTGGATTTATCCAAGGCGTAAGGACGAAGCTCCGAAGGGTAACTGTCACGGAATTCCGAAGGGCGAACGAAGGGAGCAATCTCATAACGGTTATTTTTAATTCTGTCAATGCAGTGCTATGAAATTGCTTCGCAATCTACGGTTGCTCGCAATGACAGAATCCACCTTATGAATTAAAGATCGGTCTGGGATTTAAAGCGCGATTTTAGGACCTCTAGGCAGTAATTTCGCAAAGCGCCTTTTGCCCACCCGCAGGACAACCGGAGAATCAAGGGAGAGGGTATGTTCTATATCTTCGACTTTCTCACCATCCAGACTTACCGCACCCTGCTTGATGAGACGTCTCGCGTCAGTCTTAGACGAAGCTAGATCGTTATCAGCAATCACGTCCACCAGCTTGGTTCCGGAAGCGACCGCAATCTCAGGTATCTCATCAGGCACACCGCCCTTGGCAAATACCTTATTGAATTCGGCCTCCGCGTCACGTGCCGCGTCCTCGGAGTGGTAGCGCGCAACCACCATCCTTGCCATCTTTGCCTTGAGATCGCGCGGGTTTTCTCCTGATTGCAGGCGACTGCGGACCCCTCGAAGTTTTGCCTCATCCGCGTATGCGGCCAGCTCGAAGTACTGTTCGATAAGGTCGTCCGGGATGGACATGAGCTTTCCGAACATTTCCGACGGCTCCTCTTCGATCCCGACGTAGTTGTTGTATGACTTTGACATCTTTGCCCCGCCTGAAAGCCCTTCAAGCAGCGGCATCATCATGATCACCTGAGCAGGCTGGCCGAAGGAACGCTGAAGTTCGCGTCCCACAAGGAGATTCAGACGCTGATCGTAGCCCCCCAGCTCCACGTCAGCCTTTACCGCCACCGAGTCGTAGCCCTGGAAGATGGGATACAAAAGCTCGTGAATGAATACAGGATCGCCCGCATCAAGCCTGTTTGAAAAATCCTCGCGCTGAAGGATCTGGGAGACCGTGTATTTGCCCAACAGTTCAAGCACCCCTCGTGTACCCAGAACCTCGCTCCACTCCGAGTTGTAGCGAATCTCGGTGCGTTCGGGATCGAGTATGCGAAAGAGCTGGCGTTCGTAGCGGGCCACGTTCGCCTCAACCTCTTCGCGGGTAAGCTGAGGACGTGTCTTGGATTGGCCCGAAGGATCGCCTATCATCGCGGTGAAGTCTCCGACTATGAGAACCGCGGTGTGGCCTTGGTCCTGGAAATCCCTCAGCTTGCGCAGAGGCACGGCAAAGCCGAGGTGGATCTCAGGCCCGGTCGCGTCTATCCCCAGCTTGACGCGAAGCGGCCGAGCATCCTTTTGGGACGCATCGAGCTTCGCACGAAGCTCTTCTTCCGTCACGCACTCCTGAACCCCACTCATCAGCTTGGAGATTGCTTCGTCGATATCGGCCATGATTATAGCTTGAAGTCCCCGAAGTTCTCCGGATCGGTATCCTTTAGCCTTTCCTTAAGCTCGTCAAGCTTTGCCTGCTCGTCTTCGGCAATCTCCTTGGCCTGGGCGTCCATAAGGGCATCGTCAACAAAGATAGGCGCCCTCATGTGAACTGCAATAGCTATCGAGTCGGACGGCCGTGCGTCTATTGAGATCAAAGCCCCGTCGCGTGAGAGCACCAGGTTAGCGTAGTAGGTGTTGTTCTTCATCTTGTTGATAATGACCCGCTCCACATTGGCCCCCAACGCCTCCACAATTCGTTTGATAACATCAAGGGTAAGTGGACGTTCAAAAGGCTCGCCGCGAACGGCATAGGTAATGGCAGACGCCTCGACAGGCCCGACCCAGATGGGCAGTACGCGATTGCCTTCACGTTCACGCAACAAAAGCACCGGCGTGTTGTTCAAATCCAGTGAGACCCCATGCACCTCCACCTCAATCACACTATCCCTCCTTGAGTGTCTCGGGTGGGTCCTCTACCTGGACAGACTCCTTCTCACCGGTTGACTCTGAACCCCGGTGAGCGGGCTCTCCCTCGGGAACAATCCAAACCTTGACGGTAGCGGTCACATCCTCAAAAAGGCGAATCTTCACCTCGTGAGCACCGGCCTCCTTGAAGGGATGATCAAGCATAACCTGATGGTGATCAAAGTAGACCCCCTTCTCCCGGAAGCCTTCTGCGATTTGCTTTGCGGTAATTGAACCGTAGGCCTTACCTGTCTCCCCAAAGGCAAGGGTGAACTTCACATGCTCCCCATCGAGCTTTGCGCGAAGCTCCTCCGCGGAGGCGCGCTGTTTGTCTATCCTGACGCAAGTCTGACGCATCACCTCCTTAAAATGACGCCTGTTGGCGTCACTCGCACGCAGAGCAAGTTTCTTCGGGATCAAATAATTGCAAGCGTAACCGTCTTTGACCCCAACTATCTCTCCTCGCCTACCGAGCTTAGCTACGTCCTGGGTAAGAATTACTTCCATAACGCCTCCCTGCTACTTCGCTACGTAAGGGAGAATCCCCAGGTTACGGGCCTGCTTGATCGCTTTGATCAGCTTACGTTGATGGCGAGCGCATAGACCCGTGCTACGACGACCGAGCACTTTGCCTTTGTCGGTCAGGAAGGCAGAAAGATAGGCGGCAAAGGGAGATATCTCGTCCATCTTCTCTACACAGAAACGACACTCTCTTTGGCGTCTCATCATTCTCACAGTACTCCTTTATCTCTTAGAACTATCAGTTTACTCTCCTTCAGGTAGTTGTCAACTCGCGAACGGGTCTCCCTCTCCCTCGCTGTTATCGGAATCACCAGAATCTGTCTCCGTCGAAGCCTCGCCCTGACCCGGAGTGGGTGCCTTATCGAGAAACTGCAAGCGTCGGGAGACGATCTCTACCACGTAACGTCTGCTGCCATCCTGGGTCTCGTAGGAACGGGACTTGAGGGTTCCTTCGATAAGAACGGCAGAGCCTTTCCGCAAACGTTCTCCGGCCATCTCCGCCATGCGATCCCAGACAACTATATTGAAGAAGCTCGTTTCCTCCTTGAATCCGCTTGCCTCACGGTCGCGGTAGTAGCGCGATACAGCGATACGGAACGAGCAAACGGCCGTTCCTTTAGGGGTGTATCGCAGCTCGGGATCGGCCACGAGCCGACCCGACACTATGACCAGGTTAAGATTGGGCAGCTTTAAATCAGCCATTTTCTACCCCTCCTGGGAAGACCCCTCTTCTTTTTGACCCGGAGCGGCACTCAGATACATCTGGCGCAGCAGACGTTCGTCGTGACGGATCTCTTCCTTCAGCTTGGCAATCAAGCCAGGCTCTGCATCAAAGGCCACTCTCCAGAAGCGCGTACGAGGATGCTTCTTAACAACATGCGCCATATCGCGCATATCTGATTCCAGCTCCTTGACGTTGGTAGCCTTACCGCGCTTGAGCAGCTTGTGGAACATCTCGCAGAAATCCTCTAAAGCCTTGTCTTCAAGATCCGGGTCAAGTATTAATACGGCCTGATAGCGTCTCAACGATCCTCCTATCTGAATTTAACAAGCAGGACGTCCTGATCCTGCACTATGTAATCCTTTCCTTCGACCTTCAACTTTCCTGATGCCGAGGCTTCTCTCCAGGAACCGGCCTCGATTAAATCACTCACACCAACAACCTCGGCCTTTATAAACCCCTCTGCTATATCGGTATGAATCTTTGCCGCAGCTTCGTGCACTGTGGAACCTTCAGTGATCAGCCATGCGCGAACCTCGGAACCCTTGATGGTGTAGAAACGTATAAGTCCCAGAACCCTGCGGGCCTCTTCCGCGAGGCCATTCACTCCCCTGCTGTCTACAGTGATCCCACGACGCAGCTCCTCACGCTCACCCGGATCAAACCCCTCAAGACCTTCCTCTAATTCAACTGAAAGCCGGTAGGCGCCACGAAGTTCCACCGAAGAGCACCTATCCGGGAGGTTCAGCACATCGATACGGGGACGAGGAATGAGTAAACCACATGACTTCAAGCACAGCACCTCATCGTCGGTGTAGGAGCCGTTCAGGCTGAAGGCAGCTTTGGAGATAAGCAACCGGTAGCGCTCTAAAAGATTAACCTCATCGCGAGCCTGGGGCTTTTTGCGCTTCTCGGCAAGCCTTCGCTCAACGATCTCCAGATCGGCCAGGGCAAGCTCGGATAGAACGATCTCTCTATCGCGGCAAGGATCAACGGTGTCGAAAACATGGGGAATGTTTTTGTCGGCAAATCCCCTGATTACGTGGAGCACGAGATCTACGTCGCGGATATGTCCAAGGAAGCGGTTGCCCAAACCTTCACCTTTGTGCGCGTCTTTGATAAGACCCGCGATATCAATTACCTCTATCTGAGCAAGGGTTAGCTTTTGAGGGGAAAGCATCCGGCCCAGGCGATCCAAAGTAGGATCTGCGAGGACTGCCATGCCGTGATTGGCGTCGATGGTTGTAAATGGGTAGGTCTCGACCGCCGCCCCGGCCTTGGTAAGGAGATTAAACAGCGACGACTTGCCAACGTTGGGCAGTCCAACGATGCCTATCCTCATGTCGGATTGACCTTATTCATCGCGATATCAATCCCTTCACTCGTTGCCAGTAGAACTGCATCACGCGCACGTTCGATCATTCCAGGAAGCTCGGCAAGCTCGGTTTTGGAAAAGGGCGAAAGCACGTACTCGGAGAGATCAGCTCCCTCAGGCCTCGGACCGATGCCGATACGCAGCCTTGGGAAATCCTCGCCTCCAAGATGATCCCGGATAGAGTCAAGTCCATTGTGACCGCTAGTACCCCCCCTCTTCCGAAGTCTCAGTTGACCCCACTCAAGGTCAACATCATCGACCACGACCAGGAAATCATCGCTGCACTTTTCCAAAACGTCCTTGACCACCTGTCCGGAGCGGTTCATGTAGGATAGAGGTTTTACCACACGAAGCTCCTGCAAGCGGTATCTCCCCTCTGCAATAAGGGCCTGACCACGAGGTCTGAACCGCCAGCCAAGCTCAATGGCCAGGGCATCCGCAACCATGAACCCAAGGTTGTGACGAGTAAAGAGATACTCATCCCCAGGATTCCCAAGACCAAATACAATCACTCCTTGCTCTCGGTCTCCTTTTCGGCGGCTTCGCCCTCGGCAGCTTCCTCGACCTCGCCTTTCTCCTCAGCGGCGACCTCCTCAACACGACGAGGAGAGGCGATGGTCACGATCACAGCCTGAGGAGGATCAACTACTTCGATACCCTCCTCGAACTTAAGGTCTCGTACCCTGATTGCTTCACCCAACTCAAGGTGGTTTATGTCGATATCCACATTCAAGGGGAGTTTCTCAACCGGCCCGCGGACATCAACCTCGTAGCGGATGTGATCGAGAATACCACCCATCTTGAGTCCTTCCGGGGTGCCATGGGTTATGATCGGTATCTTGACGTGCAAAACCTCACCAGTATGAATCTTCTGGAAGTCGATGTTGAGGAACTCATCGGTCAGGGGATGCTTCTGAATCGCCTTTATAGCCGCACGGAAGGCGTCACCCTGAGGAGGCACGAGCTCGGTTATCATGAGCTTGCCTCGAAGGTGAGCGATAAGGTTTTTGAACTCTTCTGCGTCTACGGTGACGGAATAACTCTCCTCGCCCCTTCCGTAGACCACACCCGGAATCTTACCGCTCTTGCGTAACTTACGCGTGACAGACTTTCCAGTACCCTCTCTTGCCTCAAAATGTAGTGCATTCTTTGCCATTGTTCTCCTTTTATTACTTCAAACTCTTAAATGAATAGTGAACTCACCGATTCACCGTTGTGTATGCGGCATATCGCTTCGGCCAAAAGCTTCGCCACCGAAAGGACTTGAAATTTATCATCCTTCAACCGATCACGAACCGGAAGTGAATCGGTAATCACTATCTCCTCAATAGGAGAAGCAGAAAGCCTGGCTATAGCCTCTGCTGCAAACACACCGTGCGTTGCCGCTACCCTCACCTCGCGCGCACCACGCTCAAGGAGAAGCCCGGTGGCTTTAATCAACGTAGTACCGGTACTTATAAGATCGTCCAGCAGCAGACATATCTTACCTTGCACATCACCCACCAGATTAAGGGCCTCTGGTTGATCTTTCTTCTCCCTGCGCTTATCCACAATAGCCATAGGCAAACCACCCATGCGCTTGGCATAGCCCCGGGCACGTCTGGCACCTCCTGCATCCGGAGAAACCACCATGTAATCGGAAAGGTCACGCTTTCCGAAGAACTCTGCGAATACGGGCGTAGCGTAGAGGTGATCGACCGGTATATCGAAAAACCCCTGTATCTGTTCTGCGTGTAAGTCGAGGCTCAGCACACGGTTAGCACCTGCCTGAGTCAGGAGATCGGCAATCAGCTTGGCGCTGATAGGTACACGAGGCTCATCCTTCTTGTCCTGGCGGGCATATCCGTAGTAGGGGATCACCGCGGTGATCCGTGCCGCTGATGCTCGCTTGGCCGCATCAAGCATCAATAAAAGCTCCATCAGGTTCTCAGCCGGCGCATGGGTGGATTGGATAATGAACACGTCAACACCGCGAACGTTCTCTTCTATCTTCACCCTTATCTCGCCGTCCGAAAACCGATCAATGGTAGCCTTACCCAACGGAACACTCAGTTCCTTGCAGATGGATTCGGCCAGCACGGGGATAGAATTCCCGCAGAATACTTTTATCTCATCACGTACCACGTCGCTCCTTTTCAAACTGGGGCGCAGGGAGTCGAACCCCGATTAGAGGAACCAAAATCCTCCGTCCTGCCATTAGACGACGCCCCAACGCTCAAGTGTTCTTACACGAAACAAACGTCCGCGTGTTCCCGCAGGAAGTTCAAACTCCACATCCGGCCCAACCACGGCAAACAAAGCAGACCCTGATCCCGAAAGCCCTGCAACCCACGCACCCTTTGAGTTAAACCACTCCACCATCCGCTCAAGCTCCGGGTAGCACCGATAAACCACCTCTTCAAAAGAGTTATAAAGCCATTGCGAGGCTTCGTGGTAGCGACGCTCGCGAAGCGCCTTAAATAGAAGTTTACACGGCTTGGAGCCATTTGTCAACCGCTTAAGCTGCTTATAAGCCCAAGGGGTTGAAACACCGAACCCAGGGGAGTAGATCACAAGATCAAACGAAGGAACCTTCAGTGGTTTTATCCTCTCGCCGCGCCCGGTCACCAGGCAGGGACGGGGATCAAGGAAAAAGGAGCAGTCCATCCCCAGCTCAAGCGCGAGCGAGCGAAGTTCATCGCCAGAAAGACGTGTATTAAAAAGCCTGTCCAATCCAATAAGCGTTGCCGCCGCATCCGAGGAACCTCCACCCAATCCATGACCTACTGGTATCCCCTTCTTTAGATCAACCCTGATCCCTGACCGAACCCCGGTATACGTAAAGTAAAGATCGGCTGCAAGCCAAACAAGATTCTTGGAATCGGATGGAACGTGCGGGATGTCACACGAAAGCTCTATGCCACGCTCACGAACCTCAAAGCTCAACCGGTCGAAAAGGCTTACCGGGAAGAACAGCGAACGTAACTCGTGATAGCCGTCCGAGCGACGCCGTTCGACCCACAGACCGATATTTACCTTAGCCGGTGTTCTTAAGGTAAGCACGAAGTGCCTCCTGCCATGATCTCAAGGTATGCCCGAAGGATTCTTCGTATTTCCTGCATGAGAGCACCGATTGTCTGGGTCTGGATGCGATGAAACCGATCTCGGCACCTGTGGAAGGTATGGGTTCAACCCGGCTCCCAAGGATTCGAATGATCTCTTTTCCCATCTCGAAACGCGTACAGTCCCCATTGTTGGTAAGGTGAAAGATACCGATGACACCGGATCGGGCGATTTCGTAGATAGGCGCAAGCAAATCCGGTATATAGCCGGGCGAACCTTGATGGTCTGTAGCGAGCCTGGGGGAACGCCCTTGAGCGATCTCTCCCTTAACGAAGGACACGAAGTCACCCTTGACCCCGAATAACCAGGCAACCCTTATGATTACGTAATTCTCGAGAAGTGAGCTGACCGCGCGTTCAGCAGCGAGTTTTGTCTTGCCGTAGACACTCAGGGGATTGGGGGAATCCAGCTCAATATACGGCGAGAGTTTTTGACCGTCAAAAACGTAGTCCGTGCTGAAATGGATAAGCCGGGCCTTGAGCGCAGCGGCCGCCTCGGCCAGGTTGCGTGTAGCTTCCAGGTTATCGCGCCAAGCACGCCCTGGGTCACATTCACAGCTGTCCACATCAGTCATAGCCGCAGTGTGAAATATAAGATCGGGACGAAACGCGGAAAGGTGTTTACTCACCTCAGCCTTCCCGGAAAGATCAAGCCCCTTCCTGGATACCGCTCTAACCTCACCTTCCCTCGATGAAAGGAACTCAAAAAGTGACGCACCAAGCCTGCCGCAAACGCCTGTAACCAAAATACCGCCCATACCGAAGTCTAGTCGCCAAAAGGGATTGTGTCAAGAATCCCTACAAGAGGGCTTGACAATTTAATCCATAGCGTTATAATAAGAATTGTGAACAGGCTGAATACTACGGTGCGTTACGCTGTTCGGGCTACGCTTTTTTTGGCGCAACACGCCGATCGCCCTATTTCTATCAAGGCAATCTCTGAGGCAGAGGGTCTATCCATCAAGTATCTCGAGCAGCTGTTCCTTAAGCTACGCAAAGCCGGGCTTGTACGAAGCGTACGAGGCATGCACGGCGGCTATTTTCTGGCCAGGTCTCCGGAGAAGATCACGATTGGTGACGTCATCCGTTCGGTTCAAGCCGACGGGATTTATGCCGCCCCGTGCACCAAACGCAATGCCCGTTGCGAACGCCAGAGTAAATGCAAGGCCACCAACTACTGGAGCACGCTCCAGAAACTCCTTGATGATTTCTTCAACAATACCACCCTTGCCAGCTTTCAGGAATGAGGTTCCTCGCTGTCCATACCAGCTTCTCAAACATAACGGATGCAGAACGTGTGTCGCGGATCCTTATTGAAGAAAAACTAGCGGCATGTGCTAACATATTAACGGCCCGTTCGATATATCACTGGAAAGGAAAGATCGAGGACGAAGACGAGGTGTTCGTAATCTTAAAGACAGACGAAGACACCTATCCGGCACTGGAGAGGCGGATTTTAGAGCTGCATCCATATGAGGTGCCTATGATTACAGCTACATCTATCCGTGCCGGATCAAAAAGTTACCTTGCATGGCTCTCCAAAGCCTTGCAAAGGAGGAATAAATGGTAACCAAAGCCCAGGTGCGTGAAGCCCTGAAGAAGGTGATAGATCCTGAGATAGGAATCAACATCGTTGATCTTGGCCTGATCTACGACGTTCAGGTGGAGAATGATGTGCCTCACGTCAGTATGACGCTTACGGTTCCCGGCTGCCCTTTGGCAAACATGCTTACCCGGCAAGCCGAGCAGGCGGTGCGAGCAGTGGAAGGGGTGAGGGACGTTAAGCTTGAACTTACCTGGGACCCACCCTGGAACCCCAAGATGATGAGTGAGGATGCAAAGCGCAAGCTGGGCTGGGGCGAATAATTAAAACACACCACGAGATCACTTCTTGCTCTCGTGGGGACCCCGGGATAAATGCTCCTTTTTAGCCTGACAGGCTAAAAAGATCGCAAAACACTCCGTCGTCGCGAGCGAACGAAGTGAGCGTGGCGATCTCATATGGGGCACAATGCGGGAACGAGGTCTGAGTGTCTATTTCTTGATTCCTTTGATCCCCCTGAATCCCCCTTCCTCCTTAGTAAGGGGGATTACTCTATCGGATCAGAATCAGCTTTTGGGTTGACGAGGCTAATTCTCCCTTCACCCGTGCGAAATAGACGCCTTCACCCCACGAATCAGCTTTGCTGCTTTGCGGAGACCACTATAATGAATGTCATTGCGAGCACCCTAATGGTGCGAAGCAATCTATTCCCGAAGGGAATACTCCTTATAATTCCCCTCCCCTGGTGGGAGGGGTTAGGGGAAGGGGGTTATTTGATCAAGACGACTTTCTG
>JAGMDF010000087.1 GCA_023128825.1 Caldifarciminota bacterium | reverse complement strand
TGACCACCTTTTGACCAGCTTTTGAGTGACGAACAGCATTCAAACCTGACGAGTTGGCGCCGATTTAAACGGTAGAGTAATTACGATGCCGACCACTTGCAATTTCTTCTTCCCTGAGTAAGATACGTATTGTAAGAGGTTGAGAGTTTAACTGAGCCGAACCCAAGGAGGATATAGATGTCCAAGGTCAAGCGGGTGCCGCCTGATGAGGAGCCGCATCCGTTCAACGTATCATACATAAAAAATCCTACGCAGGACGCCCTCCGCCGGCTGGCGCTGGAGCATTCTCCCGCGTGCTATGTTACGAAATACGGCAACATAAACAAGATCGCACGAAACAAGGCGCGCATGGCTCGCTACACCTACATCATCGCCAAGGAACGGGACGCAGACCTTTATTCAGGCAACGTGATCAGCGAGGATCGCGCCGAACCCATCCTTTCCATGTTGTGGGACTACATCCATCTGCAGGGCAGGCTTATAGAGATCCAGGGCTACTACGGATTGGGAGAGAAACGTTTCCCCATTCAATGGCTTTATACAATGCCCTGCGCCAATATTGCCGGTATGCAGCAGATTCTTTCCTTCCCGCGCGATGCGGTGGAGACGCCCGGCGAGCTCAAAGAAGAGTACAGGCCGGTGATTAGGGTGGTGATGGTTCCCGAGTTCCCGCTTCCAGACATGCCGGGCGGGCAGGCCATTATTGTAGATATTGAGAACTATGTAACCTACGTGATCGGCGCGGACTACTTCGGCGAGTCAAAGAAGGGCGCTTTAAGAATGCTGAACGACTACGTGTACGAGCGGGGCGGGCTGGTTCTTCACGCCGGAGCCAAGGCGGTGACCATCGCAGGCGAGCGCATAACCATGACCGTGATGGGGCTTTCAGGCACCGGCAAAACCACCACGACGTTCTCAAAACAGGGCGAGCTGACCCAGCCCATCCAGGACGACATGGTGTGCCTGTGGCCTGGCGGCGAGATATCCATAACCGAGAACGGCGCGTTCGCCAAGACTTACGGGCTTAAGGAGGAAACAGAGCCTATCATTTACAAGGGCACCCTTGATCCCACCGCGTGGCTGGAAAACGTGTACACCGATGCTGAGGGCGGTTTCGATTTCTCCAAGGGATGTCTTACTCCTGAAGAAGTCAAGCGTTTGCGCGACTATCTTATTGTTACCGGTGCTTTGTCTGAGAATGTGGACGCCTACATCAGTGGTGAGGTCAATATTGAGGATAAAGTGGATGCCTATGGCATCCCGGAAGACGGCTGGGATTTTTTGGTGTGGACCCAGAACGGACGTTCGGTGATCCCCATGTCAAAGATCCAGGGTGCCGGGGATTTGCGGGATATCCCATCGGTGCGCTTGATGGGCATCCTGAACCGGGACGAGGGTCCTGATGCGGCTATGCCGGGTATCGTCAGGTTCACCTCCACCGAGCAGGCTGCGGCCTACTTCATGCTGGGCGAGACCACCAAGACCTCGGCTGCGGGCAAGGAGCGGGGCAGAACACGCTCGCCGTTCACCCAGCCTTTCTTCCCAAAGGCGATGGGTCTTCAGGCGGTTCGGTTCGCTGAACTTAGTGCCCAGATACCAAATCTTCAAACCTGGCTCATGAACACCGGCTATATCGGCGGCGACCAGAAGGATGTGGACGCGGGGAAAGCACTCAAGGTTAAGATAAGGCACTCGTCCGCGATGCTTGAAGCGATGCTTGGAGGCAACGTCAAATGGAAGCTCGATCCTGACTTCGGGTACGAGATAGTAGATACCGACGCACCGGAGAACGCGGAGCTTTTGAAGAAAGTCCCGGCAGAGATACTCAATCCTGTCATCTTCTTCGAGAAGCAAGGCCGTATGGACGTCTATCGCTCCTGGGTCAAGACCATGAAGTTCAAACGCCGCGAGTTTCTGGAGGGCTGCAAGGTTGACCCAGGAATCGTCGCCACCATACCGGAATAGTTACACTCTCCAAACAAAAGATTGAACGGGCCGACCTGACGCGAAGCGTGTGTCGAGGGCACGAACTTAAGGTCGGCCCCTACTCGTCAATTTTGGGTTAAGAACTTGGCTAAACAAAGGTGGGGGATTCGAACCCCCGAGGCACGCCTACCCGATCCCAAATCGGACGCCATAAACCACTCGGCCAACCTTTCGTAATTTGATTGTAAAACTTTATTTAATTTTGTCAATCTGTGTGGCGCAGGCACTCCAGCCTGCGCAATTTATTAGAACAGCCTGGAGAGGCTGTTCCACACGCTCTTTTAAAAAATTGAGAAGTCTGTTTAATTATAGTTATTTTGGCTATTATTTTTAGAACAGACAGGAGTGTCTGTTCTCCATTCGACTCATGAAATAGGGACCCCGGCGGTGTGCGAAGCGCCGGCATGGGGTAAAAATTTTAGAGCGAGGCTTAAGCCTCGCTCTATTCAGTTTCACTTATCAGCAGGTCCTAATCGTTATCTCTTAACAGGACCGAAAACCGCGTTATTTGCGCTTCTTGCCGCCGGTTTTTTTCTTGGTTGCGGTTTTTTTGGTTTTTTTGGCGGTTTTCTTCTTTACAGGTGCCTTGACCTTTGCCATGCTTCCTCCACGACGTTAAAGTGTGTTTATTTTTCGTAGAGGCAGTAAGCTTGCCTCCATAGCATAAATATATGGAACGAAACCCGCTTGTCAATCTGTGTGTGCCTGTTAATTAGTTGATTGATTAATCCGCGGGTCCGTGGGATATAAAGTAATGGGGCCGACATTGCGGTCGGCCCCTACAAACCTTCTCACGATCTCGATCAAGTAACTGTCAAGAACAACGAGGAAGGTATCATTTGGGGTTTACCAGCGGTTGCGGTTATATCCGCCGCCACCGCCGCGGTTACGATCGAAGCCGCCGCGTTCGCCGCGCTCGCGCGGAGGACGGGCTTCCTCTACCTTTAACTCACGACCGTCGTGTTCGGTGCCGTTGATGGCACTGATGGCCGTTTTCGCTTCCTCGTCGTTCGGCATTTCCACAAAGGCAAAGCCGCGAGGGCTGTTGGTGTAGCGATCCCGGGGGACCCCTACGTTGGACACTTCCCCGTGCTGTGAGAAGATCTCACGAACCTTATCCTCGTTGTACGAGTGGGGAAGGTTTCCGATGAATAGTCGCATGTGTTTTTTCTCCTTAGTTCGACCGTCATTTGGATCGGTCGTTACTACATATTATAGATAAAAAAAGGGGCTTGTCAAGGTCGGTTTGCCTCTCTTGACAATAAGTATAACGAGTGAGGAAGGCTTGTCAAGCACCACTTTCATGATGACTTGCGATTGACATCAAAGGGAAGGGGCAGACTCGGGAGTCGGCCCCTTCGAACTTTCTCCCGCTCTCGATCAACTGGCTGTCAAGAATGACGAGAAAGGTATCTTTTTGTTTTACCAGCGGTTCCCACCACCGCCTCTTGAGAAGCCGCCACGACGCTCGCGCGGAGGACGGGCTTCCTCTACCTTTATCTCACGGCCTTCGTGTTCGGTGCCGTTGATGGCGCTGATGGCCGCTTTCGCCTCCTCGTCATTCGGCATTTCTACAAAAGCAAAACCGCGAGGGGCATTGGTATAACGATCTCTCGGAACCGCTACCTTACTTACTTCACCGTGCTCAACGAAGATCTCGCGAACCTTCTCCTCATCGTAGGAGCGGGGAAGGTTTCCGACGAATAAACGCATCTATCACTCCTTAAGCATCGGCAGGAAAGCCGGTTAGAGATCAGCAATTTCAGCGGCCTGCGGCTGATAAGATCAGAAATAACCTGTCAATCTAAGAATTCCGCCCTTGACTGGTGCAGCGCCAAACTCGGAATCTTTCTTGCCGAAGGAGTAGAAACCGAAGAGGGAAGCATCCAGGTTGTCGGAAAGACTCAGGGTAAGACGCGGTATCACTATCCCGCCCAAATCCAGAGGATTCAGTATCGTAGAGATGCCAATATTATGAAAACTTATGATCGTCTGGTCAGCTCCCAGGTATAAAAGATGACGACCCATCGTCTTGCGAAGCCCGGAGGCGTACTCTAACCATCCGGCAAAGGTATAATCGGCTTCGGCGTCGAACCCTCTCCCATAATACAGATACTCGGCCATCACGTGGGTGCGGAAGGTGAAGGTGTGATCGGCACCCACTACGAACTCAGCGTAGCTCATGGAGTCTTCCTTATATATATTGTATCCGCCCTCTGCCCAGAGGCCGACATTTGCAATCTCACCAGCGAACTGCCCGCCTGCCAGAATCTGCCTCTGCGTGATCCCCGGAGTTATAGTGGTATCCCACAGCCATCCGCCAATGGCTGATATGTCGAATCCCAGGATATTTTCCTTAAGTCTCGCTACAGCCATAATACTGTCCGTTCTCCCCGTAACACCCCGCAACATACCTATCACTTCCGCTCCTCCTCCTGATCCCCATGATGCTGCCAGCTTCAACGCGTTCTCGCCATCCCTTCGATAGGAGGGGTCGTAGGCCAGCTTGGGGGTCACGATCTCCGTCGGGTTCCACACGTATCCGGTGCCCCATGCCAGGGGCTGCTTGCCTAACCGCACCACCAGCCTCTTCCAGGATATGGACATGTACGCGTTAGAGAGTCGGAACGACGGCTCCAGCCGGTATTCGTACATCCCTTGCAGAGAATCGGGGATCAGCTCAGCCAGCGAGTCCGGCACAAAATCCAGCAGGTTGACATCAACCGATCCGAACGGAAGTGATGCCTCGGCGTCGGCGTGAAGGAAGGATGATGAGCCCAGGTCGCCTTCCAAAGAGAAGAGAAGGTTGTTGAGATCAAGGATATTCCAATCCTTAACGTACTGGACACTTAGAACGTTCTCGTACTGACCGTTTATATCCACCTGTCCGTAGACTACACCAACCAGCCCCAGGATCAACAGTAATCTATACATCTTCACGGATGAACTCCTTTAGATGTTTGGTTTGATTGAAAAGGGTTAATGCATAACCGCGCTCCAGGGTGTGCTCGATGATCGAATACGAAGCGGTTTCGGGATGAAGCTTCCAGAAGTAGGGGGCAGGAATGCCTAAGATGCCTGCGATCAAGGGCTTTATCACCGCCCGGTGGGTCAGGACCGCGAAGCTCCCGCCTAGCCACTCTTCGGTTATCCGCGCCAGCGCCTTAACCGCCCTGGCCTGCACCTTCTCAAGCGTCTCGGCACCCTCCATCCTTAACTTCTCAGGCTCGGTGCGCCAGAGCCTGAACTCTTTTGGAAACTTTTCCGCTATCTCCTTCTTAGGCTTACCCTCCCAGGAGCCCAGGGAGATGTTGTTGAACCCCTGCTCAACGATCGGTTCGATTTCCCTGCCTTCGCAGATCGCTTTAGCCGTCTCCAACGCCCTCGAAAGAGGGCTTGAGTATACGGCGTCGAAATGAACACTCTTCAACTCCCCTGCCAATGATCTTGCCTGCTCTATTCCAACCTCGTTCAATAGGAAGTCGTATCGACCTCTAAACAGCCCTTCCCTGTTACCTGTACACTCCCCGTGCCGAATAAGATAAATCGTCGTTCGCATACCCAACTTTAACCGGAATACTACAGAATGTCAACAGGGGAATAGGTGGAGGGCTTTTCACTAGAAGGCTTGACAAAATTGTAATGTTGTGTACAATACGCCACGCTAAAGTTAAACATAGGAGGAATCATGCATTGCCAAACCAAACAAACTATCACTCTTTTCTGTCTCTTTGCATTAACCGCCTTACCACACATCCTCGTTGCTAAAAAGACCTCTGATGAAACCTACAATCGCCCCAGGTATCATCAGTGGGTAGTTATAGGTTACTTCGACAGCAATAACGATCTTGATTATGCTCATCTGGGAGAATCTTGGGTAATTGACGAGTTTCACCAGTTGGAAAAAATTGGATCGTCAGATAGTGTGGCTGTTATAGCCATGGTTGCGTCGATGAAAGACGGTGGCATTGCTCGCATTTACCGTGTAGAAAAACAAGATTCGGTCACTAGCGATAGGATAAAATCCCCAGTGCTTGCTGATTTGGGAACCCGCGATGTGTCTAGCCCTAAAACGCTTGGAGACGTAATTGACTCTGTGGTAAGTTGGTATCCATCAGAGCACTACATGCTGATTTTAATGGACCATGGATCGGGGTGGCAGGGAGTGTGTTGGGATTACAGGAGTGCCGCTAAGGGACCAATAACTATGCCAGCATTGTCTGAGGCGCTTATCCTTCCCGATTCTATACCTATGATTACAGAGATAGTTTCCAGACATTACAACAAGAGGACAGAGGAATACATTGAAACTGTGGAAGAGACCGTTGTGAATTGGAATACCGAGAAGAAATTTGATGTGGTTTTCTTTGCAGCTTGTTTGATGGGACAGGTAGAAGTAGCCTATCAGATTCGAGACTTGGCTGATTATATGGTTGCTTCGGAGGATCTGTTGTGGCCCGAAACGACGATTATGCCAAGCTGGCTTGAGTATCTAACCTACAATCCCTCTGTTTCGGCAAAAACACTTTCTTTCAAAATGGTTGATGCAGTCTATGAGGCCGCTGATAGTGCCAATAGGCCCGTTACAATAGCTGCAATAGACCTTTCGCAAATGGAGGAATTAGGAAAGGCTATTAAGGGGCTTACTGATGATTTAAGGACGATTGATCCTGCCAAAGCACAAGGATTTCTTGATGCTCAGAATGTGGCCTACCGTGAAAAAGCTTACTGGGATGGAAAAGAGTATCTGGTCGATTATCGCAGTTTCGTGGATCTTAATGACTTTTTTGTGCAGATAAAGCGGAACCAGACAATCCAGTTAGCCGAATATACAAGGAATCTCGTAGAGGACATATTGGACATGCTTGATTACGTTGTTCCATACTATAAGTACAACCATGTCTTCCCACGATGCGGTCTGTCGATCTACTTCCCAGACAAGTGGGATGTCTATAAGGAAGATGAGGAGAGATACACTAGGCTAAAATTCGAAGAAATAGGCTGGAGCACATTGATTCGCCAAACACTTATCCGCCAAGCTGATTAGTCGAAATACGCTCCACGGTTTACTCTTGCTTTCTATATGAGGCGACTTAGAAGTTAGCTATTACTCCTTTCTTGAAACCTCTGGGAGGAAGCGGCCATAAGTGATTCCTTTCAGGAGGGAGGAGATAGATTGTCGTCCGCATACCCAACTTTAACCTCCTAAGTCTCACATGTCAACTCCTGAGAAGCTGAAGACTTAACGTCGCCTATCACCCGGGATATATGCTTCTCTTGCCCTCCGGACAAAAGATCGCGGTTGAGAGACGGGATGGGCTGGTTTTTTCTCCGATCCCTCCGCCGGAGGCGAAGAGTAGGATTAAAAGAGCAATTGAAACAAAACCTCACAAGATTGCGTCATCTACAATTATCAGAAGCCGAAGGAGGCGTTATGAATGCGAAGTTGTCGTTAGTCCTTGTAGCCTTGCTTGTGATGAATGCAGGGCTTGTAGCCGCCGAACGGCTCAAGAAGGAATTTATAGTCGGCCCTACCCCTGAACTTATAGTTGACGTTGATGCCGGAAAGGTGACGGTCGAGCGAGGCGATGCTGGCAAGATTACCGTCTACATTGAGTTAGGGAATCGGGACCGTTACAGACTTTCAAGCGAGCAGGACGGCGACGAGGTTCGCATCGAGCTGGAACACAAAGGGCTCTTAGGATGGTTCTTTTTTCCTTTTGACGTTATCTCCGGCGATGAGCCGTGGGTTCGGGTAGAGGTGCCTTCCAGGTGCGATCTTGATCTGGTGATCGATGCCGGACGTATAGAGATAAGAGGTGGTGTTGAGGGAACCATCAGGGCGCTCACCAGCGCAGGTTCGATAAGGATGAATGACGTTGGAGGTGACATTCGGGCAAGGGCAGCAGGCGGTTCGGTACATATAGACGAGGCTAAGGGAAAGGTGGACGCGGAGACGAGCACCGGCGAGGTAATAATCCGGGACTCGGATGGGGAGTTCTATCTTGAGACGAGCGCCGGGAATATCGAGATCGACCGCACCTCAGGCCGGTTCCGCGTCCGATCAACCGTAGGCTCGATAGATTTCGACGGAACCATTACCGAAGGAGAGGATAATCTTCTCGAAACCTCGGTAGGCTCTATAAAAGCAAGGCTCAGCGGGCTTTCGGATATTGAGATAGATGCGGAGACCGAGGTTGGCAGTGTGAGTATCTTCCCGGATATTGAACCGGTAGATGAAGGGGAGCATCATCTTCGCGTCCGTATAGGTGACGGCACCAAGAGGCTTAGACTGCGTTCGGAAACCGGATCGATTCGTATCCAAAAGGGAACTGAACCTGAGAGGATCGAGGTTGAAAAAGAAGGGGCAAAGCCAGAAGAATCAGAAGACGCACCGCCCGGGGAACCAATCGAGTAGTTCTCAAGGCCGCCTTGCATCTATCGTAATCGCCCTTTTATCTTCAAGGTGCCAGCCCTCTTTACTTAAGGGGATGTGAAACAAACGGCTCAGATATTGCGTCCTCTTCGTTGAAGGAGGCTTGATGAGAGGAAAACTGCTCCACGCACTTCTTCCGTTGTTTTCGGCAGTCGCCGTACTCGCGGCCGGGGAGACGCAGGTCATAGAAGAGGGGTTTTCCGTAGGCCCCGAGCCCAGATTGATTATCGATGCGGATCCTGCGCGACTGACTGTGGAGGTAGGCGACAGCAATCGGATAGAGCTGAAGGTGGAGCTGCCCGGTGAGCACATCTACTCGCTTTCAACTGAGCAGGAGGGGGATAAGGTGACCGTGAGGGTGGAATCCGAGGGAACCTTGGGTTTAATAATGCGGCAGCTCAGACTTTATGAGGCGGACATCAGCGCCCGGGTGCCTGCAAACTGCGATGTTGTGCTGCTGACCCGGTCCGGGCGCATTGAGGTTAGAGGGGTAGGGGGAGAGATTCGCTCCCACAGCGGCTCGAAAGTTAAACAGGTGATAAGGTGGATCTTGCGTATGGGTAGCATTGTGGATACCGACCAGGCAGATGGGGAAGAGAAATGATCCGAGATTTAAGTAGGCGTATCCCCACAAGGGGAGGTGCCCTGTGGGTAAGAAGGGACTGCCTCTTTACTTCCCTTCCTTTCCCTTCTTTGCGCCCCCGATGAGCCGAGCAACGAGTATACCGATCGCCACCCCGCCGGTGGTCTCGATCGCAGAGATAAGGTTACCCTGCATATCTTTCATGAAATTTGCAATGGGTCGGCTTATGAGTGGTAGCAGGTAAACCATTATTACACCGGCGATGACTCCGCCCGCAAAGCTGACTACCGCGCGCAAGAAAATAATCCTTCGGCTGACCCAGTCGCCCAGATACATGAGTCCTGCAAAGAGCGCGAAGTATAGCAGGGCGTATAGACCTCTAAGTAGAGGCGAAGCAGGTGAGCGGCCTGCGACCGCGACCATCGCAGAGAGGACAACGGCGCTTCCAAGCGCATAGAAGAACCCCTCTTCGTTCCAGGAAAGAACCACGAATCCCAGGACGGCGGCAAGAAATGCCACCTTTAGCCCCATCCCGCTGAACCATGCCCCCTGCAGGAGCCCATGCAGCAGCCCTGCAACCGCAAAGGCAACCGCAAGAACAAGGATGATCTTCAGCCAACTTCCACGTTGTTTCATTCTAACTCCTTTTCCGGTTTAAGGGTTTTTCTTTCACCCAGGAGTATTCTTGAGATAAGCAGCGCACTCGGAACCGCGACCGAGATCTCAAGTACAGGCGCTAAACCCAGCCTCACCCCTTCAAGGAACCCGCCTATGTTTGGCGTAAGCGTACCAACTACCCCGAGGGTCAGGAATCCTGCAACTGCTCCGCCAAGGAGGCCGAAAAGCCAACGCAGGGCCTGCCGCCGCCGGCCTAGCACGTCACCGAGCTTGATCAGCCCGACAAAGAGGACTTCGATACCAAAGATAACAAGAATCTGGATTAGCTTTGCACCCATGAACCTTCCGACAAGCCCGCCGGCAAGGGCCGCGATCAGGGCGGTCAGGAGCGCGTAGAAAAATCCCCTCTCGCGCCACGCGCAGACAAGGAACCCGATCACCCCTGCCGCAACGGCTATCTGCAAAACCCTTATCCATCCTATAGGGGCTTTGGAAAGCAATTCAACAAGGATTTGTCCTGCGCCTGCCAGGATGAGTGGTATAGATAACGCAGCGGTCATCCTGGCCCATGAGAACCGATTACTTACCATGCCACAGGATAATGGATTCATTGCTCCTGTCAAGTCTATCTATCACCCCACACCTTCGCTGCACGAAGCTGTGGGGACTACTAAATTCTCATTGCGATCTCTCGTCCTCCGACGAAAGGAGAATTATTCCACCTCCCCCTTGATGAGGGAGGGAGGGGGTGAAAACCTGGATATCCTTTTTGCTGCTGACTGACAGTACGCGCAAGGTAGGTATGGACAGACAGGAGTGTCTGTCCTACACGGTATTGTGGCTAATTCCCTTTCAGAAAGCGGGAGGTGCGGCCATCTTTCAGTATGCGGCCTTCTGTCTGACAGCGAGGGCAGTAGAAGGTGTCGCGGGCGGTGGTCGAGACCCACTGGACCTTGGTTCCGCAGCGCGGGCACGGCTCCCCTTTACGTCGGTGCACGGCCATGAATGGCCGTGATTCATCGATCTCCAATTTGTTCCCGGTCAGCCTGCGGGTCTCTTTGAAGGCCTCGATAATGGTCTTGCGTATCGCTTCATGGAGCTTGGCGACCTCCTCGGAGGTCAACTTGCCTGCCTGCTTGAACGGCGAAAGTCCTGCCTGCCAGCATATCTCGTCCGCGTATGCGTTTCCTATGCCGGCGACGTTGCGCTGATTCAAGAGAAAGTTCTTTAATCTCTCGCGCGAGCCTCTAAGAAGTTCAGCCAATCTATCCACGTTGAACTCCTCGGATAAAGGCTCCGGCCCCAGTTCCTTTATGTCGTCTGCTCCTTTATCCTTTGGCAGTATCCACATGCTCATCCGCTTGAGCTTTGCTTCTTCAACGAGGTGCAGGGTATTGCCGTTATTGAACTCTACGAACGCGGCCGAGCTTTTGAGGGGCTTTTCTTTGGGCCGCATCTTGAATCTGCCGGAAAGCATGAGGTGGACAACGATCCGGTGGCGCTCAAGCGCTATCTCGATGTACTTGCCCCGGCGTTCGATACCGGTGACTTTTTGTCCGACGAGGTCGTCCGGCAGGATCGTTTTCTGGATGTAGGGCTTGATGATCCGCAGATCGGCGATCCGCTTGCCGCCTATCAGGCGTTGGAGGTTTTCCTTAAGGGCCTCCAGCTCCGGCAGTTCAGGCATACTTATCACCTCACAGAAAAGCAATGCTTTTCTGCGCCGCCCCCCGGAATAAAGAGATCCTGAGAGATACGCTCATAGATTTAGCTTAGTCGAACGGCTTTGTTTTGTCAAGGGGTGCCCTTTGGGTTAAAATCTGTAGGGGCCGGTCTCAGACCGGCCCCTTTCCTTTTTATCTTTGATCTTTCGTCCTGGGGACGAAAGGAGGATTAGTGAAGAACCATCACCTTGCTTGTGGCGTTGAACTCAGGAGTGATCATCCTCACGAAGTAGACTCCAGCAGCAACGCCTGAGGTGTTCCAGTTCATGGTGTAGGAACCGGCGCCGCGTGAACCGTCAACCAGCGTCGCCACCGCCTTGCCAGCCGCGTCGTAGACGCGAATGTTTACGTGGCTCGCCTCGCTGAGGGCGAAGTTCACGGTGTGTCCGAGCACCTCAAGGCTGGTGCGTTCCGGAACCGGGGTCTCGGCAATGCTGGTGGTGAACTCGAAGGTCTTTGAAATCGGAGGAAAGCTGATGTTGCTTCCGTCAAGCGGATTCTCGGCCCAGAAGGTAATCGTGTAGGTGCCGCTTTCAATCTCCGGATCGGGGAACGTTGCAGTCCAGGTCTCGTCGGCCGCAAAGGTATGCGAAACGGACTTTTTGTAGACCGACGCACTGGACTGGTCCGTTATCTCGCAGATTACAGTTGCCTCGGTTTCAGCGCCCGCTTTCTCGGTGTATTTGGCGGTAGGTGCAAACGACCCATTCTGCACGTCAGCCGGAAGAACGATCTCGAACGGCGTTACGTCCATGCCGACCGTGGCGTGGAAGTTCTTGTCCAGGTAGTCGTTGTCCGGGTTAATGTCGTCCGGATGCTCCAGCACGAAGAGTGCGTTGTATTCCTTGCCGCCTTCAGGGGTGAAGCCCTTGAAGCCGTATATGTCGTTCTCGCCCGGCTCGAGCGGAACGACTGCAAGAATGTCCTCGTAGACGGTTGGTCCTGCAATTTCCTTTATCTTGCAGCTTATACGGGCGTGGGCCGTGCTATCGAGGTTGTTGACTACCAGGATCTCGGGCGTGAACGGGACGTTGGCCACTTCCTCGGTCTTGGGCCTGATGATGGCCATCATCTCAAGGTCAAGGCTGTCTGCACCAGGGCCGCCGAGGCTGCCGCCGGAGACGATAACACAAACGTCGTCTACTGACCAGACCCCGCGGCCGCCGGCGGCACCAAACCAGTAGTAGTTGAACCCCAGCATGATGGTCTGGCCGCTGTACTGCGAGATGCGGTGCGACAATGGGTTGGGGTAGTCGTTTATGTAGGTCCAGCCAGTAGTCCCATAATCACTGCATAGATCCACGATGGTGTCCGACCACGTTGCCCCGCCGTCGGTGGAGACGCAGATGAAGTTGTTCACAGCAGGTGTACCGTAGAACGCGCTGCCGAGGGTGAGATCCACCGAGTCCTCGGGATCGTAGCCGGTCAGGTCTATGGAAAAGGTCTTGAGCCACTCGTTTTGATAGTTGTAGCTAAACCACACGTAGGCGCCGTAACTGCCGTGGTGGAACATGCCAGCCATGTAGTTCCCGTGGAACCACGTGCATGGATAGCCGTACTGGGTGCCTGTGTTGTAGATGATCTGGCTCCATCCCGGTGGAAGCCACGAGCCTTCGAAGTACTCGCAGAACAGGGTGTCTACGAAGGGCGGCTTGGTCGGGATTGTACCCTTGAACCAGTTGTAGTAGACCTCGTAGTTGCCGTCGCGCCGGTCGTACCAGCAGACGTGCACGTTGCCATTTTCATCGGCTGCAATGTTGGAGTAACGCGAGTACTGACCGTCGTCATCGGTCAAGGCCGAGTCGCCGTCCCATGAGCCGGATATGGCATCATACTTGTTGTAGTGAACCTCGTAGGTCGAGCCTGAGCGGTCGTCCCAGGAAACCCAGACGTTGTCGTTTTTATCGCAGCAGATCGAGGGGTAGTAGGTGTAGTTGTAGGTGCTCTGGCTTACCTGTGTGGAGACCCAGCTTCCCGAAGCGTTGGTGGCAACGTGGATCAGGCGCGGGCTGTCGTAGGGGACATAGGCGATGTAGAGGTTGTCGTCACTATCGCAGCAGATCGAGGTGCCGTAGCTGTAGTAGGCGGTGTAGGTTCCGCCGATGGTCTCGTGATTCCAGGTCGCCCCGTCGTTGGTGCTCCATACGTGCTTGAGACGGTAGCCGTTGTTGTGTGCAACGGATACGTGGATGGCATCGTCGGACGTCACGCAGATCGAGGGGTAGCGAGCGTAGTAGTAGCTGGAGACCGAACCCCCGTCCGAGTGGGCATCGAAGGCCCTGACAGGCGAGGAGTAGGAGCCGGCGCCCGAGTTCTTTCTCTGGTAGTATACGCTGTATCCGCGCGCGTCGCCACTGGTTGAACTGTAGCGGTTGAACACGTTGTGCAGGTTGCCGTCTGAATCAAAGGCGATGGCAGGGTAGTAGCAATTGTTGGTTGGGCCGTGGTTGATTATGGATCCCCAGGAGCCGTTTTTCTCACGGGTGTAGAGATCGTAGGTGGAGGAGTAGTACCAGCTGACGTCCACCGTGCCGTCGTGGACGGCGATCGACGGGTAGTAGGCGTAGGAGGTGCTCACCGCTTCGCCGTTGGGTGTTTCGGCAGGGCTTCCGATTGGAAAGGTGAAGTAGCGTGCGCGCTGGGTTGTAGTGAGGTCGTACCATGCGATGTGGACGTTCGCGTCGTCAGCCGCGATGCCCCAGCCTCCGTAACGGTTAGTGTATGATGAGCCGGAGTTGTTGGTGATCCTTGTCTCACCCTGCCACTGGCCGAACAGCGGCACAACGGCCGCAAGAAGAACCAGCGCGGCCGCAATCCCTATGACTTTCTTGGTCATTATGTTCCTCCTTGCTTGGAGTTGGTTTATTCCCCAAATTTTTCTAATCGGAAAATTGAGTTTCCCACTCACTCTCCCGATTCAGCCCGTCCTTCAGCACTCCCGTCTCCTTGCTCTAAATGTAGTCGAAATTCAGAGTTTGTCAAGGGCTTTGACGCGCCTTCGCGCTCATTTCAAATCGAAGATTGCAAAGTGCAAAATTGCTCCGCAGACGTCGCCCCACGGAATAAAGAGACCATGAGAGATACGCTCATAGATTTAGCTTAGTCGGACGGCTTTGTTTTGTCAAGGGGTGTTCTTTGGGTTAAAATCTGTAGGGGCCGGTCTCAGACCGGCCCCTTTCCTTTTTATCTTCGATCTTTCGTCTTCAGGACGAAAGGAGGATTAGTGAAGAATCATCACCTTGCATGTGGCGTTGAACTCAGGAGTTATCATCCTCACGAAGTAGACGCCAGCAGCAACGCCTGAGGTGTTCCAGTTCATGGTGTAGGACCCGGGTCCGCGTGAACCGTCAACCAGCGTCGTCACCGCCTTGCCAGCCGCGTCGTAGACGCGAATGTTTACGTGGCTCGCCTCACTGAGGGCGAAGTTCACGGAGTGTCCGAGCACCTCAAGGCTGGTGCGCTGTGGAACCGGGGTCTCGGCAATGCTGGTAGTGTACTCGAAGATCTTTGAAATCGGAGGAAAGCTTATGTTGCTTCCGTCAAGCGGATTCTCGGCCCAGAAGGTAATCGTGTAGGTGCCGCTTTCAATCCCCGGAGTGGGGAACGTATTTTCAGTCCAGGTCTCGTTGGCTGTAAAGGTATGCGAAACGGATTCTTTGTAGACCGACGTACCGGACTCCGTTATCTCGCAGATCAGATTTGCCTCGGTTGTATCAGCGCCTGCGTTCTCGGTGTATTTGGCGGTAGGTTTAAACGACCCATCCTGCACGTCAGCCGGCAGAACGATCTCGAACGGCGTTACGTCCATGCCGACGGTGGCGTGGAAGTTCTTGTCCAGATGGTCGTTGTCGGTGTTAATGTCGTCGGGATGCTCCAGCACGAAGAGTGCGTTGTATTCTTTGCCGCCTTCAGGTGTGAAGTCCTTGAAGCCGTATATGTCGTTCTCGCCCGGCTCGAGCGGAACGACTGCAAGCACGTCCTCGTAGACGGTTGGTCCTGCAATTTCCTTTATCTTGCAGCTTATACGGGCGTGGGCCGTGCTATCGAGGTTGTTCGTTACCAGGATCTCGGGCGTGAACGGCACGTTAGCCACTTCCTCGGTCTTTGGCCTGATGATGGCCATCATCGCAAGGTCAAGGCTGTCTGCACCAGGGCCGTTGCCGCCGCCGCCCGAGGCGATAACACAAACGTCGTCTACCGACCAGACCCCGCGGCCTGCGGCAGGAGCCATATACCAGTAGTTGAACCCTATCATGATGGTCTGGCCGATGTACTGCGAGATGCGGTACGACAAGGGGTTGGGGTAGTCGTCTATGTAGGTCCACGCATACTGGGGGCTCTCCGTGCATAGATCTACAAGGGTGTCTACCCACGTTGCCCCGCCGTCGGTGGAGATGCAGATGTAGGTATTATTATCGCCTCCGTAGAACGCGCTGTGGAGGGTGAGATCCACCGAATCCTCGGGGTCGTAGCCGGTCAGATCTACGGAAAAGGTCTTGAGCCACTCGTTCTGGTAGGAGTAGCTCCACCAGATGTAGGCGCCCCAACTGCCGTGGTGGAACATGCCAGCCATGTAGTTCCCGTGGTACCACGTGCATGGATAGTAGTTGACGCCTGTGTTGTAGATGATCTGGGTCCATCCAGTGGGAAGCCACGAGCCTTCGAAGTACTCGCAGAACAGGGTGTCTACAAATGGCGGCTTGCTCGGCCCGCCGCCCAGGGCCCAGACATCCACGTTGTCTACATACCAGTAGTTCATGTTCCAGGTATAGCCGTCGCCGTAGAAGTTGATGACGACCTGGGATTCACCCGCGGCCCATGAGCTGATGTCAATGCTGTCCTTGGTCCAATAGACGGTGGACTGGTAGTAGTCGTAGATCACATTGGGGAAGGTGGAACCGCCGTCCGTTGAACCCAGCCACTGGGACGTATAAGCACCTGAGTAATGGCTGTACTCATGGTTCGCTACGATCCACACCTCGCTGGCGCCGGAGCAGTCAAGCACCGGTGAGATAAGCTCGTCGGTGCCTGTTTCACTGGGAGACCAGTAGATGCATGCGGTCTGGGAGCCCTGGTGGTTCGCCCGGTGCCAGTCCGAGTTGCCCACCGAGCCGGTGTAGTGGATTGTCCATCCTGCAGGCGGGGAGGTGGTGCTCCAGGCGCTCTCGAAATCTTCATCGAGCAGTTGGTTCCACTGGGCGTTTAGGGGCAGAACCAGGGCCGCGAACAGAACCAGCGCGGCCGTGATCCCTATGACTTTCTTGGTCATTATACTCCTCCTTGCTTGGAGTTGGTTTATTCTCCAAATTTTCCTGATCGGGAATATGAACCTACGGCCCACTCTCCCGATTCTACCCGTCCTTCAGTCGGCTCCCGTCTCTCTACCCTAAATTTAGTCAAAATTCGGGGTTTGTCAAGCCCTTTGACGCGTCTTCGCGCTCATTTCAAATTGAAGATTGCAAAGTTGCTCCGCAAGCGGAATCCTACGGAACTCCGCAAGCGTCGTCCTTCGGAGCTTCGTCCGGCCTGGCAGTGACAAAAGCGATGTGGAACGGAGGCTTTCGTCCGTTCGGATACGATAGCACAGGAAGTCATCGCGATCGACCGAAGGGAGGATGACGAATTCACATGCGGCACGATCCGAAGGCTGCGCTCGCCGCCCCCCGATAATAAAGTAGGCGGCCCTGGGTGCCGTAACACACGAGGGCCGCCTGAAGGTTTAATGCGTAATCCCTGTAATGATTCCTAGTGCAACACCATCACCTTGCATGTGGCGTTGAACTCAGGAGTGATCATCCTCACGAAGTAGACTCCAGCAGCAACGCCTGAGGTGTTCCAGTTGATGGTGTAGTAGCCGGGTTCGCGTGAACCGTCAACCAGCGTCGTCACCGCCTTGCCAGCCGCGTCGTAGACGCGAAGGTTTACGTTGGTCGCGGTAGGTAGCGTGAAGCTGATCCTGCTGCCTGCAACATCCAGACTGAAGCGCTCGGCAACGGGTTCCTCAGCAATTCCCCCATACTCGAAGGTCACCACGAGTGGTGGATTGCTGATATTGCCGCCGCTCTCCTCTGTAGCCCAGAAGGTAATCGTGTAGGCGCCGTTCTCAAGACCTTCTACCGTTGGGAACTTGATGTTCTTGGACTCTTCGGCGGCAAAGGGTTCACCTGTCACACTATCCTCGTAGACCACGGCGCGGTACTCGCCATCCTCGATCTTGCAGTGGAGTGTCGCAACCGTTAACTCTGCACCCGCGTGCTCCTCGAAAGTCGCCTCTGGGTCGAATTCGTTGTACTGCTGGGGTACAGGCGAAAGCATGACGGTCGGGGTCACGTCCATACCGGCAAAGGTGGTCCAGTGCTTATCCTTGGCGTTGTTGGTCGGGTCAATGTCGTCTGAGTGCTCGACCACGAATAGGGCAGTGTATTCCTTGTTGGCCTCAGGGGTAAAGTCGCGGAAGCCGTCCACAACGTTGTAGCCCTGCTCGAGCGGGACGCTGTTAAGCACGTCCTCGTAGACCGTCTCCCTGGTCTCGAGGTCTTTGAACCTGCATACCATCTTGGCAGTGGCGGAGTCCAGGTTGTTGAGGACCCTGCACGCCGGTGTGAAGGATACCCCGCCCTCTTCTTCGTCGCGAGGACGGATGATCTGCACCATCTCGAGATTGAGCTCTTCGGTACCGCTGGTCTCACCGTAGATAAGCACGTTGTCTATCTGATAGAAATATGAGAAGCCTGGCGACGTCTCGTTGTACACGAAGCGTACCTGTGCATCAGTTACTCCGTCCGCACCGAAGGCGCTCAGGCTCCATACGTCGTGCATCCAGAGCTGCGACGAGGTGTAGGAGGTGATGAGCTGCCAGGTGGAGCCGTCCCAGACCTCAAGCCGCATCTCTCTCGTAGAGGCCATATAATAGGTACCTCTGTCGAATTCCAGCCAGATGTTGCCCCCGAGGGTGAAAGTTGGGGAAAGCAGGGCGTTATCCACGCACTGCGGCCAGCCCAAGTAATTGGTGGCATAATAGTCGTCGTTTTCGGCGCAGTTTCCGCCGCCCGATGCGGCATAGTTGGCCCAGAAGCCGCCGAGGCCGTTGAGATCCCTCCACTGGTCGTTGCCTGAGCCGATGGTAGTGGTCCATCCGCTGGGTGGCCAGCTGCCTTCGAAGCCCTCGTTCACTACAGTGTCTATTACGGAGGGGCCTCCGCCGGTGCCGCCCCAGACGTCTACCTTATCCACCAGATACCAGAATGCCCAGCCCGAGCCGCCGTCCTCGTCGTAGCGGAAGCGGACTTGAGCGTTGGATACGCCACCTGCCTGGGCGCTGATGTCTACGCTGTCTCTCATGCCCATGTTGGTGCCGGTAACCGAGAGTTCCTTTACCTGGACCCAGCTTGAGCCGTTAAAGGCGTCCACGTAGGCGTGCTCGGTCATATCCCAGTCTTGCCAGGTGTAGTTGAAGGCCAGCCGGACCTCGGAGTAGGCGCTGGCGTCAAACGCAGGCGACTGAATCGAGTTGTTGCGGATGTAGGCATAGCCCCAATAGTCGTCGTTGTTGGATGCGCAGTAGCCGCCGCCCCCGGTATAGTTGGTCGGATCATACCCGTACTGATCGTTGCGGTACCACTGGTTGGAGCCGCCCTCCACAACTCTTGTCCAGCCCGAGGGTGGGAAGGCGCTTTCGAAGTCCTCATGCAGCAGGCTGGTTTGGGCGTTTAGGCTGGGGACCAGGGCCGCGAACAGAACCAGCGCGGCCGCGATCCCTATGACTCTCTTGGTCATTATACTCCTCCTTCTTGGAGTTGGTTTATTCTCCAAATTTTTCCAATCGGAAAACTGAGTTTCCCACTCACTCTCCCGATTCTGCTCGTCCTTCAGCACCCCCGTCTCTCTACCCTAAATTTAGTCGAAATCCGGGATTTGTCAAGCCCATTGACGCGCCTTTGCGCTCATTTCAAATTGAAGATCGTGGGTTCAATAATGAAGTGCAAAATTGCTCCGCAAGCGTCGTCCTTCGGAGCTTCGTCCGGCCTGGCACGAGCTCAACCGTCCTCGCAGTGACAAAAGTAATGTGGAACGTAGGCTTTCGTCCGTTCAGATACGATAGCACAGGAAGTCATCGCGATCGACCGAAGGGAGGATGACGAACTCATATGCGGCACGATCCGAACGCTGCGCTCGCCGCCCGCGATAATAAAAACAGGCGGCCCTGGGTGCCGTAACACACGGGGGCCGCCTACAAATCCTTAGCTAAAGTTAGCTAAAATCCGTTGGGGTTAATGCAGCACCAGCAGCTTTTGGGTGGCCCGGAACTCAGGTGTCGTAAGCTTTAGGAAGTAGATACCCGAAGCCACATCGTGAGTGTTCCATTGAACAGTGTAGGAACCGGCGTTACGGGAACCGTCCGCAAGCGTTGCCACCACGTTGCCTGTCGCATCATAGACGCGCAGGGTGACGTTGGTGGTATGCCCCAGGGTGAAGCGTATCGCGGTGAAATCGGCGCAGGGATTAGGTGTTGCCGCATCAAGACTGAATCGGCTGGCGATCGGGGTCTCGGCAATCCCTGTGTAGTTGAAGGTGTCCACGAGTGGAGGATTGCTTATGTTTGTATTGTTTTCGCCGTTTGCCCAGAATCTGATTATGTAAGTACCGATTTCAAGGTACGCTGTCTTGAATACGGCAAGGAAGGTGTCGTGAGGCACAAAATCGCGAAAATCTGACGAGTCACGATAGACCCATTCTTCGGTGTCAAAATCCTGAATCCAGCAGTGCATTTTCACATCCACCGTCTTTTTGCCTAGACGCTCGGCATAATTGGCTGTGGGCATGAACGGATTGATCTGCTCAGGGGTTTCTGGAGCAAGCATCTCATAGGGTGTTACGTCATATTCGGTTTCGTGAGTGGAGAAGTTTCTTTCCATGGTGTTATTGGTTGGATCTACGTCGTCAGGGTGCTCGACCACGAAGAGAGCGTTGTAGTAATTATTCCTGAAAGGGGTGAAGGCCGCGAACCCCACTACGGTGTAACCAGGATTAAGGGAATAAGAGGTATGCGCGTCCTGGTAAGCGACTTGCATAGTTGTAAGGTTCGTGATCTCGCAGCTTACTGTGCCATGGGCAGCAGTGTCGAGGTTGTTGTAAATCCGGCAAGACGGTTGGAAGGGGATTCCACCCTTTTCCCAGAATTTGGGACGGATTATCTCCGCCATCACCAGGTCAAGCGGTTCGGGAGGGTCTGAGCCCCAGACGTTGACGTTGTCAACCTCATACCAGTTCGATTTCACTCCACCGGTGAACTCGCTGTAGGTGAACCGCACCCGGGCGTTCGCCACTCCGGCTACGCGGGTGCTGATGTTGATGCTGTCTCGTGTGGTCTTGCGGCTCTGGGGGTGGCCCATCACCATAATCCAGCTCGAACCGTTGTAGACGTACACCTGGCCCGTCATACCTTCACCCACTGGATACCAGTCCACGTTGTAGGCAAGCCATATGATGTTGTAGCCACTCGCATCAAACGTTGGCGACTGCAGGATATTGTTGCCTACCCTGGCAGCGCCAGGACCTGCACCGTCGTCGTCGTTGTCTGCACAGTAACCTGAGCCGCCCGTATAGTTGGGGCGGCCCCAGTAGTCGTTGCGGAACCACTGGTTCTGACCGAGAGAGGTGGAAGTACTCCAACCACCCGGGGGGAAGGGTCCTTCGAACCCCTCTGAGAGCAGGCAGGCTGGCTGGGCATTGAGGGATGAGGCAAGGATCGCAAATACCACCAAGGTACCTAATGGAAGTTTTTTGCGCATCATAGTTCCTCCTAAGTTCGGCTTGTTTATTCCCTTCGACATACACTTACAGAAGTGCCTCGCTATAAGCGCGCGTTTCATGGCACTTCTTTTTAGCCCATCGCTCCCTTGGGCCTACATACTAGGCCTTTGTTTAGATGTAAAGTTTACATCAGATTTTTCATTTGTCAAGTCCCTATTTCGTAATTACATATACTAACATTCTATTTAGTCTTATATACGAAAAACATCTGTGTTTATCCATTTGCTTGGGGTCTTATAGCCGGCACGACTCCTGGATGGTACTTGACAATCCGGAATGCAGGGGTAGGATAAATCGTGGAACTTCTTCTCCTTCTAATTGCCCAGACCGTACCCTATGAGTACCCTTACTTCGAGGTAGTTAGGCGCGAGGTGCGGTTTATTCCCATGCCGAAAGGGATTGACAGCACAACCTATGAGCGAAGGCTGCACCTTGAGTGCGAAGAAGCGAGCCTTACCTCGACCGTTACCGGATTTATCCAGGAGCGCTGGCTGGGGAGAGGGAACCCTGCCGCACTTCAGGAGATTCTGCACTGCGACTCGATCGTGAGAAGAGCGGATACCCTTATCGCCTACTCTTCCCTGCGGTTCGTGTTCACCAGGCTGGATGCCGGGATTCGCTTAATTGATCTGATCGCCGGTTTGCGCTATGCGGATAGGGAAAATATCAATCACACCGCGGATGAGATCCTTGCCAGGCTGGGGTTCGGCGGCAAGCCCTACCGCCGTCTTGCAGATGCCGGGAGCCTGGTGTCCCTGGAGCTCAGGCCAGGGGGAGGGGTAATTCTGGTTAACCTGAGTACCGGCGCGGTCGTCTCGGCAGACATCGTCCAGCCGCAGGCTCAGAAACCAAAACGTTCCTGTCTGTTCAGGAGATAGACCAGGTTGAGCTTCTTTTCGTTGATATCCGCGGGTTAATCCATGGACCGGCGCGGTAAAGGTAATGATTCTCTTGACTTGACGTGGAGCTACGTATTCAGCCCTAAGCCGGAGTGGGCGTGAAGGGAGCAAACTAAGGAGGATGACATGAAACGATGGATAGCCTACTGTATAGCTCCCTTGCTAGGTATAGCGGGGGTGGTTTTTGTAATGCCTGGCTGTGTAACTACAGGCACTATTCTTCCCCCAGAGCAACGAATCATACAAGACGTGATAGAGATTGAAGGTAAGTCTCAAGACGAATTGTATGTTAGTTGCATGAAATGGATGACTAAGACTTTCAAGAGCTCAAAAGAAGTCATTCAATACCAAGACAAGGAAGCAGGAACGATTGTAGGCAAGGGATATACGATAGCAACCGATTCGTTATTCATAAAAGACGCAAATAAAGCTAACCTCATAGACGCCATTTTCGGTGGGCCAGCGGAAATAGCTAAACCCTATCTTTGGTTTACAATGACTTTAGAAACTAAGGATGGTAGGGTAAGGATTACGTTTGATCAAATTGGTTGGACTCACTATCTCTCTGCGGAGCCTTCAAATATTGAAACTGTCAAATGGTTCAATGCTGCTAGACCTAATTTCGAACCTATACTTGAGGACTTAGAGGCCTTTTTGAAACAACCAGAGGAAGAATGGTAAACTAAGAAAGCGGGGTGTGTTACGAATTACATACATAAGGGGATTTAGTGCAGAGGTTTTTGACTCTGATACAATAACGGTTACGCTGTCGGGCGGAGCGCAGGCTACCTTTGCACCGGTTGATACCGAACAAGTTACTGACAGCATAGAGACCTTTGTGGGGCAACCTACCGAGATAGAGATAATCGAAGCAGGGATCAGGCAGGTGGAGTAACGGGCGCGCTCCTTGCGCCCGGGGCGAACACAAAGAGTAAAGCGGCTAACAGCCTGACCAGCCGGGTATGGGTATAGAGATCGGCAAGCTCAGGGTACAGCTGGAGAGAGACCCAGATGATAACGCAAACGACGAACGTCCCGATAACGAATCCCAACACGAAACCCACAAGCTTGTTGGCCCATCCCAGAAGGATCGCGTCAAAGAGTTTGTTCAAAAGGAAGACAACGATCGCTGCAACAATCATGACCGCGATGAAGATTGCAAGGAAGGCCAGCACCTTGCCGAAGAATACGGAGCTTATTTTGGGGATCAGGAGTTCAGCAAGCGCGGGTGTGAAGCGCCAGCCCAGGATTATGGCGGCCACAACGCCTGCAATCGCTCCAAGGATGCGTATCGCCCCTTTGAGGAGCCCTGAGACAGCCGAGCCGAGGATCAAGAGCGCTGCGATACCGTCTACGACCCAGGGCAGCAGTGCTCCCCACGAGGTCTCAACAGGCGTCACTTGCGTTCCAGCATCTTGAGGATCTCTTCAAGTTCCTGCTTGAACCTTTCCAGGGGATTGGTTTGAACCTCTGAGAGCGGTAGTTGAAGCTGGTTAGAAAGCGCAAGAAGCTTCCCTACCCGCCTGCGCGCGCCCGCTATAGAGTAGCCTTCCTTGTGCAGGAGCCTCGCGATCAGCGTAATCAGTTCGATGTCATGCTCGGAGTATATGCGGCGTCCTGCCGAGTTCTTGCGCGGGCGCAGCCAGCTAAACTCCTTCTCCCAGTATCGCAGAACGTGGGGCTTGATCCTTAGCATACGCGCCACCTGGGTTATCGTATAAAAATGTTCCTCTACCATACCTCCTCCTTAAGGGATCGGGAAAGAAGACGCGTAATCTCTTTGCGGGGATCGGCGCCCCGGAACAGCACCCTGTAGGTCGCCTCGGTTATGGGCATCTCGATAGCGTGCATCCTGCCCAGTTTATGGGCAATCCGGCAGGTCTCAACCCCCTCGGCAACCATACCGAGTTCGGCAAGGATCGCCTCCAGGTTCTTGCCTCTTGCGAGTCCCAGTCCCACTCTATGATTGCGCGAGGCAGGGTTCCAAACGGTGGTAACAAGATCGCCCCAGCCTGCAAGCCCTGAAAACGTCCGCGCTTTCGCCCCCAGCTTCTCGCCCAATCTCGTAATCTCAGCCAACCCTCGTGAAAGAAGCGCCGCACGGGTATTGGTTCCTGCACCAAGCCCTTCGGCGATACCACAGGCTACGGCGATAACGTTCTTCAAGGCTCCGCCCAACTCCACGCCAACTGCATCGTCCGATCGGTAGACCCGCAGATTGTCAAACGAGAATATCCGCTGAATACTCTTCACCGCCTCCTTATCCTCCCCTGCCGCCACAAGCGCGGTGGGATGACCGTGAAGCACCTCGATGGCGATCGAGGGACCGGAAAGCACACTCGCCGGACGGCGAGGGAAAAACCCGGCCCAGACCTGGCTGGGTCGAAAGCCTGTCCGGCGCTCAAGTCCCTTTATTAGACTCACCACCATCCTCGGCGGTTCATATCCTCTGGGCAACCTCTTCAGCGTGGCCTTCAGCGCCTGGCAGGGCACCGCAAGGACTAAGAGATCGGCTCCAGCCAGTGCCTCTTCTATATCCGAGGTGTAGTGTAGTTGGCTGGGTATCCTTGTCCCAGGCAGTACACCTGGAAGCCTGCGGGTATATCCGAGTTTCTCTACCCTGGCGGAATCGATCTCCCACAGCCTTATATCGTGCCCCTCACGCGAGAGCATGATCCCCATAGTCGAGCCCCAGGCCCCTGCACCAAGGAAACTTACCCTCATCTTTTCCACAGCTTTTTCCACAATTCTGTCCTCGGTTCCTTGCCTGCGGCAAGACGCATCATGTTCCCCCGGTGCGCCCACGCCACCAGAAGGGTGCAGCCGGCTGCAGCGGCGATTACCGATATCTCAGGATTAAATCTTCCCCACAGAAAGATAAGGGCAGGCAGCGCCGCAATCGAGAATATCGAAGCGATTGACACGTAGCCGGTGGTGAGGAGAAGCAGTATCCCTATGCCGAGTGCGGTAAGTGCGGGGAAGGGGGTCAGAACAAGGAACACGGCAAAGGTGGTTGCGACACCCTTGCCCCCATTGAACCTAAGCCAGGGCGAGAACACGTGGCCTAAAACAGCGGCCGCACCAACTATTCCCGGTAGAGGCGAGAATTGAAGCGCAAGGTAAGCTGGCACCGCTCCCTTGATCGCGTCCAGCAGCCCTACCACTATACCCCAGCTCATTCCCAACACCCTTATCGCGTTGGTCGTTCCTATGTTGCCCGAGCCCATCTTGCGGATGTCCATACCCTTTGCTGAGGCTATAAGATAACCGAAGGGGATCGAACCGGATAGAAATCCGAACACCGCCAATATCACCGTGTCCCACAAAGGCGAAATCATTTCTTCTTCCTCTGCGTCGGTTCAAGCTTCAGGTTGGTGCCTCTCAAGTCGAACGTATCGCGAAGCCGGTTGGTTAAGAATCGCACATAGGTCTCTTCGAGCTCATCCGGCCTGTTGGCCTCCACGAGAAAGAGGGGCGGCGCGCCTTCCTTCTGTATCAATCGGTATATCTTTATCCTTCGCCCGGGTGAGCGCTCCTGGGTAACCTGCTGGGCGAACTCTCCTAAAAGCTCCTTTGAGATGCGCTGGCTGCGCCTTTCCAGGAGCGCCGTAACCGCCCCGACCAGTTCACCCAACCCTTCCTTTTCCTTGCCGGAGACAAGCACCCTGAAAAAGGGCTCCATCCCGCGCAGCTGGTAGGATGCCTCATCTATCTTTGACCGAAGTGCCTGCCGGTCGAAGAGATCCGTTTTATTCAAAACGAAGATCAGCCCCTTGCGCCTTGATATGACCTCGGCGGCCAGCCTTTTATCCTGTCTCGTGACCCCCTCGGTAAGATCGATCAGGAGAAGTATGATCTGGGCCCTGGCTATAGCCCTTCGCAGTCGGGTCGAGGCGTAGTACTCCACCTCCTCCTTTATCCTTGTCCTTCGCCTCAGTCCTGCCGTATCAACAATCCGCCAGATGCGGCCTTCCACCTCAAGATATGTATCCACCGGGTCGCGGGTCGTTCCGGGCGCGGCGTCCACAACCGCGCGCTCGGAGCCCACCAGGGCGTTGAGCAAGGTAGACTTGCCTGAATTCGGACGTCCGGCTATCAGCAGCCTAACTTCAGGCTTAACCTCGCCCTCTTCCTCAAAGGTAAGCCTCTCGCATATCGCATCCAGAAGGTCACCGAACCCCACCCCGTGCTCTGCAGAAACGAGGAAAAGCTCTGCCCCGCCCAGCGAATGGAAGATATGGTGTTCCCACTCCGCGGTGCGGACGTCCGACTTGTTCACAACCACGATGTATGGCTTTCCCTGTTTTCTCAGAACCTCGGCCAGCATCTCGTCCGATGGATGCAACCCTTCCTTTCCGTCCACCGCTAAAAGAACAAGCTCGGCTTCTTTGATAGCCAGCTGGACCTGGCGGCGCATCTGCTCTTCCAGCGGCAACTCAGGTGCGGGAATAAACCCCCCGGTGTCTATCAGGGTGAAGCTCTTGGAAAGCCAGTGCACTGTGCCGTACAGCCTGTCCCTTGTTATCCCAGGGGTCTTCAGCGTGATCGCCTCCCTGCGACCCACCAGACGATTGAACAGCGTGGACTTCCCAACATTTGGACGCCCAACCAGCGCCACTACCGCGTTCATAACTTCAGCAGTTCCTTAATCTTACGGTTAACATCTCAAGTCGCTTCGGATAACGCCCCATAAGCCCTGAAATCAAGTGTGCCTTACCCATTCCGTAATGATAACAACGTATCGGATATTAGTCAACACCTGCCCTTCAGCATCCCCCTGCTTTCTACCATCAAGGGAGGGGTGATTGAGGCGAAGCCCTCTGCGATCTTTTTGCGTTAGCAAAAAGGAGCATTAAATCCCCCCGCCCTGCGGCCACCCCCCCTCAGAAGGGTGGCAAAGCAGTCCCCCTTATTAAGGGGGACACAGGGGGATCAGGTTTAATGATAAAAGGCCAGCCTTACGGCTGGCCTTTACTATTCTGTCGTTGTGAGGGTTGCAAAGCAAGCCGTGACAATCTCACGGCAGTAATCTAAAATTCATGCGACCAATCCACATTTAGCAATACCCTGCTATGAGATTGTTCCCTGCGTTCACCCTTCGGTC
>JAGMDF010000086.1 GCA_023128825.1 Caldifarciminota bacterium | reverse complement strand
AACTAAATCTCCTTCGTTGCTACTTGCTTTCAGGATACGTTCAAGTAGAGGTTCAGGTTTTTGAGTAGGAAACAACTGTTTTATTGGAGGGACTCGCCCGATATCCCATACATCGTCTTGACGTACCCCTTTAGATTCCTGTTCTTTTGTCCGAGAAGGAATACGCCCTCCGGTTTTGTCGTAACCGGATATAATCTCGGCATTTCCGAACCGCTTTAAGGTCGATGCGGCACGCTGCATATATAACTGATTGAAGATTCTTTCCCTTTTCGCGGAACGCGAGTAAAAAAGTAGAATGTCATGGTTTCGCTGGAAACAATACTTTCCCGTAGGCCATTTCCGGTAATGCCAAACGATCTCGTTCTGGAAGTTCTTCGGTCCGAATACTGCATCCATAAGCATTTTCAAGTAGTGACTTGCCGTGGGGTCGCAATGCAAATAAGTACTGCCTGCAGGCTTCAATACACGTTTTAATTCTGTCAAACGAGGAGCCATCATAGACAAATAAGCCATCATGTCGTTGCCGCCTAAAAATTTCCAAAAGGCCTGCATAACCTCAGAAACCCTGCCGCCAGCTTCCACTACTTCTTGGTAAGATTTTTGGGATGATTGATCCCAATGCCAAGTGTCTTCGAAGGCCTTAACCTGAGCTGCAGCCCTCGTACCATCTTGTTCGGCAAATAGTACATTGTACGTGGCTTTACTATTGAAAGGAGGATCTAAATAGATAAGGTCTACTGATTCCTCCTTGATATAGCGGCGCAAGATATCAAGGTTATCTCCATAATAAAGCAAGTTCTCCAGCGTGATAACCTCCTTAGTCTAAGGAGCATTCTATCCGGATCAGAGAAGTTGTCAAGTATTTCACCTCCCCCCTTGACGGGGGAGGATAAAGGAGGGGGTGATACACCTTCCCCTATCTCCTACCTAAATGGACACGCTGTCCCGTTAACAGAGGGGTACTGCGATCTTTTTGCGTTAGCAAAAAGGAGCATTAAATCCCCCCGCCCTGCGGGCACCCCCCTTCAGAGGGGGGACAAAGCAGTCCCCCTTAATAAGGGGGACACAGGGGGATCAGGTTTAATGAAGAAGGCCAGCCGTAAGGCTGGCCTTTACTATTCTGTCGTTGTGAGGGTTGCAAAGCAACCCGTGACAATCCCATAGCAGAAAGCTATAACACCTGACACCTAGCCCTTTGTCTTCAGGTCAGTGCTTTGAGATTGTTCCCTGCGTTCACCCTTCGGTCCCACGGACGCCTTCGACGTCCTCGGAATGACATTACGAAGGCCGACCGTAAGGACGGCTTTTGCCTTGAGGCTATTTTAGCTTGTCTTTTATCTGGCTGACATCACTCGCCAGCGACATCAAAGTTAAATGAATAATACACTGCTTATGAGCTGTCCTTTCAGACCACCACTCGCACTTTTCTCGCATGCAGCACATTCGAGGATAATTGATTTCCGTTTTCCCAATCATCCTGAAAGGGCACAGTTTTTGATCTTCAGGCATTTATGCCTCCTCTTTAAAGAGCTTGAAGTTAAGACAACTCAAGGCTCAGTATGGTCGTTCCTTTTATACACGTATACACCGGTGGAATCTTCATCACCGCCACCACCTCCACCTTTACAACCTAAATCTAAAAAGTGCTGCTCTACCCGCCTTGCAACTTCGCTGGTTGAAGCATAAGTGTAGTAGGAATCATCGTCTTCTCTAACTCCGTGTTGGGAAAGTCTTGTTGGCGGAGACGTTGATATACCAATGCAAAAGTCTTTATGTACACCACCTTTGTCTTCAATAAACCTCCGAATATACCCCTTTACTTCTTCTTCGGTAGCCATAGAAAACCTCCTTACGGTTTTTGGCTTCTGAGTTGTCTGGACTCAGCCCGGCCAGTTAATTATTCGGGCCGACCTAAAGGTCGGCCTCTACGATCTTAACAGTCATCCTCTGTGCAGTCACCTGCTTTTTCTTTCGCTTTACACTCGTTGTCCAGCTCTCCATAGGTAGGTTTCTTATCGCTTTTCACGACATCTGAACCGGTTGGATAGTTGGAACAGTTTTTGCACCAGTGCCAGGTATCGCTGTCTTTTTTCCTGACCCATACTCTAGGCATGTTGCCCTCCTTTGATTTTACGATTCACCTGAATATACTCCAATATCCAATTTTGTCAAGTTTATTGAGAAACAATCCAAGGTCAACTATACCCCCCCCCTCCCACCTATGTCAAGTGTAAAGTGGCCGATCTTGCGGTCGGCCCCTACAATGTCAATATTCCCAAAAGAAATCCCCTCCAGACGTAGTAGTAAACCCAGTACCGTAATACGTTCCAAATTCTCCATATACCTTAACGGCTACTGGAACTTCATATCCTCTGCACTCAAGGAAGTTCTGAGCGAGATAACCTGTGCTAGCAGCATAACCTTCTGGTGAATGCTCTGCAGAACTCGATATAGTAATTCGCACAATAACGTGCGCTTTATCGCTTTTTGCGCTTTTTATTGTCACACCTTCACTAACCTCTTCGGAAAGGCAGCTTTTGAGTTCACGAAGAGTTTGAAGGGGTACCAATCCGCAACTCACCATAGCTATTATTCCCAACACAATTGCAATGAACACGATTCTTCGAGCCGTGTTTTTTTTAGAATTCATCTTTTCTCCTTAGTAGTGTTGAACTCCTGTTTATTTCTACCCTCAACTATACTCTTCCCCTGCCCTATGTCAAGAGTAAAGGGCCGACCTTGCGGTCGGCCACTGTGAACTTTCCTGAAAACCGAAAAACACCCGATTCCCCCCAAAAAGCCCAAAATTGTCCATCTTTTGACCACCTTTTGGGTAGCTTTTGACCACCTTTTGACCAGCTTAATTGTGACGAATGGCACTCAAACCTGACGAGTTCGCGGCAAATTTCGCCCGAAACGTGGCACCAAAAGCAAAGGACCGATCTTTCGGTCGGCTTTTTAACCTGTAACCGCCGCTTGTCCCTTGAGGCTACTCCCTCGCCCCCCTTCTTCCTTCCTTAAACCACTTGACAAAGTCTTTGTTCCGGGTATAATTGCAACCTGATATAGATACAGGATTATTGGACATAAGTTTAATTTAAGGCATTCAATGGTAAGGACTCGCTGATAAGCGAAGCCTGCCCGTTTCATAAACCAAAAAAACCAAGGAGGAAAAGATGCTCCCAAAACGTAAAAGAACCTTGCTGTTCGTCCTCTCAATCATTATGTTGGTTGCTGCGCCGCTGTGGGCTCAGTTCGGAGAGCCGGTTCTCGCGGTCGGGGACTGGGTTCTCGCCGAACCCTGGCATAACCTTATCGGAGGCCCAGGCCGCGTAAGCCGGGTCAGACTCCACGTGCTTGATAGCGCACAGACGATCCAGAGGGTGGATTTCTACCACTCCATAGACCAGGGTCAGACCTGGATCCTTTTCGGGTCCGATAGTGATGGATACGAAGCCCTGTCCTCTCCCATGGCTTCCGCATCAATAGATACCTCGGCAATTTCTTTAGGCGACGGCTGGGCCGCCGTCTTCCCCCACGACATCGTGCCCCCCCAGAACATGGTTATCCTGTTCAAGGCCGTGGCCATCATCCAGGGCGGAGATACCCTGATCACAGAGACGCAGCGCAACTACGATCCTACTCCACCCTGCGACGCCGTGGTGAGCTGGACGCCAATCCATAACGACACCTTGTGGGTCATGGTAACCGATCTCTACCACGACATCGATTCGGTGAGCATATTCGTTGAACCCAAGCAGGATACCTTCATGAAAGGAATCCCCGGCATATCTCAGCAGCCACATTCCCCCTGGCACTGCGTGCCAACGGCGGCGGCGGCGTGTCTGAAGTACTTCGAAGGCACCGGAGACGGAGAAGTCGCCGGAGGTCTGAGCGCTCATGATCTGGTGGATTCCCTTGCCGAACTGGCGGGCACCGACACGTTACTTGGAGGAACCCAGTGGGACGATATCGTGGAAGCCTTGGAAAATTGGCTCGAAGATCACGGCGACAACTACACGATGAGGAACGAGCCGTTCAACTGGGAAGAGGCCCGCAACGAACTGGAAAGGTGTCAGGACGTGCTGGTTCGCCTGCAGTGGCCGGGAAGCGACAACTGGCACATGATGACCTTCAACTCGGTGGTCAATACGCCGACCCCACAAGGCATAAGGGTAGACTTCATGGACCCCTGGACAGGCGAGATAGAGTGGGGTTGGCTGGATCCCTTTACCGGTGAGTTAACCGGATTTTCCGGTGCGGGGGAACGCGGAACCTTTACTCACATGTTAATCATCTGTCCCAAGGAAGACACACCTCACGTCGGCCCCGACAGCTTGATCGGGGGCGGACCCGGACCTAATCCACAGCCGATGCCCATCCCACTTCCCGATACATGCAACTGGTTCCTTCACGTGGTGGTGGTTGATCAGCAGGGCAACGCTTGCCGGTTCATCAACATCGTGCCGCAATTCTCCGTCGTCCCCGGCCCCAACCAGCAGGGCATGATCATCCACAATTTCTACCTGGCTCAGAACGACCCCAATCCCTTCAGCTCGAAGACAGATATAGCCTTCAGTATCCCCACCAAGAGCGTGGTGGACGTCTCCGTCTACAACACCGTCGGACAAAAGGTTATTACCCTGATTCACGGAACCCTCGAACCGGGAACCCACAGCGTAACCTGGGACGGAAGAGACGAGCAGGGCAGAAAACTCGGCAACGGTATCTACATCTGCGAGTTGACAACAGCCGACGGTTTCAAGCAAACTAGCAAGATGCTTCTAGTGAAGTAACTCTTCAGCGGTGACTTAAGGTCTTTTCAGGTCGCAGGGGCCGGCTTTTGTCGGCCCCTTAATTTTCGTGTCCTGGGGTTTACCGCTTGGGGTCCCCGCGACATGAAATGACGACGCTTGCGGAGTAACTTTGCGAAGCAGTTTCGTGGGGTATCAACGTGTCCCCAAGCGGTGGCGAAGCCTCCGTTTGGGGTGATCTTAGGAGTTGCACCTGTTGCAGCCGGCCGTGAACTCCGAGCCTACGGTGATCATCCGGTCTGCGAAGCTGTATTCGGAGAGCGCCTGCGCGGCTCTGTTTGCCGCAGGCCGCTGCTCGCGGTTCACCGTCCCTATGTTTAATACCTGCGCGGACTTGGAGCCGTCGCGGTAAACGGTAACGCCCTTGCAGCCCAGCTTGTATGCCAGCATGTAAACGTCGGCCACGTCCATGGGCGTTGCGTGATTGGGCAGGTTCACGGTCTTTGAAACCGCGTTGTCGGTGTATTTCTGAAACGCGGCCTGCATCTTCACGTGCCAGCTGGGGTTGATGTCGTGGGCGGTAACGAAGATGCGTTTGACCGAGTCCGGAATCTTGCGGATATGAGCAATCGTGCCGTGCCGCGCTATCTCCTTCATCAGTCCTTCGTTGTAGAAACTCATCTCTTTGGCCAGCTTCTCAAAGACAGGATTTACCTCCAGGAGCTCTGTGTTGTCCATCACGTTGCGGATGAAGCTAATGGCGAAGATAGGCTCGATTCCTGATGAGCAGCCAGCGATGATGGAGATGGTGCCTGTTGGTGCGATGGTGGTAAGTGTTGCGTTTCGGCGCGGTTCCTCGCCACGCTTGGCGAAGATAGAGTTGGGGAAGCTGGGGAATGCGCCGCGCGTTTTGGCAAGCTCACGTGATGCGGCCACAGCCTCTTTTTGTATGAACTCCATTACCTTTGCACCGAGCTCAAGCGCCTCCTCGGAGTCGTATGGGATGCCCAGTGAGAAGAGCATGTCTGCCCAACCCATCACGCCCAAGCCGATCTTCCGGTTGCGCTTCACCATCTCGTCTATCTCAGACAGAGGATAGCGGCTGGCGTCTATTACGTTGTCAAGGAAGTGAATTGTGGTATGGACGGTTTTACGCAGGTGCTCGTAATCCACCGAGTGATTGGTCACCATCTTGGCTAGGTTCAACGAACCCAGGTTGCACGCCTCGTACGGAAGGAGCGGCTGCTCGCCGCAGGGGTTTGTGGCCTCGATGGGGCCAAGCTCTGGCGTTGGGTTGTCTTGGTTGATGCGGTCAAGGAAGACGATGCCTGGATCGCCGGTGCGCCAGGCCATGGTGACCATCAGGTTAAAAACGTCCTTGGCGCGCAAACGGCCTGCCTCCTTGCCGGTGCGGGGGTGTTTAAGGCTGTAGTTTTCGTCCGCCTCAACCGCGTGCATAAACTCCTCGGTTACCCCGACCG
>JAGMDF010000085.1 GCA_023128825.1 Caldifarciminota bacterium | reverse complement strand
TAATTAGGGTCTGCTGAATAAAGTCTAACTTCTTTATCTGTTAATAGATATGTATGTGTTGTATTGTTCCTGGTGAACGGGTTTTGTTGTAAATGCCCCAAAAGGCTTGCACCTGGAGAGCAATAATGTATCGCAAAGACAATTCAAATCAGTTGAAGTTCGAGGATTTCTATCTGCCCTTTGGCGGTAAACTCAGGAGCGATAACCGCTGGGTTATCCTCTCCAGACAGATACCATGGTCTCAGATCGAGCAGGAGTATTCATCCAATTTCTCAGAGAGCAATGCCGGTTGTCCGGCCAAGTCTGCCCGTGTGGCGCTGGGAGCATTAATCATCAAAGAGCGTCTCGGCACAACTGATCGTGAGACGGTGCAGCAGATAGCAGAGAATCCCTACCTGCAGTTCTTTCTTGGTTTCTCAGCATACACGGATATTTCTCCCTTTGACGATTCGTTGATGACGCATTTCAGGAAGCGTTTTGACAAAGATACTCTTGCCGAGATAAACGCATCGATCGTTGCCCAGGCAATGGAGTCGAACAATAAGTCGCAGGAGCCGTCAGATGATGATAACGACCTCCCTTCCAATAAAGGTAAACTGATTGTCGATGCCACCTGTACCCCGGCGGATGTTGCCTATCCGACCGACTTGAATCTTCTCAACGAGGGCAGGGAGAAGACCGAAGCGATGATCGACACCATGCACGCGCCATATGTCGGCCAACGGCGTAAGCCTCGCACCTATCGCCAGAAGGCGCGGAAGGATTATCTTGCGGTTGCGAAACGGAAGAAGTCTTCTTACAAGAAGGTTCGCAAAGCGATTGGCAAGCAGTTGCGTTATCTTAAGCGTAATCTTGGTAACATCGACACCATGTCCACCGATGGTCTGCTGGTACATTTGAGCAACAAACAGTATCGCGATCTGCTGGTGATCAAAGAGCTTTTCCGTCAACAACAGTTGATGTATGAGAGTGGCAACCGCCGAATCAAAGATCGCATTGTCAGCATATCGCAGCCGCATCTCCGTCCGATAGTTCGAGGTAAAGCCAGAAGTAATGTTGAGTTCGGCGCGAAGGTATCTGTAAGTCTTGTAGATGGTTTCAGTTTTGTGGATCGAATCAGTTGGGACAATTACAACGAATCATGTGATTTAATCGATCAGATTGAGAGCTATCATAAACGTTTTGGTTACTTTCCTGAATCGGTGCATGCTGACAAGATTTACAGAACCCGCGATAACCGTGCTTTCTGCAAAACCAAGGGGATTCGCCTTTCCGGCCCGCCGCTTGGGAGGCCGAAGAAAGCGACTGAGGCAAACGCAGAACAATTGAAACAAGCCAGACAACAGCATCGGCAGGATGAGATTGACCGGATTGCAATTGAGGGCAAGTTCGGCCAGGGCAAGCGCCGGTTCAGCCTGGCTCGGGTTATGGCTAAACTTGCTGAGACTTCCGAAGTTGCGATCATGGTCTCGTTTATGGTGATGAACCTGGAGAAGATACTCTCTTCTTTATTGTCTTTTTTCCTTTATGTACGGCAGTGGTTGCAGACCTTAGCATGGCAGGTGCGTTGCATATATACCCGGAATTCACTCTGGATCAGGAACTCACTTTGGATACGGATGCTTCATATCAAAACGCTACAACTTAAGTATCAATACTGCTAAATATGAATTATTCAGCAAGCCCTAATTAGTTGATTTATTGTTTTCTCCGCTGTACTTCTCCCAAAGAAAGAAGAGGAGAAGAAGTATGGCAAGAAAAGCGACCGAGATTCAATTGACAGAAGGTGAGCGTCGGGAACTGAAAAATATCGTTCGCCGAGGCACCTCACAGCAACGGATGGTCTTGCGTGCTCAGATTATTCTTCTTGCTGCTTTAGGCCATCGCAATGACAGCATCATGAAAGAACTCAAGCTCAGCAAACCGATGGTGGTGAAATGGAGGAAGCGATTTGCGCAGCAGAGAATAGCGGGGCTGCAAGATGCTCCGCGCTCTGGCAAGCCAAGAGTTTACGGGCCGGAGGTTCGCATCAGGATAGCGGCTGAGGCGTGCAAACCGCCGCCAGGTCAGACTCACTGGAGTACTCGAGAGTTGGCCAAGCATGTGGGGCAGGTAAGTCATGCCACCGTGCATCGCGTGCTGAAAGCGGAAAAGATCAAGCCTCACCTTTATAAAATGTGGAAAGAGAGCAGCGACCCGGACTTTGACACAAAGATGATGACGATTGTCGGGTTGTATCTTGATCCCCCGGAAAATGCCATTGTGTTAAGCATCGACGAGAAGACAGCCATCCAAGCCCGGGGGCGTCCTCACCCCAATAAGCCGGTACAACCGGGCCAGGTGGAAAAGATAAGTCACGAGTATATTCGACACGGCACCCAGTCCTTGATCGCGGCTCTGGCCGTTCACTCCGGCACCGTAACCGGGCAATGTTTTGACCGACATAGCCATAAGGAATTTCTCATTTTCCTCAAGCATTTGGCCAAACGGTATCCGCAAAGCGAGCTTCGCCTGATCATGGACAATCTGAGCATGCACAAACATCACAAGGTGCAAAGCTGGCTGAAGCGCCACAAAAGAGTTCATGTGCATTTTACTCCCACCTACGCTTCATGGCTCAATCAGATTGAACTATGGTTCAGTATTCTGGCTCGAAAAGTCATTTCACGAGGTGTTTTCAGTTGCCAACAGGAATTGGTTGATAAGATCATGGGATTCATCAAACGTTACAACGAACAAGCCAAGCCGTTCAGGTGGACCTATACCGGAGACCCGTTAACAATATGAGTAAATG
>JAGMDF010000084.1 GCA_023128825.1 Caldifarciminota bacterium | reverse complement strand
GTAGACATTCCCGATGTTGCCGAGTTGGTTGGCCTGCACTTCAAGATTACCTATCTGCTTGGCTATCTCTAAAGACTTCTGATAATACTCAAGAGCCTTGTGCGGTTCGCCAAGGGTGTGGTATACAACCCCTGTGTTGCCTAGGGCGACTGAAAGGGCTTCGTCAAGTTTAGCTTGCTCAGCAATATCAATCATTTTAAGGAAGGTCTGCTCGGCATCACGGGTAGCCCCGCTCTTCCTCTGGCTCAATCCTATAAGGTTAAGAATCGCGCAGCGCTCGCTGTCATCGGAAGCTAACATGAGGGCATCTGTGAAAGCTGAAATTGCTTTACTGTATTTGTATTCCCTGTAATGCTTCATCCCCGAATAAAGAATTACATTCTTCTTCCTGCCGCTTACCTCCGGCAATCCATCTAGGTATAAAAATCCTTCCTTGAGAGATTCTTTTAATTTGTGGATTTCACTCTGAAGTTTAACTTTAACGAATCTTGATTGAATAAGGGAATATACAGCTATTGCAACACCTAATAAAGTAGCTAAGCCTCCAATGATTGCCATCAGTATCATTGCTAAACTAGAGTTCATTTTTCCTCTCCTGAGTCAGACCCCGATGGGAAATCAGTTTCCAATTTAGCCATAAAACGTTGTGCATAAAAGCTCGCAACTATGGTCGCTGCGACAGGAATAAAATTTAGTATATTAACCCAAAACGCTACATTGCCGGCAAGAAAAATTGCATAAGCGCCTGTATCAAGAATTATTAAGACTACGAAAAGCAATATCCACATTGTAAGCCGGAAAGGAGCCCGCTTATATTCCTTCAGAGTTGCAATATCAATGATTGTCATGACGCACCAGATTAGGGCTATGGAAGGGATGGATGGTCTTGATATGATAAACTTGATATTTTGATCTGGGGCCAAACAGAGGTAAATGATTTCTAACAATAACGGGAGAACTGAAATGGTAACACATGCAACACCCCACCACATCTTTCTCCGTTTCCAAGGTGTTATTAGGAAAATACTATCTACAGGCCTTTGAATGTGCCGCTCCTTCTTCATGCCTAAATCATACCCTTTAAGGTTATCTTGTCAAGGACGATTGGCCACCCTCCGCTGCTTTTTAACGTCATCCTGTCAAGAACCCATTAAGCGGGCTAAGAGCCCGCTCTACACTTGCTTCCCCCTCACTGGTGTGAGGGTGTAGGGGGGGTCCCCAAAAAAGACGAAGTATCTTGTTGGAGTGCTCTTCGGGGTCCCCGCGAAATTGTGAAGCAATTTCGTGGGGTGAGGAAAGTTGACAAAACATCCCGCAGGGCTATAATTCCCGAACGTTTGTCTCGCCACGCAAGCTAGCAAGGAGCATGGAGAATGATCACGTTTCGCGGTGGAATACACCCGCCTGAGTTCAAGGAGTTAGCCGAAGAAAAACCGATCGAGATAATGCCCGCGCCCAAGCAAGTGGTTATACCTCTGTCCCAGCACACCGGTGCTCCTGCAAAACCGGTGGTCAATGTAGGAGACGAGGTCAAGGTAGGCACGCTCATCGCCGAGCCGGTTGGCATGATCTCCGCGCCTGTGCACTCATCCATCGCGGGCAAGGTGAAGGCCATCGAGCCATGGGTGCACCCGGTTCTTCCTGTACCGACCAAATCTATAATCATCGAGGCGGGCGAGGAAGACGAGCTTGACCCCGAGATTAAGCCGCGCAGTGACAATGAGATAGAGGAACTAAAGCCGGATGATATCCGTGAGATTATCCGCAGCGCCGGCATCGTGGGACTTGGCGGTGCGGCGTTTCCAACCGCGGTGAAGGTAACCCCGCCAAAGGACGCGAAGATAGACACCCTTATAATCAACGGTGCCGAGTGCGAGCCATTTTTGACAGCCGACGACCGGCTTATGCGGGAGAAGCCGGAGGGGATCATCAATGGGGCAAGGATTCTGGCAAAGGTCCTGGGGTTGGAGCGAGCCTTTATCGCGATCGAGCACAACAAGCCGGAGGCCATAAGGGTGATGACCGAAACGGCTCGAAGCGTCTGGCCCGAAGCTGAGGTATTGACCGTGAAAACCAAGTACCCCCAGGGTGCTGAGAAGCAGCTCATATCCGCCATCCTGAGGCGCGAGGTCCCTGCCGGCGGCCTGCCGTTCATGGTGGGCGTGGTTGTTCAGAACGCAGGCACCGCCTACGCGGTCTGGGAGGCGGTGGCAAAACGCAAGCCTCTGTATGAGCGCGTAGTTACGGTTACCGGGCCCGGGATCGCCGAACCTAAGAATCTTCTTGTTCGCATCGGCACACTCGCGGCGGACGTGATCTCCCACTGCGGCGGCCTGCGGCCCTCGGCCAGTAAGTTCATCTCAGGCGGGCCGATGATGGGCATCGCGCAAGCCTCACTAGAGGTGCCGGTGATCAAGGGAACATCGGGGATGCTCTTTCTGGACTCATCCAAGCGGCTGTTTGCGGTCGCAGAGGAGTCAAGCTGCATACGATGCGGCCACTGCGTTGGTATCTGTCCGATGAAGCTTGTGCCTGCCGAGATCGCCCGGATGGCAGAGTACGAGAAGCTGGAAGATGCTGAGCGCTGGGGGATACTTGACTGCATGGAGTGCGGTGCGTGCGCGTTCGTCTGTCCTGCGGGCCGCAGACTGGTGCAGTGGATCAAGTACGGCAAGACCTTAATCTTCGCCGAACGCAGCCGCAAGAAGGGGAATAAATGACCCATAACACACAACCTTCCTTCCCCCCTATCGAGATTCTTACGGGATCCGAAAGGAGACTAGATGAATTCTGAGGTCAAGGATACTCGAAAGTTTCTGGTCACCCCTTCCCCGCACCTGAAGGCGCCGTTCAACGTGAAGATGGTGATGTACGTCGTGGTGATCGCGTTACTTCCGGCTCTTGGCGGGGCGATCCACTTCTTCGGGCTTTACTCACTGTGGCTGGTACTTATCTCGGTTGCCACCGCGGTGCTTGCCGAGTTTTTTGCAAACCTTGCGTTCAAGCGCCCCTTGGATAGCTGCCTGGACGGTTCGGCCATCATCACCGGCATGCTTTTGGCCTACAACCTGCCTCCCACCGTACCCCTGTGGATGCCTGCGGTTGGTTCTGCGTTCGCGATAATTATCGTGAAAGCCTTGTTCGGCGGCCTGGGACACAACTTTTTGAATCCGGCCCTTGCCGGCCGCGCGTTCCTCATGGCCTCCTGGCCAGGCAAGATGACCTCGGGCTGGATATTGAGGGAAGGATTAGGGACTACCTCCGGCATTCAGGTGGACGCCTTCTCAGGAGCCACACCGCTGGCGGTGGTGCAGAAGCTCAAGGACGTGGCCGATCCCGCGCTTGCCGAGACCACCAGGTCGGCACTGAACGACCCCTCGATGCTCAAGGCCCTTTTCTTCGGAAACGTAGGCGGGGTGCTCGGCGAGACCTCGGCGCTCCTGTTGCTTATTCCTGCGATTATCTTAATTGCAATCCGGGTCATAGACTGGCGCATCCCGCTGGCATACATCGGAACCGTGGCCTTGGGCACTCTTGCAGCATACATCTTCAAGGCCACACCGGTAACGCCCGTGTTCCATCTCCTGTCCGGCGGGCTCATGCTTGGCGCTTTGTTCATGGCCACCGACTACACAACCACGCCCATGACTCCTTTGGGGCTTTGGATATTCGGGATAGGATGCGGGGTGCTGACCGTCTTAATCCGATTGTGGGGAGGCTATCCCGAAGGGGTAAGCTACTCGATACTTTTAATGAACGTGGCAACGCCCCTCATCGACCGCTATACTCGTCCCAGAATTCTGGGCGAGAACGCCAAGAAGAAGGAGAAAAGATGAGGCTTGAGGTCAGGATGGTGCTTGTATTGATGGGGGTGGTCCTGGTTTCGGCCGGTCTATTGGGTTTGGTGTTCGGGGTTACCGCGCCGGTGATCGCCGCCCAGAAGGAAGCCGCCCGACAGGAAGCTCTGGCCATGCTTCTGCCCGAGGCTGACAGCTTCAGGGCCGACACAGTGGTAATCGAAGGAGATACCGGAGAGGTCTATCACGCCTACGATGAGAAGGAGACAAAGGTTGGCATCGTCTTCACCGTTGCCCCCAAGGGCTACGCCGGGCCGATAGAGACCATGGTCGGTCTGCATGTGGACTCAACGGTCTCGGCCATCCGCATCGCCTCTGCGGCTGAAGGTCTCAAGGAAACACCGGGCCTTGGCGCAAGGGTGCTTGAGGATACCTTCCGGGAGCAGTTCAAGGGCTTAAAACATGACGATCTCTATCTCGCCAAAGAGGGCGGCAGGATAGACGCTGTAACCGCGGCAACCATCTCATCCAACGCGGTAACCTCAGGGGTTCGAGAAGGAGTGAAGCGTTACATCTGCTACCTGGGCGAGGGGCCTGTGAAAGAAGTCGAGATCAAGCCTGCGGTAACCGATTCCCTGCCCGCGAAACCTGTCGAGACCTCCAAGTTTATCGAGCGCGTGGTGACTGCATCGGGCTACGCCGGTGAGTTCAAGGTAATCGTGAGGCTCGATGAGAAGGGCAGTATCGCCGAGATAGAGATCCCCAAGGCGGGATTTGAGGAGACCGAGGGGTTCGGCTCACGCTGCCGGGAGAGAGAGTTCCTTTCAAAGTTTGTAGGCCTTGCAAGCGCTGCGGAGGTCAAAGCAGTCGACGCCGTCTCCGGCGCCACCGTGACATCCGAGGCTATCAAAGACGCGGCAATACAGGCACTTAATCCCTGACAACCGCATCTCTATACTCGTAACTTGCAGGATGCTTGCTTCAACAATCTGCGATCTTTTCTTCGCAGAAGAAAAGGAGCATGAAAAAACGCGGTAATACAGCCACTTAATCCCTGACAACCGCATCCCTATACTCACAACTTGCAGGATGCTTGCCTCAACAATCTGCGATCTTTTCTTCGCAGAAGAAAAGGAGCATGAAAATTCGCCACCACCGGCCCGCAGGCCGCAAGAACTCTTATGATCGCAAGCTAGGGCTTACTTGCTTCCCGGTCCCCAGTCAGGATCGGCATAAACCTTTGCATCGGTAAGTCTTCCCGAAACCACGCTGCCTGTCTTGAGCATCCCTGCCTCCTCACCGAACTCCAAAACGTAAAGATCGGCGTGAGGGGGTGCCGTGCCCAGGAGAAGGGTGTCACCTGTTGGGGAAGCGGTTATGTAGGAGTAACTTTTTAACCAGTCCTTGGAGATAGTAAAGATCTGAACCTCTGTTTGGCTCTCATCGTAGCGCATGGCGTATATGGTCCCGATTCTGCCACTCTCCTCTCTGACCGCCAATATCCATCTTCCGTCGTGCGACCAGCAGAGATTGATCCAGCTCCCCGTGGTAGGAAGCGGGTCATCAAGGGAACCGGTAAGAAGCCGGTAGTCACTTCCATCCCTGTTCACAAGGCCTATGTCCGCGCGCGGCACTGGTATCGGGCCAGCTGGCGTATCCTTTTCATACGTGCCCAGATTTATAAACGCGATCACCTCGCCATCCGGGGAGAATGCAGGCACCATAGCCTTGGTGAAGAGGATGCTATCCACCGCCTCGCTTTCGGTCTTCCTGTCGGTAAAGAGTGTAGAGATTTTCTCTTCATCGGCCTTCAAGATGGATATTCTGCTTGATGTGGCAAATACCAACTCCGGCGCGGTGGGTGAGCCGTCAAGCCATTGAGGGGCTGGGACCTCATAGGTGGTCAGCTCATTCCCGCTGCGATCCGTTATATATAAGTAGGGAGGATAGTCCGGCTTGGTGCGGCTCAGGAACGCGATTTTCTCGCTCGCTTCGATAAGGGTAGGAGACCATATGCCCTGCATGCTGTCTTGCAGAGGGGTGATGGATGCCACGAGCGCACCCGTATCGTCGAGCACGTAGATTACCGAGACGGTGTCCGTCGTAAGGATATAGGAGGCTCTGTCGCCCCAATCGACCTCGTCCCTGCCGCAGAAGACCCCGGCTACGAGCAGAAGAGCAAACCCGCATGCAGCCATCCGACCTTTCTTAAACATCGAAACCTCCTTATAGAGATAGTCTAGGTGAACCGCAAGGGATGTCAAGATTATTCGGGGGGTGTTTCGTTGATCGTCTGTGATAGGAAGGCTTACTGCTCGATGATACCGCACTCCTTAAGGAACTCCTCAAAGGTGATCCCCACGCCCTTCTGGCTTTTTTGACCGTCATAGTGAGGAGCCAAGGAATACCCGGAGATGACCTGCTTGCCGCCTTCTGTAAGGGCAAGAGCCATCGGTGGCAGCCCCAGATCGGATAGGGCTATGGTTGAATCGGGTATTCGCACGTTACGATTGATTAGTATCTGGTCGCCGGGAAGGTCAAGGAAGTATAAACTAAGTTCACGAGGTTCAGGATAACAAAGGACTGTGATTAACATCCACTCATCCTTATCTTTGAGATGAGCATATAGTGTGTCGATCAGCAACTCGCCTGCGAAGTGGGTAAGGCAATAGAAAACAAACATGTTCTTTTTGCGAGGATGACAAAACCGAACAAGACTGTCTGGTTCAAATGCATGGCTCGTGAAAACTCGTGCGAGCCTTCCATGACCTGCCGGGATAGTATCAACGATGTTCATTCCCTCCGCCGATTCCACGTATTCGTATCGAGCAAGTGGACGGCCACAGCCGGGACAGTCTTTCTTCTTGAGTACTGAGTCCGGGGCTTTTTCCGTGGCTGTGGCGGGTACTATGCGGTATGCGGAAAGCCTGGTAAAGGTTTGGGTGAATGTATCGGCGAAGAAGAGCAGGGAAGAAGAAGCGCCTGCCACAGGAACCTCACTTTCCAGACGCTCCACAAAACTAAGTTGGTTCAGGTTGTAGACATCAATATAGTAGGGATCACCTGTGTTACGGCGGGGGACGATGAGCAGGCTGTCGTCCAAAACACGAATGCCGAAGTAGCCTACGACAAAATCCCAGGACGAGCGCCAATTATTTGCGTAGGCGGTATCCTGGACGGCTTTCTGAATATCAAATCGGGGGGCCTGGGACAGCGCCTTGTATCCCGGAGGGGTGTCGGTAATAACCCCTTGAAGTTGCCCCGTGGGGGAGAAAATGAAGACCTCAGGCCCTATGCTTGTTGTCAGCACAAAACCCTTGCTGAAGGCGGCGGCCTGTGCAGAGATGTGGATGGTGGCGGTTTTTTCTTTATTAAGGAAGTCAAGCACCGAGTCGGGATAAAACCCTTCGTAGGTAACCAGACTGCCTGTTGTGTCGTAGAGGAGGAACAGAGGCCGGTCGCACCCAGGGCTGTATTCCTTTTCGCCGGAGATCATGATCCTTTTGCCCAGGACTGCGATATTCTTCGCCTCGATGTGCCAGGAGTGCCGCCATCGGCGCACAAGATCCCCTTTAAGGTTATACTGACTTACGTGACCGCCAGACTCCAGAACGTAGATAAGCGTGTCATCAACAACGATAAGGCTTCGGCATCCTCTACGAGTGGTATCCTTTAGCTCAACGGTGTGGGTAAGGGTTAAGTCGCGGGAAAAAAAGCACAGCCTGTATGGGGTCCTTAACACATAACCGGTTTGTGTAGGAGTGCATCCCGCCAGTCCCCTCTGGGCATAGGGGGGGACTAACAGTTCCTGCTTCTTTTCAAGTTTCAACTTGGGGGAATCTGCCAGGAGTGGAGCGGAAACGCAAAACAAGGCGATAATGGCGGCAAGAGCCGGACAAAGCCGGCTCCTGCCTTTCAGGTTGATTGCTGTCGTGTCCTTATTCACAACCAGGTGGCGGCCAGACCGCGTTCAGCCAGTCCTTAGGGACGAGCATAGTTGCTTCTCCGTCGTCGGCGTTAATGTAGCCGTCTTCCCACTCTTCAGCGAGGAAGTAGTAGTTATCAGAGTCAGCAGTAGCAAAGTAACCAGGCATATCCGGTACGCTACATTGTCGATCTGGAACGAAGATCCTACAATGTATGTTGGGGTCGGGGTCGGGACAACGTATCTCGATACCCCACTCGTGGGTCTCAGGGTCCTCCCATTCATCGTATCTGCCAAGCGTGTCCTTCATATATCCACTGGGAAGCCCTGCTGGATTCGCCAACCACCCCGAGGCGGTGAACGGAGCAATGACGAGACCAAAAACAACGACCGTCATGAGAAAGGTTAGAGCTTTACGCATGTTCTCCTCCTTGCTTTTGTTGCTTTTGTTTGTTTTTTACGTTAGAGGCACCCTTCCTCTGATGTCTCCACGTAAATTGTAATCAAAAAGTTGAAGTTGTCAATACCCTCGTCTTATAGACAGATCGGTTTCTACGTTGGTGTGCAGGGAAGATAAGGGTCTTTTGTAACGTGTTATGGATACGGTTTGAGTTCCCCGGTGTGGAGTTGACACGGGGCAAAGTTTGGTTATCTTTAACCTAAATTCAAGGAGGCTTATGCGTTCTTCGAGATTTGTTTGCATGGGAGTTTTTGTATGGGCCATTTGCTCGGGAGCCGAGACTTATAAGGTGGATCAGATACTTTCGAAACACATGAAGGCGATGGGCGGTTCTGCGGTAATCTCCAATTTAACTTCGGTGGTGCGCGAGGCTCGCGTAGAGGCCGGTGGACTGCAAGGCACTTCCACCACCTGGATACTTCCGCCGAACCGGACCCGCAACCGCATAAAGATGGGGGTGCTCGATCAGACCTCGTGTTTTGACGGGGAATATCAGTGGACGATAGACGCCAACGGCATGCTTTCGATCGGGGACGAGGAGGCTCGTAAAGCCGGACTTACCGAGGCGCTCATTGACGGCCTGAGCTACGTGTTCCCCGACTCGACCCTGAGGGTGCGCTACCTTGGCCGCGAGGGCGAGCTGGGGCGAAGCTTCCTCGTGCTCCAGATGCTGCCTGGGGACGGCGTTCCTGCAAAACTCTGGATAGACGAGCAGACCTGGCTTCTGGCCAAAACCGAACTTACCTCGGGCGGACTCACCGCTATCCGGGAATACTCAGACTACTCCAAGATCCAAGGGCTTATGGTTCCGCACCGCATCCGCATGCAGATCCCCGAGATGCAGCAGGGGTTCGATTTTTTTGTTCACACCGTGAAGGTCAACGAGTACGTTGACGAGCGGCTTTTCTTGCGCAAGGAGCGGCCTGTCCACGACTACGTTATAGCCGCAGGCAAGCAGACCGCCCCGATCGGCTTTACGTTCTCAAACGACCACATCTATCTCAAGGGCTTCATAAATGGAGAAGGACCCTTTGATTTCCTTCTGGACTCGGGTGCCGGCGCTTCGGTGATCGATGCCAGGTTTGCAAAAAGGCTGCATCTTGAGCCGGCAGGCGAGTTCAAAGCAACCGGCGTGGGCGGCTTCGCCGGCATGTCACTGGTGCAGGTTGATTCAATAAATCTCGAAGGATTAGGACTTTACGGTCAGGTAATCGTGGCCATGGAGCCTTCCAAACTCCTGGCGCGGTACGCAGGTCTGCCCGTTGCTCTGATCCTAGGCTACGATTGTCTCTCCCGGTTCGCAACCGAGATCCGCTTCTCCGAGGCTACCGTGACCTTCCACGAGGCTGAAGGGTTCGCCGCGCCCGCGGGCTACAGCTTCCTTTCCTGTTCCTTCGGCTCCCGTGTTCCCGTTTTGCAGGTACGCGTTGAGGATGTGAGGGGCCGCTTCATACTCGACACCGGTTCAGGATCCTCGATTGACCTGTCTGAACCTTTCATCAAACGCACGGGCCTCAAAAAGGGACGCAGACTCTTCGAATCCGAACTTCACGGTTTCGGCGGCCCGGTTAAAATCATGGTGGGCAGGATCAGACATATCTCACTGGGACCCTATTTGATGGAGAATGCGGTTGCGGGCTTTGCCGAGAACGCCCGGTCCGGTGTGCTTTCATCCGAGGAATACGACGGCATCATAGGCAACGAGGTACTGCGTCGCTTTGACCTCATCTTTGACTACGCAGGCGAGCGTTTGGCAATAAAGCCCAACCCATCGTTTGAAGAGCCATTCCGCACCGCAAAGAGCGGGATGATGCTTGAGCTCTCCGAGGACGGTCGGATAATCGTCACCCGCAACGTTCCTTACACACCCGCTGATGAGGCACAGATAGAGCCGGGCTCACAGCTTCTGGAGGTTGCAGGTCAAAGGACAAGCGAGCTTGGACTCGGGGGTATCCGCGAGATAATGCGTGGCCCCGACGACACCGAGGTACAGATCAAGCTGCTTTATAAGGGCGAGGTTCGGGTAGCGACCCTTAAGCTGCGAACCTACTACTGATGAAAGTTGAAAGTAAGGAGGCCATGAGAATCCTCCCGATGGGCTGAGGATTGACACAGGCCATTGATCCGCCTAGAATAATTCGTGATCGTTCTGCTTTCGCTTTTATTCCTGCAGCCCTCTTTGCCTGAGGACATAACCATCATCTCCGCGACTGGAGATACCCTGTTCTTTAACGAGCTTGCCGATGCGCTCATGGACTACGACGTAATCTTCGTTGGCGAGCGGCACGACGCAAAAGCCGCACATGAAGCGGAGCTTGCAATCCTTACCGCCCTTGCCGGGAGAGACTCGAACCTGGTGCTTGCACTTGAGATGTTCGAAGCCGACGTGCAGGATGTGCTGGATTCCTATCTGGTTGGAGATACTCCCGAGGACACGTTCCTTGCCCGATCCCGTCCCTGGCC
>JAGMDF010000083.1 GCA_023128825.1 Caldifarciminota bacterium | reverse complement strand
GTATTGAATCCAGCGGAGTTGAAAAAAAGGATAGCCTATGCTCAACAAAGACTATTCAAATACGCCTCCAGAAGAAGAGGTAGGCGCGAATCAAAGCTGGACAACATACTGATTCTAGGTAGAATTTAGATGAGGCAACAGGTAATCATTTACTCCGTCACCGTCGTCCTACGGTCAAGTGGAATTTTATGTGAGGCAACAGGGCTCTAACAGTCTATGCGCCAAGAGATGGTTAGCAGGCAGCGCCTATGCTCCTTTCCCGTTCCCATTTTCAACGCACCTATCAGCGCAGCATAACGAACTTGCCAACCAACTGCTGGTCGCCGGACTGGACCCGTACGAAGTAGACACCTGAGGGCTGAGCCTGCCCCACGCGATCTGCGCCATGCCACTTTACAGTAGCGTTACCTGAGGGATCGGGATCAGCTGAAGTTTCATATACCCTGCGTCCAAGTTTGTCATAGATGGCCAGCTTCACGCTTTCACGGCAGCCGGTGATCGTAAAGCTTAATCCATTGCCGCGAGAGAGTGGGGGAACTTCGAGCACCAGCGGCTCTCGCATCACAGAGGAGAACGAGGAGGGCTCGGCCACCCCTAAAACGCGCACACCCTCATAATCCGTGATCATGAAATCGGTAAGCCTGCCGGGTGCGAACTGAACAGCGGATTGGCTCGGCCTCTCTTCGTAGGAATAGGTAGGGCAATGCCCGAGATCATACTCGGCATCGACCTGAAGTCGTAAATCCGTACCCTCAAACGAGACGCTGCCGGAGATAACCTCTCCCATCTCAGCATGGTTGTTGAATAATACAATGTAGCAGACTTCCTCGGATGGTAAGGGAAGGACTGAATCAATCTTTCCTTCGATCGGGAAGCGCTCGTAGGTGTAGAAATCAAGTTCGCGTGGCTGGGGTTTGTAGTTGGTGGTTAGTGTGCAGGGGATAGAAAAATGCGTTCCAGCCAGGGCCGAGGCGGAATCGATAATCTGCCCCAGGCTTTCCAGGTAGGCCGAGGCGTAGTAGTTCTGTTCCTCTCCCAGGGTTGTAGTAAAGACGCCGTCGCGGTCGGTGATACCGGAGAACCCCTTATATTTCTGAATCGTGTGCCAGCCTTCGCTTGAGAGTTTGACATCCGCGTTTGGTACTGGATTGCCGGCCGTGTCGTAGACGGTAACGGTCAGGGTACAGTAATCCGAGTACATCTCGATAGTGCTCCACTGAAAACCGTCAGGCCGCCAGTTCCAGATCATGGAACAGTGCTTGGTGCTACCAGTGCGATCATCGTCGTAGGAGGTGTTTGAATCCGCAGCGTGCGTTACCCCACCGCCCAGATCAACCTGACACTCATACCATACGCCTTCATCTGGGGAAGCATAGTCGAGCGGCCACCAGAACGCGTTCCACACGTGATCCTCGTTAATGTTCATCGTGCCCAGGGCAGGGATCAAACCGGTTCTGAGCCCGGCGCAGAAAAGATCCTGGCACTCGCCGCAGTTGCCGTCGTGGTCGACAGCGATCTCCGAGGGTTGAATAGGACGGGGCATGGTGGCGGACCGAGGCAGGACCCTTGATGTCCACCAGCCGACGGCGTCGAGAACGCACATATCTGAAGTAGTGTCCCTATCACTGGGCCAGACGTGCTTTTCGCCGTCCCAGACGTAGGTAATATCATCAAGAACGTCGTGCAGGAGAGGATAGGGGTCGCCCTCCGGGTTCGCGGTGTAGGAGGTGGTGCCGTTATCGTAGTAGAGAAACTCACGCCAGAACCGCTCGTAGATGATCTTGGGAAACTCGTCGGTGATCCGCGGCATGATCACGTACCAGTAGTAGATCTCATAAGGAATCTCGAACGTCACGTCTGAGCCGCCCTCATGCGCCACGTAGCGCGTGGTGGAGTAATAATCATCATCGGTTGCAGGATCACCGTAATCAACGATCTCCACGTATTGCAAATCGTTGTCGATAGCAAACAGTGAATCCAGATTGCTCGTTATGACGGACAAATTCATAGTCATGAGGTGTAGAGGTGAGATATGCGCCGCCTGGAATGCGATCTCGTCGCGCAAGCGAGGATCGGTAGGGTTAAGAATCATCTCAGCCAACGCGTTCTGTTTTGTAGACATCAGCTGCATCAGGTTATCCACGAGATCAGGTCTCATCCAGGCGGGTGCTGCGGCGACCGCGGCCTCGGCATCTGCAGTCAGGCCGTAGTCGGGCGCAAGGGTATCGGCAAGGGTAAGGGCGTCAGGATCGCAGCGCAGGACAAGGCCGGTCAATGGGGGAAGCAGCATGCGGAAAGAGAGTGTATCATAGGTCTGGCTGTCATAGACGACCCGCAACCCCAGCGGTTCTGCCTGCCAGGTCTCCGAAATCTCCCCAACGACAGCCTCAGGTTCCACCGGCCACACCTCAGCAGTTATCCCCCGATTCACGTCACCCGCTGAAACGAGAGAAAGCAAAACGAACAAGGCGGTCATATCTCCTCCTTGGTAAGATTAACAAGATTTAACTAACCTTAATCGATGAAACGCAATTTGTCAAGTGGGCTACTTAATCGAATATCTCAATGCGGCACCCAACAACTTTTCGGAGGGATGTTGCCTAGGACTCCGACTCGCCCACGAAGTTTATCTTCACTTCCTTGATATCCCAGAGGTGGTCGAGCTTCTCGTGAATCTCTTCTTTGATATGGGATGCGAACTTATGGTCTGAGGTCAAATCGAGGTCTATGATTATGACCCCGTCCTTGACGTCGAAATCCCTAAGGAGCTGCATGCGTACGATGGAAGCACCGGTCAGTGGATTTAAAACGTTGCGCAGCTTGCGCAGCACCTTGTCCGGGGTGGTGGGGTTTTTATCCGTAAGCCCTTTCTTCTCCTTCCACTGCTCGATTGCCGATTTCAGAGCGTCCACAGCCAGCACCGCGCAGTGCATCTTGACAGGAGGAAGTCCCTCAAGCTCCTCTGCGGCCTGTTTCCACGTAACCTTCTCGGCCTCTTCGATGGTTTTTCCCTTCACCATCTCGGTAAGTATGGATGCGGTGGCGATGTTTGAGGCGCAGCCGAAGCTCTCGAACTTGATGTCGGTTATAACATGGGTTTTCTCATTAATCTTAAGGGTGATTTTGAGCATGTCGCCGCACGCCGGACTTCCCTCCAAAGCCTCGGCATCGGCATTGGCTATCTCACCTACGTTGCGGGGATGCTTGAAGTGCTCGATTACCTTCTTTGAATAGGATAGCATCTAAGCCTCCTTCCGGGGTGTAAGCGGCGAGAGCTTGCGAAGATCGCTAACGATCTCCTTAAGGGCATTGAGGGTCTTTGCGATCTCCTCTGTGGTGTTGAAGCGCGAGAAGCTGAATCGCATCGAGCCGTGCGCCTGCTCGTGCGGCCTGCCCATGGCCAGAAGCACGTAGGACGCCTCCAGCGCCTTGGAGAAGCAGGCCGAACCTGTGGCGACAGCTATCCCCTGCATATCCAGACGCAGAAGAATCGACTCTCCCTCGATGTAGTCGAAGGTTACGTTTAGGATATGGGGAGCACCCCGATCTACCGAGCCGTTGAGATGAACCCAGGGGATCTGGCTCCCTATCGCATCCCACATCATTCTCCTGAGCTTATCTATATGTTCTATGTGTTCGGGCTTCATCATCTCTATGACCTTGGCCATGCCTGTAGCACCTGGAAGGTTCTCGGTTCCAGGCCGCAGCTCGAACTCGTTGTAGCCTCCGTACATGATGGGTGAGAGCTTTACGTCCTTTCGCTTATACAGAGCACCGATGCCTTTAGGCCCGTGGATCTTGTGCGCAGTGAGTGAGGTAAGCGCGAGGTTCATTTTTTTAACGTCCAGGCCAACCATCCCCCAGCCATGCACCGCGTCGGTGTGAAGAGGAATGCCCTTTTTTGCGCATATCCTGCCGATCTGGGCCAAAGGCTGAATAGTTCCCACCTCCTGGTTGACCAGCTGAACAGAACAGAGTACGGTTTCAGGACGCAGAGCCGCATTGAACTTCTCAAGCTTAATGAAGCCATCCTGATCAACCCCTACTTCTGTGAGTTCAACACCATCCTTTTGGAGCGCACGAAGCGTATTGAGAACCGACTCGTGCTCTATTGCTGTGGTTACCACGTGAACCGGTTTCTTTAAGGACTTGAGATACCCCTGGATAGCCAGGTTGTTGGCCTCGGTGCCGCCTGAGGTAAATATGATCTCCTCGGGCTGGGCGTTGATGGATTCTGCGATTGCGGCACGCGCCTGCTCCAGCTTCTCCTTGGCCTCAAGCGACGCCTGGTGCCCGAAGTGCCCTGTTGGAGCAGCATACTTCTCCAAAAGCCAGGGTCTCATCTCCTCGGCAACCCAGGGATCAAGCTGGGTGGTGGTGGCGTTATCAAGATATATCTCGTTCACTCAACCTGCTCCCTTGCATCAATAATAACCTCGCCTGCCGATTTGTAAGCGCGAGGCAGGAACCAGCCCGAGCGCTTGAGACGGCGGTTAAGTGCCACCAGAAATACCCAGTATATAACCAGCGCCCCCACGACCGAGACAACCTTCAGTAGCAAAGGAGCCCCGGCGAACTCCGCAACGAGCCAGACGAGAAGGGGAACGAACACCGAACCCACAAAGATCAGTAAGGAGGAGATAATCGAAGGTCCTGATGGAAAATCTATCGAAACCAGGTCGCCTTCGTGAATCCCCGGCTCAGCCCGCGCGATCAGAACGCGATGGTCACCTGTAAGAAAGCATATCGCCTTATGTCCACAAGTCCCGCAGACCCCATGCGTACTCATGCGCACCCTAACAAGATTACCTTCTGTATCAATAACCTCTCCCTGCTCTTTCTCTTTGATCATCTGATTATTATAGTTTTTTGCTAGGGTTTGTCAAGGCAACTGCCCGCCCTGCTGGAAATCCCCGCTTAGAGTAGCAGCCCGATCTCTTTTTAACCACAATCATTATCAATTCTCCTATCTTATACCCTAGCGCGGGAACGACTTATGTCAACATGTGGAATTATCCATGCTTGACTGCAGTATTTCGATGTAACCAAGGGCAAGAAGTGCCGACAGATCAACGGTCTTGAACCTGCTTTGGGCTACAAGTTCTGACGCACACCCCGCAGATGTGCTGGCCTACGAGATGCTGGCGGACGAACGAATCGAGCTTTGCGTAGCAGCGCTGGTGATCGAACGCTGCTGGATCGTCGGCTATTGCCTGGGCAGGACACACGTCAAGGCAGGCGCGGCATGCGCCGCAGTCTTGGCGAATAGGCTTGGAAGGTTCAAGGGGTGCATCGGTGAGTACTGATATCAGACGAACCTGGGAGCCGTATTCAGGGGTAACCAGCAGGTTGTTTCTACCGATCCAGCCAAGGCCGGCCTGCAGAGCCGCGTGCTTGTGGGAGAAGATGCCCTTCTGGTTCTTCCAATCCAGGAGCTGGGATGCGGGCACCGGATAGGCGGCAAAGTCACGCTCCTGAAGGAAGCGGGTAATCCTCAATCCCAGTTGGTCAAGTGCCAGGTTGACCATCCGGTAGTGATGGTAGTAATTCTTGGTGGGATGATCGGTAATCTCTGCAAGCACCGCCTCGGATAACCTTATCGCTACAGCCACCGCGTACTTCATACGTTGCTTGATCCCCTCGGATACGAGAATGTGTTCAGGTGCGATTTGAGTGAGTTCCGCAACTCCTGCCAGATCGGCACCTTGCCCGTTAGCGAAACTTAGGAGTTCAGTCGTTAGATTCTTGCTCATCCGGCTTCCCTTGTTTGAGGTAGCGGTAGAGCGCCAGGAGCGCCACCGGCGTGATGCCTGATATGCGCGATGCCTGACCCAGTGTGGAAGGCCTTATGAGATTGAGCTTCTCGATCACCTCGTTTGAGAGTCCTGGTACCTGTCCAAAGACAAGGCCTTCCGGAATCTTGACCTTCTCGATGCGCTGGAAGCGTTTGATTTCATCAAGGGTGCGATTGATGTATCCTTCGTACTTGATCTCGATCTGTACACGTTCTCGGATTGCACCTGGAAGCTCCTTTAGGGTTTCCTCAAGCTCTTCGATATCCTCAATATCAAGCTGAGGGCGGCGCAAGAGATCGGCAAGGCTCAGCTTATCCGTGGTCGAGGGAAATCCGTGCTCTGAGAGGATCTTATTCGTTTCCTCTATCCTCGGCCTGGTCTTTTCAAGGTGCTCAATCGTTTCTTTGCATCTGGCCTCCGCCTCCTGGACCATTCGGTAGTCCTTCTCGCGCAGAAGTCCTAACTTATAACCTTTCTCTGAGAGTCGGGCGCAGGCGTTGTCCTCGCGCAGAAGAAGCCGGTACTCCACTCTGGAGGTAAACATGCGGTAAGGCTCGTTCGTGCCGCGGGTTACCAGATCGTCCACAAGAACGCCGGTGTAGGCCTCGTCTCGACCAAGTGTGAATGGCTCCTTGCCCTTGACCCTCAGGGCTGCGTTGATTCCTGCCAGCAACCCTTGTGCCGCCGCCTCCTCGTAGCCGGTGGTGCCGTTTATCTGACCTGCAAAGAAGAGATCACCGATGACCTTGGTCTCGAGCCAGCTAAAAAGCTGGGTGGGTTGGACAAAGTCGTGCTCTATGGCGTAACCGGGGCGAATGAACTCCGCGCGCTCAAGTCCGGGAACGGCATGGATCATCCTCTGCTGAACATCCAAAGGCAGGCTGGTGGAGAGCCCGTTCGGGTAAACCTCGTTGGTGGAAAGGCCCTCCGGTTCAATGAACACCCGGTGGGAGTCCTTGTCTGGGAACTTGACCACCTTGTCCTCGATGGACGGGCAGTAGCGAACCCCGGTTCCGGTTATCTTACCCGTATAGAGCGGGGAGCGGTCAAGATTTTCAGAGATTATCTCGTGGACCTCTGGCGTGGTGCGGGTGATGTAGCACAGCGCCCGGTTGCGCAGCTTGGGCTTGCTGAAGAAGGAGATGCTGGGCGGGGGTTCCTCGCCAGGTTGGGATTTCATCTTCTCATAGTCAAGGCTCCGTCCGTCCAACCGAGGTGGGGTGCCTGTCTTAAAGCGTCCCATCTCAAAGCCCAAGACGCGCAGGGTATTGGGCAGGCTTTTTGCCGCCTGATCACCTAAACGCCCACCATCAAAATGCTCGCTGCCGATATGCATAAGGCCATTAAGGAACGTCCCAGGGGCAAGCACCACCACCTGGGCTCGGATTCGGCCTGCGGCCTGAGCATCAACGCCTGCTACCCTATCTCCCTCAATATAAAGTCCCTTAACCTCATCCTGCCATATCGAAAGGTTCTCCGTCTCTTCGAGCACCCTGCATGATAGATTCCGGTAAAGCGCCTTGTCGCACTGGATACGCGTTGACTGCACCGCCGGACCCTTGCTTCGGTTAAGACGTCTGAAGTGGATGCCGCAGCGGTCGGCAAGCCTTCCTTGTAATCCACCCAGAGCGTCTATCTCTCTGGTAAGCTGGCTCTTGCCCAGCCCGCCTACAGCAGGGTTGCACGACATCTCACCTATCTGCTCGATATTCAGGGTGATGAGCAGGGTCCTCGCTCCCATTCGTGCCGCAGCGTGTGCGGCTTCTATCCCTGCATGGCCACCGCCCACGACGATCACATCATACTGAACGCTCATAGAATTCCCCTAAGCAGAAAGAACACCATAAGTCCGGCCAGCACGAGAAACAGGATCGCCGTAAGCAGCTTAGTCAGTGCAGCGTTGCGGCTGAGGAAAGTCTGAAGATGTCTCTCGGTCATGCCGAACCGAACCAGTATGAATATAACAATGAGGGGGATAATGAAGGCGATATTGTAGAGAAATAAATACAGCAGAGCCCTGCCGCGGAACTCGGAGACCTGAACCATGTAAACCAGGGTGGGCAGGTAGATCTGGCCGGTGCAGATCAGCTCGAAGATCGACACAAAGAAACCGGTCACCACCGCACCGATAATGAAACCGCCGAAGGCAGTGCGATTGCGGATGATCTGATTCAGACGCTTTCGGATGCGATCAGGCATCTTGAGCTTGATCCTCTCACCCTGGCCGCGTTTGAGCAGGAGGAAGTCGTTGAACGAATAGGCGGTGAGAACAAGGAGAAATACGATGGTTGCAGCCACGATCACTACGGAAACCCACCTGAGTACTGAAAGCAAGGCAAGTATCTGGTAGGCGAGAAAACCCAGAAGGAAGTAGGTCAAAAAGACCGATGCAATGAAAGGAGCGGCCACCCAGATGACCCGGCGGCGCTGGACCCCTAAGACGGAAAGGTAGGTTATAAAGAAGATCAAAACCGCGAACGCGCACGGGTTTATGCCGTCAAGAAGGCCTGCCCCGATTATGGGGAGTATGCCGAAGCCCTTGAATTCACGTACGATCTCCTCAGCACCCCTCTGTCGAGCGGCCTCTATCTCTTCCCATGGGACGGGTTCTTCCCGTTCCGCTTCCAGCAGGGTCTTGAGTTTGGTAGAGTTGATATCTGACTTGATAAGATAGCCTCTTCCAAAAAACAAGGCAGGGATAAGGAGCCGCTTGTCTTTGGAAACGCCGTAAACCTCGCCGAACGCGGCCAGAAGCTCCTTGCCATAAGGGTCTTCTATGCTGTAGATTTGAATCGCCAGTGTCGAGTCCTTGCTCACAAAACCCTTGAGCAGCGAGAGCGCCCGGTCGCACTCCTGGCAGGCGAAGGTCTCGAAGAAGACGATCTTGCTCTTGCCTGCCGCCACTGAGGTATCCGAAGCTAAAGCAACCGCGGTATCCATCTCTACAGTCAGCTCCTGGCCTGCATATCTTAGAGAATCTTGTGCAGAGTAGTCTTGCCGCAGGGTAAGAAGCAGGCGCTCCAGATCGCGTTTGACCTCCTCATCCCCTCCCAGAACAAGACCTTCAAAAAACAGAACCGGTATGTCGTTCTCAAGATCGTTGGCCTTGGCCTCCATCTCCTCAAGAAGGAAGTACTCCTCGGTCTTGTCTATGTTGTGCAGCTTGATGGTAAAAAGGCCGGGGTAGCGCTTTGCCAACCTCGGCAGATCAACCTTGAGCACCCTTATGCAGTGGTCGCAGTCAGGCGCGTAAAAGAGGTCTATGACTATCGGAGAGTGTCGTGTTTCCGACTGGGTATCGGCTGGAAGCAAAGTCGAGTCAACCTCCACATCCTCAGCCTCGATATAAGGGACTACGATGCTTTGTATCGTTGGTTCCTCAGGGTAGCGATCTGAGAGCGCAGACACATCGTTTGCTAAAAGTACAAGCGAGTCTTCATCGAACCTGAACCGTGCAAGACCGAAGTGCTTGGCGTCCGAGCCTGCGCCCAGGATAAAGGCCTTCCCAATCCTTTCAGGCATGGGCAGGTAAGCCGGGATGTGTCCGGAGATTATGATGTCTATATCAGGGAACTCTTCTGCGATCCTGCGCTCGGCGTCAAGCCCGAGGTGGGAGAGGAGGATTATCACGTCTCCTGACTGCCTGAGCTCCGGCAGAATAACCTCGAGCTCTGATGCCGGGTCCTTGAGCTCAACACCTCCGAGATCGGATTCATCGTAGAAAAGAAACGCATCCTTGTTGATGAGTGAGGTTACGACCACCTTGACCCCTTCCACCTCTCTCACGATATAAGGCTTAAGCAACCGCTTGCCGCCTTTGTAAGCATTGAGGCAGACGAAAGGCAGTCGACCTTTCATCCGGGAAGAGAAGAACTCGTAACCCTCGATAAGCTCCTGATCCCCGAAGGCCACGGCATCGAGAGGGATGCGGGAATACGCCTCGACGAATACCGAATCCTTCAGACGCGACGGGAAGGGAGCAAGCAGATCACCTGCATCAAGGATAAGTAACGCAGATTCTTTACCTTGGAGGTTCTTGATAGCGCTTGCCCGTCTGGGCAGGCCACCCCACGGCCCCTCAGGACAGCGGCACCATGAGAGCGTTCCGTTGGGCGAGGCGATGTAGAACACGCTGAACTCCTGGGCAGCAAGTTGTGAGAAAAGTAGCACCCCCAGAAGGACTCCCACTAATTTCCTCAACATTGGTGTAATTATAGAGCGCGGTGGGTTATTGTCAATCTCAGAGGGCTTACAGATGATGCACGACTTGCTCATACTATCCTACCCTTATATACCCAGGTAAATGAAGTAAAGCCCAACGCCAAAGAGAAGCACCCCAGCCACCAGCTTGACGATGCGGTTGACCCTCTCGGTTTTTTCTGAGGAGATGAGCTTCTGGGCGAACGCGGTTGAGATTCCCGCGGCGAAGATGAGAACCCAATGGCCCACGGCGTAGGTCAATAAAAGCCCTATCCCGTATGGGATGTTCTTGGTGGTGGCGGCAAAGGCAAGGATAATGGCAAGTATCGGCGCGGCGCAGGGCGAGGAGGCGATGCCGAAAACGAGACCGAGGAGCAAAGCGCCCCACAGGCCGGTCTGCTTTACCTTTATTCGCTTTAGCCAGGGGAGCTCGAACTTCAAAAGCCCCACCAGATTCAGTCCCACCAGGAACGCAGCGCCAGCCAGGATAAAATACCACACCCGGCCATGCAGACCGAACACACCGCCCACGTAGGCGGCGATACCGCCCAGAATCACGAAGGTCGCGGTAAGTCCGAGCATGAACATCAGGCTGTAGAGAATGGCTTTCTTTGTGGAACCCTCGGCGTAGCCTCCAACGTAGCCGATTGAAAGGGGAATCAGAGCCAGAACGCACGGGCTGGTGGAGGAGATTATTCCTCCGATGAACACACCAACAAAGGCGAGTAAAGGGGCGTTCGAAATCCACTGCTCAACGTTGCCAAGCAATCCTTCCATCAATCAACACCCGTAACACCCGTAACACCCATGGATTGCAGTTGCGCGACGATGTCTTCTTTAGACATGAACCCAATGTGTCGGGTTACCTCGTTACCCTGCGCGTCGTAGAAAATCTGGGTGGGAATCATCCGGATGCCGACTGAGCGGGTTAGTTCCATGTGCTCGTCGATATCAAGCACCAAAATCTCAGCCTTACCCGCGTACTCTTCCTTGAGTTCTGCCAGGATCGGCGCCATCTTCTTGCACGGGATGCAGGTTCCGCGCCCGAAGTCGGCGAGGACCGGTCTGCCGGTAGCAATGGCCCGACCAAGAGGATCTGTCGCAGTCGGCTTAACCTCTTCCGGCTCAGGTTCAGGGGCAGGATTTCGAGCGGCAGTCTCGGATTCTTCAATCACCTCAGGTTCCGGCAAGGCTTCGGCGGTATCGGCAACCGGCTGTGCAACTATAGTATCCGGGATCAATGTATCCTGAACCAAACTGTCTACCGTTGCCATTTCTTTATTCTTATCGGCTTTGGTTTTCAACACGACGATAGCGGTCACCGCCCCGGCCAGAACGACCAGTACCGCGATTAGGATTATTGTATTCCTCTTCATCTCTCTTTTCTCCTTTCCGACGCTTCGCGTCAAGATGGTATCCTACAGGCTCAAGATTGAGATGTTACCTGTTCCCCCTACTGGATCGCTTTCTTTATAAGCGTGATGACCTCGGACAGGATGAGCATCCTGCCTTCCGATACCTTCTTGTCGTTGATGAACACCGCAGGGGTGGACATAATGCCGCGCTGGATCATCTGTTCCACGTCAGAGATCTCCCTCAGGTCGGCTGGAAGGTTCATCTCACTGAGGGCGCGCATAAAAAGCTCCTGCGTGTTCATGCACTTGGGGCATCCTGGCCCGAAGATCTCTATCTTGAGGTTCGACATCTTCTCTCCTTTCTGGGTGTTATGAAGCCTGTGCCCGAAGCCTGCGTATCGTCTCCCTTAACTCCTCAAGGCTAATAAAGGAGATCGCCTCACCCGGACAGAGGTTGGCACAGGCGCTGCATCCCAGAACGCAGTTGTGAAGGTTCTCGACAACAGGTGTGTTGGAAGCCTCATCCCAGACAAAAACCTGGTTCTTGCAGAAGTTGTAGCATTCCTGGCACTTGGTGCATCTCGCATAATCAATGTTCGGATGCCATGGAATCTTTTCCCTTGGGATATCGCCAAATCCCATCTCTGATGCTCCTTTAGGTCTTTTGGCTCAAGCCTTCGAAGGCTTCCTTTACCTTCTTCATCGCCTCGTCGGTGGTCATGTTGCGAAGGTCAAGGGCCAGTACCTGTTTGTCAAAATCGATACCCTTTTTCTCAAACGGGTCGCGGAACATCTTCTTCTGCATCCTTGGATCACACCCGCCGATCACATAGGTAACCCCTGGCTTAAGGACCTCTTCAAGGAAGCGGTCGCCGTCATCAACGCAGAGCTGGGGATGGATGACGGCGTATTCCGAATCCAGCTCGTTGCGCACGAAGTTCAAAAGCTTCCAGAAGTTCATGTCCTTGAACCCCGGACACTCACCGGTGCAGTTGCACATTATAAATCTGGGTTTTTCTTTCATTTTGCTTGTCTCCTTTCTTTTCTTTAACGAAGTTCATTGATCCCTAAGAGGGCAGCGCCTGCCCTCGGGCTCCTCGGATTCAAGGAGTCTTGCCATCTTCTCGCTATCAGCCAAGGTTTGCTCATCGTCTCTCCCGGATTCCTCAAGACAGGAAAACAGAGATGGAGGAAGGGAGGAGGCGGCGCGGTAGAAGATCCAGCGACTTTCTCGACGCTCCTCGATTAGAGCCGCGTCCCGTAGGATCCTTAAAGCGTGCGAGATGCGCGACTGCTCCATTGAAAGCACACTCTCCAGCTCGCACACGCACAGCTCCTGCTTCAATACCAAAAGCATGATCCTCATCCGCGTGGAGTCTGCGAGCGCCCTGAATATCTTGGTCGTCTCTTCCATGACATGATTATATGATCATTTGTTCATTTGTCAAGGGGTTGCTACTTTAACGAAAGAGCCGCCCCCCCCCACCCTTTACAAACGCCCCAGACTGGATAGAATTCGGTAATGAAGGAGTACTCGGACGGCACGAACTACCTCTTGCGATTCGATCGCGGCGAAGAGGTAATCACTACACTGCTTAGATGGGCACGGGATCGCAAACCGAATGGTGCGTTTCTGACCGGTTTGGGGGCGGTCGAGAATCCGCACCTGGGATACTTCGACGCAGAAAAGAAAGGATACATAGACAAGGAGTTCGAAGGCGAGTTCGAGATAGCCTCGCTTACAGGCAATTTGGCCTGGGACGACGCCGGAAGCGGCGAAGGCGATGTCGAGCCAAAAGACGAGACGGAGCCTCAACCCATCGCTCATATCCATGTGACCATTGCCGGTCCCAACTTCCTTGCCTTCGGCGGACATCTTTACTCGGCGGTGGTCTCTGGAACGGTGGAGATAGCGGTGATAACGTTCGGCAGCAAGCTTGAGCGTAAGTACAAGGAAGAGTTGAACCTAAAGCTCCTGGATTAGTGGGATGCATATTTCCTCCGACGGGCCCGTAGCTCAATTGGCAGAGCAGCTGACTCATAATCAGTTGGTTGCAGGTTCAAGTCCTGCCGGGCCCATGTATCTTAAAAGATCGTGAACGCCGAAGCCCCCAGGAAGAAATCCTCTGTAAAGAAGGTCCCCAAGGAGATCAAATGGAGGGCCTTTCTTGCGCCGGAGCATCCGTGGAAAACCGTTATCATTCTTATAGTCCTTGTGTGCATAATCTTTACTGTTGGCAAATACGTTTACGATATCGTACCTGGGGAGGTATCCTCCAGAATCCTGCCCGCGATCCTTGCCGGCTTGCTGGTCTTCCTGCTCTTCTTCGGCTCGTTCAACCCTTACTTCATACCGATAAACTACCATCTTACCCATGAAGAGATAGTCATAAAGAAATTCTACCATACCGACCGCAGGGAGTGGAAGATGTTCCGCCGATTCTTCCTTACCCGATCGGGCGTTGTGTTCTCGACGTTTACAACCCGCAAGCGTTTCCTTGACAACTTCCGCGGGGTTCAACTGTTTCTACCGACGGATAAAGAGAAAAGGGAGAAGGTGTTGAACTTTCTCGAGACCAAGCTACCGCTTGATGCCGGTCAGAGCCGCGAGTGAAGAGATAGCAGCCTCAACAGGACGCACCTCCATAATGAGGTAAGCATCTAACTCCCTGGCAAACCCCAAATAAGGTTCAAGAGCCGCCGGATCGGCAACCGGCAGATGCCCATCCCATTCACCGTCGTTGTCATGGACGTGAACCACCCGGATGGCGTTAGCATGTTCACGGAAGAAGCAAAACTCGGCATCGGCGATGCGCGGATGAGCCACCTTCAGGTGTCCGATATCCATCGTGTAGGAAAGGCCATCAATGCGTGCAAGGATATCCCTGACGAACTGCTGATGGAAACCGCCGACGTTTTCAATGCAGACAGGCGGACCATTGCGCAAGAGGTTTGCTGCGCGGCGCAGGCGCACAAGCAGGGTAGTCTCATAGTATTCACGGAACAGATCAGTACCCTGACGACGCTGTCCTGAGTAAGCAAGGTGGGGTGCCGAGCCGAGGTGAACGGTAAGCGCCTTGCAACCGGCATCGCTAGCCTTCTCCTGAAGACGGGCTAGCCACGTAAGGTAGCGGGCAAAAACCTGCTCTGCGATCTCGAAGAACCCTATGGTCTCAGGCAGATGCGCGACCCAGGTTATCCCTTCATCTTGAGCGACCTTTGCAATCTCTGCACGTTCCGGTTCCGCGGTCAGCTGGGCAAGGAAGTAAGGGTTGTTAAGATTTATTTCCACTACGCGGATCCCACGCAGTGCGAGGTAGCTGAACGCCTCGGCAATGCTTGAAAATCCTTCAAGAACCTGTACCCCAAAGCGCTCAACGAAAGAAGCCTCAGACATCTGTGGATTCTAGCGATAATTCAAGGATTGTAAAGAGCTGTTATTTAGCTAAGCACCCTCTTCCTCGGAGCGAAGCCTTTCTATGCGTGCAAGTTCCCGGCGAGTGCGCGTAAGAAGCTCCTCGCGGAACTCCTCTGGAACCCCCTGATCACCTTCCAGGCGGGAGACAGACTCGGAAAGTATCTCCTGCCTTCTCTTTAACTCGGCAAGCCTTGCGGCACGTTTAGGATCGGACCTGCGACGCAGGAAAGCCCAAAGATAGTAAGCTCCCAACGGGAAGATTATTAAAGCTCCTGCGCCGATCATCCACAGCCAGCTTGCCTGGGGAAAAAAGAGTTGCAGAACCCCTAAAAACACCCCGGCTACGGCAACCAGCACCACCCAGGCCACAAACAGCTTCTCCTGTTTGCGGGAGAGTCTGCGCAGTTCGGAAAGGGCAACATCTACGGCTTCCTCCTGCCTGACCGAGAAAAGCTCGGTAAGCCTCCGGCTCGTTGGATCGAAATCATCGGTAAGCAGGGAGAACTCAGAGTCCACCGTCAAATACGGAACTGGCAGGTGTGAAGCGGTGAAGCGACGCTCCCTCGTAACAAAACGGTTCACCCTTCTTAGGAATCTTGCAAAATCCTTGATATGGCTTCGGTTGAGTGAAGAACGAACATCGTCCATCCGCTCAAGCCATCGCCGCAAGCTGAGCCGGTGCCATGCCGATGCACCCTCACGATATACCCAACGCTCTATCTCGCGCAGCGTTTCCTCATCATTCGACTCCACGTAATAAACCCCATCCAACAACACGGTATCAGGTCCTGAAGCGATCTTTTCCCCGCCCTTTGGAAGGACGCCTATCTTTATAAGGGTTGAACCGGGGGTGAATCCGAAATCCAGCTCCCCTGCGATTCGCTCAGGAACTATCCCTAACCTTGCGAGCGCTTCGTCTGCGCCGGATGCGTGCTTGAGCCCCTCTGGATCGCGTGTGGAAAGGGCTGCCTCAAGAAAACGGGCAAGGGCCGAGGAAAGTTCTCGCCTGCGCCAAAGGATACCTTCCTCAACGTCAAACGCATGGCCTGAAAGGTCAAGATCAAGCCTTACGAAACCGCCGCCGTCCTCAAAAAGCCTTGCCGAGAGCCGGTAGGGAATCTGGGCTGCCAGGCTGCCCTCGTCAAGGTTAAAGACAAGCGAGCGCCTGCCTGCAAAACGCTCCCACGCAGGAGCGCCAAAAGCAAGACTCAGGTGCTGAGAGATGCGGTAAAGATCGGTCTCTGAGCCGAGCGAGAACACTGCAAGCTCGAGGATCCTTTCCGGCGTTGGCGTCTCCTTTTCCTTAAACAGGTCAAAGATACCCATCATCGTCCTCCCGCCAAACTGTTGATCATAACGTAGGATATTGACTTACAGCCGATTGTCAAGGTGG
>JAGMDF010000082.1 GCA_023128825.1 Caldifarciminota bacterium | reverse complement strand
TCGGCCGAGTTCATGGTAGAGGCCTCCTCAGGCGAGGATACCTCGTTTGTGTGTCCTGGATGCGAGTACAGGGCAAACGCCGAGGTGGCCCAGGGCAAACCCATCCCGGCCCCTACGCTTGAGGCCAAACGAGAGAAAATCCATACCCCCGGCCTTAAAACTGTGGAGGAGGTCGCAGGATTTCTGGATGTCAAGCCCTCCCAGCTGGTCAAAAGCCTCTTATATATGAGAGGGGGTAAACCTCTGTTGGTACTCTTGAGAGGGGACTACGAGCTGAGCGAGGAAAAGCTCAAGCGTACGTTCGGCGAGGACATCGTCCCGGCCACCGATGAGGATGCCAGACGCTACATGGGTGCTTCATTGGGGTTCCTTGGACCGCAGGGTATAGAAGTAGCGACCTATGCGGACAAGAGCCTTGAGGGTTCTGATATCTATGCAGTGGGAGCCAACGAAGACGACTACCACATCGTTGGCATAAGCCTTTCAGGGGAGGCGAATATCCGCGAGTATCTTGATCTGCGTAGGGTGAAAGCCGGTGATATATGTCCGAAATGCGACGCGGTGCTTACCGAGAAGCACACCATCGAGCTGGGGCACATCTTCAAGCTGGGCACCAAGTACTCGGAGGCGATTGGGGCGAGGGTTGTAGACGAGAAGGGCCAAGATCGCGCCATAGTGATGGGTTCCTACGGGATAGGGATAGAGCGTTCAATGGCCGCACTTGCGGATCAGTATTACGCCGATGACCGCATGGCATGGCCCGTCTCTGTGGCACCTTACGAGGTTGAGGTTATATCACTGGGAGAAGCGAAGGTCTCATCAAAGATATATGATGAGTTGAGCGAGACAGGTGTTGAGGCGGCTCTTGACGATCGTGATGTAACACCGGGCGTCAAGTTCGCGGACGCGGACCTGGTGGGTATTCCCTACAGGGTCACAGTAGGACCCCGCGGATTAAAGCAGGGAAAGGTTGATATAAAGAAAGTGGCGACTGGCGAGATCATCACGGTTCGCAAGGAGGATGCGGCAACCAAGGTAAGAGAACTCATTGCCAAGGAGAAGGAAGATGTCGGCGGTAGTTGAAAGCCTGGCAAGAGTGATCGGGAACGCGGTCAAAGAGCGCGGGTGCAATCTTTACCATCTGGAGCACAAAGGCAGCAGGCTCCAGGTATATGTGGATAAAAAGGGCGGGGCCACCATTGCCGACTGCGAGGAGATAAGCCGCGCCTTAAGCCTGAGGCTTGCCGCTGCCAGTGACAAGTGGCGTAACCTGGCTCTTGACGTCTCCACCCCAGGTATTGAGCGCAAGCTTTATACCCCGGCACACTACCGCGGCGCCGTGGGGGAACGTCTGCGCGTAAAGATCGAAGGGGAGGTAATTGAAGGTCGCCTCAAAGAATCAGACGAGGAAGGTATATTAATTGAAACCGAAGCCGACGTGGGCCGCCGGCTTACATACAACGAGATCCTCTCGGCCCAGGTGCAGAGAACCACCGGGGAACTCTTCAAAAGGAGATAGATGGAATCAGAAATCACACGGTTGGTAACGCAACTTGCCCGCATAAGAAACGTTGAGGTAAGTTACGTTTACGACACACTGCAGGAAAGCATTGTATCCGGTCTGAAACGGCGCTTCGGCCGTGATGTGCGTCATGACGTCAATGTAGATCCTGAGACGGGCAAGATAGAGGTCGCGATCGTCCAGACCGCGGTCGAACGCGTGCAGGACGTAAGTCAGGAGGTATCTCTTGAGGAGGCCCGCCGGATCAATCCGGAGGTTAAGGAAGGCGAGGATGTACGTATCCAGATTCCCTTGCAAGAGGTCGGGCGAGTTGCCATACAACGCACCGTGGATGAACTTACCCACCGCCTGCGCGAGGCCGAACGCACAAAGCTCTTCAACGAGTTCATAAAGAAGAAGGGGGAGATTATCTCAGGCACCATTCATAAGATCGAAAAGGAAGAGATCCTGGTCAACCTGGGGGCTATCTATGGAATCCTGCCCCTGCGCGACCAGCTCAAAACCGATCACCACCAGATCGGGGCACCCTTCAAGTTTTACGTTCTAAGGATTCAGCGTACCCCAATCGGGCCCAGGGTCTATCTTTCCAGAACCCACCCCGAGTTCTTAAGGAGGCTTTTGGCTCGCGAGGTGCCGGAGATTCAGCAGGGGATCGTGGAGATCAAGAACGTGGCAAGGATCCCCGGGGTTCGTTCCAAAGTCGCCGTCACCAGCCACGACGAGAAGATCGACCCGATCGGCGCGTGTGTAGGCTACCGCAAGGTGCGTATCCAGAGCGTCACCAAGGAACTCTCGGGCGAGAAGATAGACATCATCCAGTGGAACCCGGACCAGAAGATCTTCATCGCCAGGGCCATGAGTCCGGCACTGGTCAAGGAGGTTATAGAAGAAGAAGTGGCATACACGGTCGTAGTCCCGGACGAGGAGTTCTCCAAGGCGATCGGTCGAAAGGGACAGAACGTGTGGCTCGCTTCGCTTCTGTCCAACTCGAAGCTGGATATCCTCAAAGAATCCGACTACCGCAACCGGCTCTTCAGCCAGCGCATGGCCCAGATCATGGTCGAAACACTTGACTTCCTTTCTGAAGAAACCAGGCAAACACTCCTTGAGGCAGGCTTCACAACGGTCATCTCCCTGTTCGAACAGACGTCTACGGAGGCAGCCAAGATTCTCGGCTGGGACCCGACCCGCATAGAGCAGCTCAAGACCCAAATACGCGAACAGCTTGAGAAACGTGAGCTCGAGCACAAGCTCTTCGAGAAGAAGAAGCTTGAGGAGATGCGAGCGGCGGAGAGCGAGCTCTCAGAGAAGGCCGTGACCGAAGAAAGCAAGGAGGAAGAACCTGCGGTAGAGGAACCCCCGCAGACTGAGGGTAGTGTTAAACCAGAGGAGTCTATGAAATCCAAGAAAGAAGCAGAGATATCAGAAGCCGCCCCGCAATCTGAAGAGCCAGCAGAAGAGAAGAAGGAGGGGGGATCGAACGAGGTAGAACCAGCACCGCAAGAGGAGGAGCAAAAAACCACCGCCGAAGAGAGTGAGGGGAGCGAAGATAAGGAGTCGGAAGAGGAGGATAAGTAGTGGCTTCCCGTAAGCTTAAGCTCTTTGAGGCGGCCGAGGAACTGAAACTTTCAAGCGAAGCGCTCGGCCGCATGATGAAGGGGCTTGGCTTTAAGGAACGAGGATACACATCCTACATAACGCCCGAGGAGTTCGAGGCGGTAAAGACGAGGCTGCGTGAGGAGAAGCAGAAGATAAAACGTTCGATGAAGAAGTCAAAACCTGCCAAACGGCCACCCTCCGTACGGAAGCCAAGAAGACTTTCGGAAGAAGCGGTCCAGAAGGCAATCAAGCAGACCCTTGCCCGGATGGATCACAAACGTCCCAAGAAGAGAGGCGGCAAACGCCCTCGTCCGGCTCGCAAGATTCGCAGAGCAGAGGAACAAACCAAGATATTTGAGCAGGCCAAAGAACCCGCTCGCGTCTTGCGAGAGGCAACGGTCAGTGAATATATGAGCGTTTCAGAACTTGCCCACGCCTTCGGAGTCCCACCGGCCGAGATCGTCAAACGCTGCGTCCAGATGGGCGTGTTCGTAACCATCAACCAGCGCCTGGATATGGACACTATCTCTATCCTAGCGGAGGAGTTCAACGTTAAGATCGAGGTGGAAGCGGAACCCGTTCTGCGGGGAGGAGAGGAGGAGGAATCCCTCGATGTAAAAACCCGGCCGCCAGTGGTGGTAGTTCTGGGGCATGTGGATCATGGAAAGACAACCCTCTTGGACTACATCCGCGAAACCCGGGTGGCGGCACAAGAGACGGGCAAGATCACCCAGCGTATAGGTGCGTACACCGCGCGGATAAAGGACTTTAAGATCGTCTTCCTGGACACCCCGGGGCATGAAGCCTTCACCGCCATGCGTGCACGAGGTGCCTCGGTAGCAGATATCGCGCTGTTGGTCGTGGCCGCAGACGACGGCATAAAGCCCCAGACCATAGAAGCCATCAATCACGCCAAGGCCGCGGACTTGCCGATAATCGTAACCATTACTAAAATGGATCTTGAGACAGCCGATCCTGATAAGGTTAAGAGCCAGCTCACCGAGCATAACATCGTAGTTGAGGAATATGGCGGCAATACAATAGCAGTCCCTGTCTCAGGTGTAACCGGCGAGGGTGCCGACGACCTTCTGGACGCCATTCAGGTTACGGCCATGGAGCTTAATCTCAAGGCTCCCTACGATGGTAAGGCAAAAGGTGTGGTGGTTGAGTCGAAATTGGACACCTCCAAAGGGACGATTACCACCATCATAGTAAATCGGGGAACCCTGCACCGAACGGATCCCTACATATGCGGCGAGTGGTGCGGGCGAGTGAGGGAGATGACCGACGAGAGCGGTAAACGCCTGGCTGAGGCCTCGCCTGGAACGCCGGTTCAGGTCCTGGGGATCGGCGGGATCGTAGAACCCGGTGAGACGTTCGAGGTGGTAGCCTCGGAACGCAACGCGCGCGATCTTGCCCAGCGACGCAAGCTCATGCGCCGTGAACGTACCCTTGCGGCATCCTCCAAGCTCTCACTCGAGGCTATCCAGCAGCAGATACAGGAAGGAAGAGTCAAGGAGCTTCGTATCGTTCTCAAGGGAGACGTCTACGGATCGGTCGAGGCACTCACCTCTTCCTTTGAGGGCCTTTCCATTGAGGAAGTGAAGGTGAAGGTAATCCACGCCGGGGTGGGAGCGATAAACGTAACCGACGTGAACCTGGCTGAAGCGTCCGGGGCGGTGATCATAGGCTTCCACGTAACCGCCCATGCCGATGCCCGCGACCAGGCCAAGCGCGAGGGGATCGAGATCCGCAACTACAACGTAATCTACGATGCAATAGACGACGTCCGGGCCGCGATGCTCGGTATGCTTGAGCCGGAAGAAGAAGAGGTAAGCCTGGGTCGTGCCGAGGTGCGGCAGGTGTTCCGGGTCTCCAGGATAGGAACCGTAGCCGGTTCGTACGTCACCGAAGGGAAGGTTACGCGTGACGCCAAGGTGCGCGTCTATCGGGGCAACGATCAGCTTACCGAATCCGAAATCACCTCCCTGCAGCGGTTCGAGAAATCGGTCAAGGAGGTCGAGGCCGGATACGAGTGCGGAATCAGGATCGCAGAATGGGACGACCTTGAAGAAGGCGATATCCTGGAGTTCTACACCGTAATCCAGCGTGCAAGGGAATGATAGGTTTGCTTGAAGTCGAGCTGTTCAACAGCCAATCGCAGTCTCTCAAAGACAAACGCCGCGATCTGACGCGCCTTATAGACAAATTGCACAACGAGTTCAACGTGGCGGTTGCAGAGATTGACGGTCAAAACACCTGGCAGCGAACCAAACTGGCGGTGACCGCGGTCTCAAACGATGCACGACACAACTCACAGGTGCTCGAACGGATCATCTCAAGGATAAAAAGAAAGCACCTGGCCTGGCAGCTTCTGGACTACAGCATCAGGGAGGTGTACTGATGGTTAAAGATCGAGCGCGCCGCGCAGCCGCGCTCATCAAACAGAACGTGGCCTGTATCCTGCTTCAGGAGTTCAACCGTCCGGAGATGCAGTGGATAACCATCACCGACTGCGTCATGACGCGAGACCTCAAAAGGGCGGATCTCTACTTCTCAACCATCGAATCGAATCTTGCCCACGAGAGGGCACTCGCGGTGCTCGAGGAGGAAAAAGGCCCAATCAAGCGTGAACTCGCTTCGCGAATCACAATCAAGTACATGCCCGATCTGCGCTTCATATGGGATGAAACCGTGCTTATAGAGAAAAAAATCCGAGAGATACAAGATGAACGCTCAAGAAGTACTGAACGAGATACGTAAAGGAAAGAGATTTCTGGTCGTGGGTCACATCGATCCCGACGGAGATACCATAACCTCTACCCTCCTTATGGGTCGGCTCCTCAAGCATCTGGGCAAGGGTTATACCCTCTACATTCGTGATTCCATCCCTGAAAAGTTCGGTTTCCTAGCTGGAATCGGCGAGATAAAGCAATCGATTGAAGGTCTTGAGCCGGACACGATTATAACCCTCGACGCCCCGAATCTTGAGAGGGTAGCACTGCCAAAGCCCAGGGCCAGGGTAATCAACATAGATCATCATCAATCCAACGAGCGCTTCGGCGGCGTAAACTGGCTTGAGGTTAATCGCGGTGCGGCATGCCTTATGGTCTTTGAACTTCTGCGGCTTGCCGGCGCACCTTTAGGGAGCCAGGAGGGTGAGATGGTCTTTACCGGGCTCTTTACCGAGACCGGAGGATTTGTGCTGCCTAACGTATCGGCGGAGGTCTTAAGGATATGTGCCGATGTTATGGAGCATGGGGTCAACGCATCGGACATTGCATTCAGGATGACCGCCCGCGACGAGCGGAACCTTGCTCTGTTGGGCGAGGTACTGGCAACCCTGAAGATAACGGACGGGATCGCCACAATAGAACTCACCGAAAAGATGCTTGACGATGTGGGATTGGGGCACGATGAACACGACTCGGACAGCTTTATCCGATATCCCTCCTCGATACCAGGGATAAAGGTGGCCATCTTTTTCCGCGAGATGCGCCAAGAGGGCACGGTCAGGATGAGTTTTCGTTCTTTAAGCGGGGCGGATGTGGACAGGATCGCCTCGCGTTTTGGAGGAGGAGGTCACCCGGCGGCGGCCGGGGCCAAGCTCAAGGGTTCGTATGAGGAGGTAAAGGAACGGGTAATAGAGGAAACCAAGAGGTATCTTGCGTGCGAGGAGGGTTAGCGCTCCATAAACCCCGAGGCATAAGCTCGTTCGATGTGATCCGAAGGCTTCGGCCGATCATTGGGAAAAAAACGAAGATAGGACACGCGGGCACGCTTGATCCGGCGGCCCAGGGTTTATTGCTGATCTTGGTCGGCGAAGCGACCAGGGTTCAGAATCTCCTTAAGGATCTGGACAAGGAGTATGAGGCTGTGGTAAGACTGGGGGTAAGAACTGATACATTAGACGCTGAAGGGAAGGTGCTTGAGGAGGTTGAGGTTCCACCTCTGGATGAAAAACCGATCCGCAGCGTTCTGGACAAGCTCAAAGGGGAAAGGATGCAGCGCCCCCCACGCTACTCCGCGCTGAAGGTCAAAGGCCGAAGGGCATACGATATGGCTCGCTCGGGTGAGGAGTTCGAGCTGCCCGAACGAAGGGTAACGATATACGAAATCGAGCTTCTCTCATGGAAAAACCCCTTGCTTGAGATCCGCACAAGGGTCTCGTCCGGTACCTATATTCGGTCTCTTGCTCGAGAGATAGGCGAAGAGCTGGGGTTAGCAGCGTCGCTTTCCGCTTTGACTCGTACTCGGATCGGGAGATTCGAGATCAAGGATGCCCTTCGGCTTGAGGGTATCACCATTGAGAGTATAAGGAAGGCTATGATCCCGATAGAGGAGCTCCTTTCTCACCTGCCGCAGGCAGAGATTGACACCTCCAGCGCCCTTATGTTGCTTCAGGGCAAGCCGCTATCTCAAGGTATTGATCCCGAACTCCTCGATGCTCCGAGTTCTGTAGTTTTCTCCCGGGATCGCCGTCAGGCTTTCCTATGCGAACCTAGGGATGGCAAGCTCTGTTCGCGACGCCTTATATACAACAATGGAGAAAGCGTTGGCTGATCGAGCTGCAGTTATAGGCTCCTTCGACGGGGTGCATAAAGGGCACGCAGCACTTATCAATGCCCTGCTGAAAGAAGCGAAGGCAAGGGACCTTCAGACGATAGCCGTAACCTTTGATCCCCCGCCATCACTCTACTTCAACCCCCACTTTAACTTTCTCCTCTCTACAAGGGAAGAGAAAGCCGAGCTTCTTCGCTCACACGGGATAAGCGAGGTGATATTCCTTGATTTCACCAAGGTCGTGGATGAAGAACCGCAGGTTTTTATCAACAAGGAGCTTCTGCCGCGCCGGATAAGATTCGTGGTGGTTGGTCAGGGCTTCCGCTTCGGTCACAAGCGCCGCGGGGATATAGAGACGCTTAAGAAAGCAGCGGGGATAGAGGTCATGACCTTGCCCAAGGAACGCATGGAGGCAGAGCCGATCAGCGCCACACGGATAAGGGAGCTTCTGCTTCTGGGGTACATCCGCCGCACCAACGCTTTGCTGGGTTACGAGTACAGACTCAAGGGCGAGACATCTAAAGGACTGGGCAGGGCGGGTGCACTACTGGATACCCCGACAGTGAACCTAAAACCTGATGATCTACATAAACTGGTGCCACCCGACGGTATCTATGCGGTGAGATTCGGGACGCAACGCAGTCCCGGTGTCTGCTACATCGGATCAAGCCCAACGTTCGGCGATTCAGCGCACAAGATTGAGGTTCACCTGCTGGAAGGTCCTCCAAAAGAGGGTACGGCACCCATTGTTCACTTCGTTGAAAGGCTGCGCCCTGATATGAGGTTTGATTCCATGCAATCGCTCCGCAAGCAGGTCAAAAAGGATGTAGCTCAGGCAAGGAGGGTGTTATCGCAAAACTAGATACAAAGACGTTCTTCAAGCTGTTTCGCAACCGCAACTTTGCGCTTTTTGCCACGGCCAACATGATCTCCCAGATCGGCGACCGCTTTACCCAGATGGCGTTCATCGAGCTTCTGGGTGTAGAGTTCTTTGGCAGCTTCGCGGCCTTCGGCGGCGTCGCGGTGATCTTTACGCTTCCTTCGATCGTACTCGGTCCCATAGCCGGACCGTTCATCGACTCCTGGCGAAAGAAACACGTGCTTCTGGTCGGTGATGCGGTGCGTGCCCTGCTTATCACCTCCCTGCCCTTCGTCTACCTTCTCTCAGGCCACCTTATGTGGATGCTCGGGGTGGCATTGGTAGTCTACGTCTTCGGCTTCTTCTTTTCTGCAGCCCGCCTTGCAATCGTGCCCCTGATTGTAGATAGAAAAGAGTTCATGCAGGCCAACTCCGCGAACCTAACCCTCTTACGCGCCGCCACCGGAATCGGAACCTTCGCAGGGGGATTTCTGGTTGCCTGGATTGGCTGGCGCCTGGGCTTTGTTGTAGACGCCATTACCTATGTGATCTCGTTTATACTCATACTCTTTATCAAAGTGGACGAAAAACCCATTATCATACATGCGAGAGATAGCGTAACAGAGACAGGTAAGAGGGTTTCGGGCTACCTGAAAGAGATTAAGGAAGGCATCCGGCTCATGACCCAAACCCGCATGATGCGGTTCGTTATGCTTTCGATAGCGGCGCTCTTCTTCGTGTCGGGCGTGGCGTTCACGGTCATCGTCCCGACCATCCAGCAGACGCTTTCGATGGGAACCATAGGGGTAACGCTTCTTGCCGCTGCGGCCGCGGGCGGGATGTTTTTAGGCCCGATTCTTACAGGACTCCTGGGTCCCGCGTTCCGTAAACATCGTTTGATTATAATAAGTTACATATTTACGGGTGTTATGTTCGCTATCGGAGGAGGAAGCTACCTCGTGATAGGTCTTGAGCGGGTGGTTTCAGATGCTACGCTTAACCTCGTTATGGCTGTTATAATGGGCTTGGTGGTTTTTGTGGCGGGGATTTTGTTCTCTGCGATCAACATCAGCCAGGATACCATAATCCAGGAGCGCATCCCGGCCCAGGCTCGAGGCAGGCTCTTCGCGTGGCGTGAGATGCTTGCAAGCCTGGCGTTCCTGGTTACCGCGGTGCCTGCAGGGTTCATCGCGGAAAAGGTCGAGTTTACCTACGTTCTGCTGGCCGTGGCCGCCATCCTTGTCGCCTTTGCGCTGATATGGATGGTGATTCTATGGCGTGGTAACGAATCAGAACCTCTTTCAATAAATGGAGGTAAGTCATGAATTTTTGGGCCCTTATGTTAGGAGTTCTTCTTTCAGGCGTCCCGAAGATCGAGGTCTCGGAGCAAAGCTTCGACTTCGGCTACGGGTTTGTAGGAGAGCACTACCGCCACACCTTCTGGATATACAACCACGGTGACGCCGCTCTGGAGATCAAAAAGATCCGCACCTTCTGCGGGTGCACGACCACCGAGCTCAAGCGCAACCAGCTTGCACCAGGTGACAGCACGTCCTTCGACTTCATCTTCGATACCCAGGGCTTTTTCGCGGAGCGCGTCAAGTGGGCATACATACGTTCGAACGACCCTCGAGATTCCATCCTCAAGGTAAACGTAACCGTCCGACTCTACGAGGACTACTCCCGCACACCCTTCCAGGTGGAGCCTGCCTATCTGCACTTCAACCGGATAGACTCGCTGGCAGATGAGGTCGTGCTTAAACTGGTTAACTCTTCGGACACCGACTACAATCTTGAGATTATAGAGACACCCGCCGCACTCGAAAGGCCCGAGCTTTCTCAGAGCACTCTTGCCGTTGGGAAGGAGTTAGAGCTGGCGTTTCATCCCAGGGACGGCATCCGTGATCCCTCGCTTTTCAAAAGCTCGGTGACCTTCGAGGCCTGGACCCCTCAAGAGATAGTGCGCTTCTCCGTACCTTTGCACATCCGCCGCTAAGAGGTAAATGTCGGTGCCATTTTGTGGTCCCCGCACGGATGCGCCTGCATCCACCCAGTTGGGTGAAGCAGATTTGTGGGGTGTAAATTACCTGGGGCCAAGGATACAGACCAGGCGTCTACTTCATCCAGGATATGGGGGAGAGCAGGGTTACGAAAAAGGCGGTATTAGTTAGATAGTCACCCCCTCTTACCTTTCCTACGGAAAGGCATTCTCCCCGGTCAAGGGGGAGATAATCGGGGACAGACGCATCCGAAGACAATCCCCCTCCCCTGGTGGGAGGGGATTAAGGGGAGGGGGATTAGTTATCACCCCCAACCTTACTCCTACCAGACGGTGGCATTGCACCCCATCAAGGGGAGAGTAAATGGATCATTTCCGATCCCCGCACGGCTACGGAGCAGTCCGTGTGGGGTATAACGTTGACACCCTGTCTTGATCACCTATAATCCCCAAACAAACCCTTACTTAGCCGACTGGAGGATACGTGTTTAAAAGAGTTGCACTCCTTGCTTTAATCGCAGGGTTACTTATCGGGGCTCAGGCCCCGGTCCCGAACCCCGAAAAACCAAAGCCAGGCCAGAAGGTGTCGTGGAAGATTAAAGGGTTCGCCTACGAATCCAGTAACCCTCGCATGCTCCTGGCCGCCTACACGCCGGATACGGTATTGGTCCAGATAATACCCTGCAGGCCCTCCCAGGACGAGTGGTACTTCTCATATACCGTGCCTCGAGAAGCAACCATCCTCACCTATAAGATAGAGGACGACGAAAAACCGCTTGCCGACGATGACGGAGTGTTCTTCGCCACACCGGTGTACGAGGAGAGTGGCAAGCCGCGCTACGACGCGAACCGAAGTTATGCAACGCTTTACCTTGACCCTCTTGCGGATCGCTGGGACCGTGCGCGCGAGCTTGTCAAGCTGGAGCTCGAGTATTACCCCATGAACTGGCAAGCGCTTGTGCTCTTGCACAGGTTAGAGCTCCAGGCGGGCGAGACAACTGAAGCCGCCATAGCAGCCGAGCTTGACTCCCTCCTTGCCGCAGAACCTGACTCCCTGGAGGCCCTGCGCTTTGCCGCAATGGAGTTCTTTATCGCATCGCAAGGCTTCAAGGACAAGGGCGAGGCACTTATGGCGCTCTGCGCTGAGAACTATCCTGAGGGTTCCAGCTGGACAGACTATCAGAATAGCATCTACGCTTTCATTTCAGAGACACCACAGCGTCTGGGTGAGTTTGAAAGGGCGGTATTCCCATTACTTAAAGGAGATGCAAGGGAAACCGCTTACTTTCTACTTATGAGCTACGCGCTTGCCGGACGTCGCAAACAACGCATCGAGGACATAGCCGCCGATTTCCTTAACGAGTTTCCGTCTTCAGAGCTAGCCTCTGCCTTCATAATCACCATGCTTCAGGTTAAGTACGAACAGCCGACAGACCTTTGGACCGCAGAGATGATTAAGTGGCTCGAAAAGTATCCCGATGACCTGGAACTCAACATCCAGTTGGCCGAATACTACAGGGACCGCAGCTGGAAAACCGCACTTGGCTACTATCGCAGCGCCGTAAAGAACTCCGATGACCCCATGGCCGCGGCGCGCTTTGCAGAAGCAGCTTCAGTCAAGGGCAAAAACTTCGCGGAAGCCTCAAAATACCTGAAACAGACAATCAAGGGGATCACCGCCGACCGTTACCGTGAGCTCTTCTGGTGGCGCGACCTCAGCGAACGACGCGCCATGCTCCTCGAAACACAGGCAACCCTCTACACCACCCTTGGCTGGCTCTCGTTCAAATACGGCAAATACGAAGATGCAGTCCGCGAACTTCTACTGGCGGACTCTCTGCTCACCAGCATCCCGGATTACGAAGAAGAAGTCTACAGACGTCTACTCGCGGTAAGCGAGAAGGCCGGAGATCTTGCCGCACACAAGATTGCGCTCCTGAACATCATGCTCGTTGAGCCTGAGGATCGCACCATACAGAAGGCCCTCCAGGATATCTATCTTCTGGATCACGGTAGCATCGAGGGTTTCGAGGAGTGGCTGCAGGCTGAAGAACTCGAGATCGCGCTGCGGCGCAGGATGAACGTCCCGGTGCCGAACTTCCCGCTTCTCACCCTTGCCGGTGATACCGTATACGCCAGTGAATTTGCAGGGAAGGTCGTCGTTATCAACTTCTGGGCAACCTGGTGCGGTCCGTGTAAGGAGGAGATACCCAGACTCAATCAGCTCGTGCGCTCATATCAGGACCGAGACGATGTGGTCTTCATCGGTATCTCCAGCGAGGAGCCGCAGACGGTAGATAGCTTCCTGGACGCCAACACCTTCCTCTACGAGGCTTACATCGACCCGTCAGGCATGCTCTCCAGCCTGTTTGAGGTCTCGGCCGTCCCCGCACACACGGTAATCGACCCCACGGGCGTGCTTCAATTCCACCACGTCGGGGCCATCCCCAACATAGATAAGCTACTGACCATGGAGATCAACTCCCTTCTTAATGAATAGACGTGTCCTTATCCGGGGCGTGCTTGGGATCGGGGGGGTAGTGTTGATTTTGATGGGGTGTGTTACGGTAGCAGGATGTGTGCCGAGGGCGACCACGCGCACACCCCAGCGCGATGCCCTGGTGGAGGAGATACGCCGCTTCAAGGGAACGCCCTACGTCTACGGCGGCTCGACCCCAAAAGGTACGGATTGCTCGGGATTTACAATGACGGTTTTCAAGGGATTCGGGGTAAAGCTGCCGCACTCGGCAAGCAAACAGTTCAAAATGGGCAAGTCGGTTTCGAGGTGCACCCTGAAGATGGGCGATCTGGTATTCTTTCGTAAAGGCAGACATGGCAAGGTGAACCACGTGGGCATCTATCTTTGGGACGGCAAGATGGCGCACGCATCTTCGACCTATGGGGTGATCGTAGTCCGCTGGGTCGGCAACCCCTACTACGAACATAGATATGCAGGGGCACGGAGGATAATAGATTTCTAACCCTGATGCCTGAAAACCCACTTTTGTCTACGGAAGAATTCCAGTAAATCTATGCACTCAACCTCAAAATACTTACACAGATTGGATATCTTTAATGTAGCACAGGCTCTCCAGCCTGTGGATAATCATAAAAGAACGGGCTAGAGAGCCCGTTCCACACGCGGGGCCGCTAGCTATTCCCGAAGGGAATGTACCGATTCTTTCTCTGCGATCTTTTCGCCACAGGCGAAAAGGAGCATATGTTTCCCCTTCCCCCGTCGACTTCGTCTCCGACCCCTCCCACCAGGGGAGGGGAAGATTAAATGTCATCGCGACCGACCGTCCGCCTCGTAAGAGGCGGGGAAGTGTGGCGATCTCATAGCACCGCCTTGCAGAATGAGATTACTCCGCAAGCGTCGTCCTTCGGTGTCATGTCGCTCGTCACGAACACTCGCTCCTCATAATGACTGAGACGCCTTTGTCATCTTTACGAGATTGCTTCGCTCACTTCGTTCGCTCGCAATGACAATCCCCCTCCCTACTCTCCCCCGTCAAGGGGGAGGTGTAACTTTACCCCACGCCGTTACTTCGTAACGCCGCGGGGACCCCTAGGACAGTTCTATACTGCGATCTTTTTACCGCCAGGTAAAAAGGAGCATATAACTTTGGAGTGCGACAACCGCGTTGTCGCACTCCATACCAGTGTACCCCCGTCGGGTGCTCCAGCCTGTGCATAATATAAAAGAACGGGCTAGAGAGCCCGTTCCACACGGTTTGTTAAATGTAGGCCCACCCCCTGGCAATGATCTCCTGGCGCACAGATTTCCTACCACTTGACAAGTCAGGAAAGAAACCTATACTCAAATACGAAGGTATACACGAAGGAGTTGGATTGTCTCCCCGTGTAACCCTCTTGAGCAGATGAGTTAATGTTGGGCTTTCTAGGGCGGCCTGCAAAAACGGACGGTTATTATGAGTGAATGTCAAAGTGTGAATTCCCACGAAAGAAAAGGAGGTGCGTCAATTCTTTGTAATCGGAGTATTCCGACCCCAGTTCACATAGAGTTATGTTGAAAAACCCATCCAGCTAGAGCTAGGAGGTTTAACGTGAGAGTAAAAGTAAGGGGCGTCTTTCTCGCCATGGTGTTACTTCTCATTCCAGGTCTTTTAATGGCCGGTATCATGGGGAAGATCACCGGGCGGGTAAGAGACGCCGGAACAGGAGATCCACTGCCCTCTGTAAACGTCATCGTGCGACAGAATGGTGAGTCCGTCACTGGTGCTGCAACCGGCATGGATGGAACCTACGTGATCTCTAACCTTCGTGCCGGCGAATACACCCTTGAGTTCTCGATGATTGGCTACCAGGTTGTTGTGGTGAGCGGTGTCAAGGTTACGGCCGACCAGGTTACCAAACAGGATGCAAGGTTAAAGCCCGGAAGCATCGATATGCCGGTGCAAATAATTACGGCCACCCGCCCGCTTCTCACAACGGAGCCACATCCCATAGAGCGTGGGGAGATCATACGTATGCCGGTGGATAACTACCAGGACGTTGTAAGGCTTGTAGCTGGAGCTACCGAGACTGCGAGTGGCTACTCGTCAGGTCTGCACATCCAGGGCGGCCGAACCAACGAGGTGGTCTACGTGGTTGACGGTATCAACGCCAACGATCCAGTGACCGGTCAATCGGGCGTCTACATAGACAACACGGCTATTCAGGAGATAACCATTAACACCGGCACCTTCAATGCCGAGTACGGCGATGCGATGTCCGCGGTGGTCAACATCGTCACCCGTGAAGGCAGTAGCCAGAGATTCGAGGGCACAGCCGAGTATGAAACCGACGCTCACCTGAGGCTGAGTAAGGATCCGATCAAATATCCGAACAAGGATATGTGGCATAACAAGGGATCCTTGTCCTTTGGCGGGCCGCTGGGTCTGCCGCGTTCCTCCTTCTTCATCTCCGGGAACATCCTCGAACACGAAAACAGACTCCCATTCAACGATCAGCACCGCAAGAACGGAACGCTTAAGCTTGCCTGGCGACCGACAGAGGGTGGAGCTAAGTTTACCCTTTCAGGCAACTACTCCAACACCTGGCGTCATGGCTACAGCCACGCCTACTCGAAAGGCATCTGGTTACAGAATGGACCTATGGTTAACCAGGACAACTATCAGTTGAATCTCAAGGTCAATCAGCGTATTGACAAGATAGCGTACACGGTCAACGTAGGTACATTCAACACCCATAGCAAGACCTCCTACATGGACGGCGCGCATTACAACGATTTCCGCATGGTGGGTCGTATGCTGATGGATTGGGTAACCTGGGCCTACGGTCGGACCTGGTGGGAACATGATACCACCATCTCCGAAGAAGGAGACACCATAATAGACTCGACCTTACAGCGCATCTACAACGCGGACTCCATGAGCTTTTATATCCCAGAGTCAACCTTTGCCTACGTTGACAACAACACCCAGGACTCTATTTACTTCAACATCCTTGAGCGCTACTCAGCCATCACTGAGGATCCGGACTCCGCGGTCTGGTTCTTCCACAACGAGTACGTCAAAAAGAACGGCTACCTTATAGACGGCGACAGCGTATTCCGATGGGTAGGCTGTAAGGAGCAGCTTGAGTCCCTCAACTGGCGCTGGTACGAGGTCAACGAGTGGCGGCCCACGGTTGAAACCAGGATTGAAGGAACGGATACAATAATTGACACCGTAGGCGTGCACTACCACCTCTTCGATTTTGACCTCTACAAACACTACTACGACCTCTGGCAGAACTGGAAGGATACCACCGTTGATAATCCCTACGAGGACAGCCTTGAGAGTTCAGGGAATCTCTATTACGTTCGTTACAACACCGACCCCTTGTTCCGTCGTTTCCGTTACTACTTCTTCCCCTACTGGGCGGAGCGCAACACCACCAAGTACATAGCTGACGCTTCCTTCGACTGGAACCCCAACGAGGTCCACTGGTTCAAGGCAGGCATGAGCGGAAACTATCATTTCCTCGACTACAAGAGTATCCAGTTTGTCAACGAGAACCCCTACAACGATACCTACCACAAGGAACCGATCATCGCTGCGGCCTACGTTCAGGACAAGATCAAGTACGAGGATTTGGAGCTTAACGCGGGCGTTCGCTTCGATTTCTTCCATCCTGCATCCGACTACTTTGTTGACCCTGAGAACATCGACTCCGGCAAGGTAGTTGCAAAGCCTAAATTCCAGTTCAGCCCTCGTCTTTCGATCTCCTTCGCGGTGTCTGAAAAATCCATGATGTATGCTTCCTACGGTCACTTCTTCCAGCCGGTCAACCTGCAGGATCTTTATGAGAATCTGGAAGCCGACATCACCGTGGGCGTACCTCTGCTGGGTAACCCCAATCTGCCGCCTCTTAAGACGATCTTCTACCAGGCGGGATACAAGTACGCCATATCCAATGACATGGCGTTTGAGCTTAAGGGTTACTACAAGGATCAGGAGAATCTTCTGGCTACCCGTAGCGTAAACACAATCTACAAGGGTAAACTTTCGACCTACACCGTGTACGTAATCGAGGATTTTGCCAAGGTCACGGGTTTCGATGTGGGTTTGGTTCGTCGGGCAGCCCGCTTTCTTTCCTGGAATATAACCTACTCCTTCATGGATGCCAAGGGTACCGGTTCTTCAGGGCGTGAGTTCTACTACCGCTATCGCGGCACCGCTCTTGAGCCCCCGAAGCACGAGTACCCGTTGGAGTTCGACGTTACACACTCGCTCAAGGCCAACTTGAACTTCTATCTTGCCCCGGACTTCTCAGTCAAAGCTTTGAGACTGACCAATCTGAACGTTCAGTTCAACTACGCTTCCGGGCAGCCTTACTGGGGAACCGACTCCCGCGGCAACATAATACCCATGGGCACCCGGCGTATGCCGGGCACCAAGACCCTGGATGCCAAGCTGGAGAAGTGGTTCCCTCTGGGAGAGAGACTCAGGCTGGGAGCGTACTTCGATGTTCGCAACATCTTTGACTGGCGTAACGTGGTGAATGTTTACAGCAATACGGGTCTCCCTGACGACAACGGTGGACGCCCTGTCTACGAAGAGGCCAACTACCGCAACTACGCAAGCAACGGCTTTGCAGACGAATACGAAAACTGGCAGGCCGATGTTGCTGACTGGGAGCATTACTACGCTCAGAGTCCGGCGATGTTTGGTGCTCCGCGTGAGCTGCGCTTCGGCATCCGTGTGAGCTTTTAGGCCAGAGGAGAAATGACGATGAAAAGAAAAACAATCCTTGTTTTAGCGAGCCTCGTGTTTCTGGCTTTACCCGTTCTTGCCAGAATGGATAGCGACGTTCAGCTTGCACCCCAAAATCAAAACCGTCTCTTGACCGTGGCGACAAACGAGGCGGCCTCCTGGTGGATGATATGGTGGGTAGACGCAGGAAACATCTCAGACTTCCTGGTCAGCAATACCCTTCAGGGCGGCACATTCGCCCGCCACCCGGCAGACGAACACGAATACAGAGGGGAATTCCCCATAGAGTCTAGCAGGCTTTATCCTAACACGAGAGGCAGGAACGCCGAGTATCCCAAAGGCTCAGAGCAGTTCTACACCTATGCGTGGGGTCTGTGGGTCGGCAGCCACTACCCGGTTGGAGACGAGATGGTCTATAACGTCTCCAAGGGTGCCTTTAACTCGGACATTGGAGCTATGGCCGCTCCGGAGATGAAAATCGCAGGCGGCATGCGCGACATCAGCAACCTCGGGCTTTACTTCAGTGATATGACCATCCCTCAAGGCTACGGGTATGACGGTGAAGGCGGAAGGCTCTTTGCCACTCCCGGAACTACCCCTCTTGACTACCAGGTGCTCTGGCCGTTTACGGATACCACGATCAACAAGTATCGCCGTGCAATACAGATGCCTGAGGTCAGCCCTGGTCCCTTTGGAAACGGAGACATCATCTCCGAGCAGGATAGCTACGCCTGCGGCGGGGACTGGATTCCGGCCAACGACGCCACGTGCATATGGATACTCTCAACAGGTGCCTACGACTTGCGTGGGCAGGGGCTAAGAATCGAGCAGCGTACGTATGCCTGGAACTACGAGTACAACAATTCCTACATCTTCATCAACTACAAGATTAGGAATATGAACGACTTCCCGCTGGATTCGGTCTACTTCTCCTTCTTCATGGACAACGACATCGGAGAGGGTGGAACCAGTGCAGGTGATGACGGTTTCTGGGACGATCTGATCGGGTTCGATCAGGAACTCAACATGGGTTACACCTACGATGCCAACGGCTCGGAGGAAGGCTGGGTTACCCCGGCAGGATACATAGGTGCTGTTTTCCTCGATACCCCTCTGGATATCGGACTAACAGGCTTCGAGACCTGGCCGAACGGTTATGAGATAGACAACCTGGGACAGGACAGTCTCAAGTACGCTTACATGGCCCATACGGAGTTTTGGACTTATGATAAGCCTAACGACGTACGCATGCTCATGAACTGCGGCCCTTATCCGCACCTGAAGCCTGATGAAGAGGTGGAGTTAACCATCGCGGTGATCGTTGCCTACTCTTTTGATGAACTCAAAGAGAAGGCCAAGTCTGCTAAGATTCAGTTCGAGAACGGTTACTTCGGCTACGCACCTCCTCCGAACCCCTCCCTTTCGGTGATTCCCGGCGACAGCGTAGTCTATCTTACCTGGGGCAGTGAATCTGAGCACTATATTGATCCGATGAGCGGTCAGCCGACCTTTGAAGGTTACCGGATCTACAAGAGTCTTTCGGGGCTCTCAGAGACCTGGCAACTCCTTGGCGACTACGATCTGAAGGATTCGAAAAATCCGGATACGGCCGTTGTCGAACACACATCCGGGCCGAGCAAGGCCAGCATCGAGTTCCTTGAGGTATACTACAATGAATTCACTCGCAAGGAACCAGCCGAGTACGGATTCGAGCCCAACACCTACACCCTCACATTCCAGCAGGACAAGAAGGACACCTCTTACAAGTATTACATCGTCTATGACGTTGCAACCCAGAACATCCTGACCTACAACCCCGATGCCCTTGAAGAAAGTGGTTACTGCGTGCTTGACAAACTCAACGGCACCCCCAAGGCTTTTCCCGCAGCGGTAAAAGCCAAGGGTAAAGTGACCTTTACTCCTGGTCCCGGTGACACGCTGATTCCCAAAGGTACAATCGTCGCCACCGATGCAGACAACCCTGTCTTCGGATACGTGGAGTTCGAGACTACGCAAAACGGGACGATTGACCCTCCGGGAACCCCGGTGGACGTTAATATCGAGGCAAGGGTAGCTGGTACTGTAGGTAACGTCACGGCCGGTCAGATCACCACCATCGTTAAGCCTGTTTTGCCCGGAGTTACGGTAACCAATGCAGACCCGATTACCGGCGGCGTCGACGGCCCCCACTACTATCCCTACGAGTCCGGAGATATAATCTTTATCGACGGCGGGCAGTACTGCATCTCAGACGCCGACTCAGGCGCTACTGGAGACATCCTTGAACCGATTCACGGCGAGGTCTTCACCATTAACACTTACACCGAAACTCAGCTCGGCGGGCAGGTCGGCGTGCGTCACTACTACGTCGATGAGGATGTTCGCAACGGTCAGATCTACTACTACTCCGTTACATCCTATTCTAAACCTCAACCCACCGAAGGTGTGGAGTCGCTTGAAGGCGGCAAGACCGGCAAAACCTACTGGGCGGTTTCCCGCTCCAACCCGATGGGCTGGCAGGATGCGATGGTCGGGCCGGTAATTCGTGTTGCTGGCGACGGCAGCGCGCTGGTTAGAGACAGCCTCATCTCCCCGGACGAGATCACAGGCCACGAGTACGAGGTCGGCTTCCGCGCGGTGACCAGGATCGATACCATTATCGAAGGATCGGATGTGACGATAGACACCCTGGACATCATCAAGTACGCCTACTTCAAGGACGTTGATGCCGACTCCCTCGTTCTCGACAGCTTCCTTACGCACGCGGGCGAGCTGAGCGGTCCGATCATCGACGGGGTGCTGGTTCAGGTTGCCTCTGTTCCCATTGACACCCTGGATGTCGAGGAGTTGATTGACACCCTCTATACCGGCTGGCTCGAGAGACCCTCTAAGACCGACATGTATTGGAATATGGATTGGACCAACGCAATTCGAGGAAGACCTGTTCCCTACACCATCGATTACCTTGTAACAGTGGTTGACAGCGCACAAGATGGTAAAGATCGGTGGGGCCCTGTGGTGGTTAATCGATACGATAATAACGAGCCGGTGGAATCTTTCCTATGGAATAAAGACGGCGACCCGAACATTGATCGCTTGGACATCACGGGCAACACCAGTGTTTCCATCTACTGGGAAGAGATAAAGCCTGGTAAGGAGGTGTTCAAACTCTCCTTCGTTGACACGGCTACGACCCGGAGGCCGATTGTCGATACCGTTACTAACGACACGATAGGTTGGGACACCACAAGGTACGTTATACCGCCTGAGCCCGGGGACAAGTTCCTCATAAAGACGCTCAAAGCTACCAGCGAAGAGGATCGCTTCCGCTACACTACGTTTGCAGCTCGTTTGGATGAAGACGACACCACCCAGACCCTTGACGACGTCCGGGTTGTTCCCAACCCCTACTACGTACGCGCCCCCTGGGATCGCAGTCAGTACGACCGTCACGTGATCTTCCAGCGCCTGCCCCTCAAGTGTAGTATCAGGATCTTCAACTCGGCGGGTCTTTTGATTCGTACGATCGAGCACGATGGAGAAGGCCTCTATGGAGCTGCAGGTTCCGAGGAATGGGATCTCTTAACCGAAGCAGGAATGGACTGTACAAGCGGCTTGTATATCTGGCAGGTTGAGGCCGAAACCTCGGACGGCAAGAAGAAAACCAAAGTTGGCAAGTTTGCCATCATCCGGTAGGAGGAAAAGATGAAGACGAGTAGAAGACTCCTTGTCCTCAGCATCCTGGCCCTGGCGGTGATCGCGACGCCGCTTTCGGCACGTCTGGGTGGGTCCGGTGCCTCCGTGTCCTTCCTTACGATGGGCGGCGGTGCCCGCCCCATAGCTATGGGGTGTGCCTATACCGCCTTGGCCGACGGACCGGACGCTTTATTCTGGAACCCGGCCGGGATAGCTAATATGGACAGGATAGCCGGGACCTTCGGGCAGGCGATCCTCTTTGCCGGCATGCTTGAAGAGAATCTTGCACTCGGAGTTCCCTTAAGCGAACTCGACGCGTTAGGTTTTCAGGTTCTCGCGCACCTTTCCGGCCCGATTGAAATCACGACCTACGATGATCAAGACGGTACGGGTAACTACTACATGGCCAACAACTACGCGGTGGGTATATCCTATGGACGCAAGATGACTGAAAAGTTCTCGGCGGGTGTCACCCTTAAAGCCATCGACCTTACCCTGCATCGAGTTGCCGCCTGGGGATTCGCGGTTGATGTCGGTGCTACCTATAACGTCGGGATACGCAACTTCAGGTTGGGATTCGTGGTGCAGCACTTCGGTCCGGACATGGCATACAAAGGTGAAGGTCTCATCTTCAACACCAGAAAGGATACCCTTCAGACCGAGGACATACCGTCCACCTACAAATCCGAACCTTTCCACATGCCCTTCACATTTGCTGGCGGTGTGGCCATAGACCTTATTGAAGGTCCCCCCTCACGTCTTACCATGACAGCGGATTTCGCTCATATATCGGACCAGCCTGCCAAGGGTGCCATCGGCCTGGAGTATGGGCTCAACGAGACGCTTTTCTTGCGCCTGGGTTTAGGTCTCAACACCGCACCCGATTTTGGAGACGACGAAGAAGGCACCACATCCGTTGATGCCGCCACTATTGCTCGTGAAGTGCTTTCTAACCGCAACACCCGCGGCCCCTCGGCAGGGCTTGGCGTCAAGATACCTGTCGGAAGCTACGACGTAGCGGTTGACTACAGCTTCGAGTGGCACTGGTATTTAGCGCCGGTTCATCGCGCTTCGCTGGGAATAGCGTTTTAAAAATGCTCCTTTCTCCCATGGGGAGAAAGGTCGCAGAGAGAAATCTTAAGGGGGCGGCTGTGGCCGTCCCCTTAATTTATAGCAGGAGTGGTCTCTCATGCTGTGTGTGGGAGGGGGAGGGATAAGATGAGTCACCTTTTGAATAGAGGTGTATTAAATCGCGATCTTTTTGCGTATGCAAAAAGGAGCGTTAAGTCGGGGTCCCCGCGGCGTCATGTAGTGACGGCGTGGGGTAGAGAAACCTTTTGAATAATTTTTGCGTCTGGTGTGTAAGATCAGTAACGAGGTCTCGAGGACGCGGATTTTACTTTTGAGTGATTTCTGCGTCTAATGGGGTATAATTACGGAACGAGAGCAAACATCTGCTCTAAGAAGAAGTTAGGTAACCCACCAAGGAGGGGTTATTAAGGCTTTTATTTTGCTTTTGACGACGCTCTTGCCCGCCCAGGCCGAAGCGCCGTCCTTAAAGCTCAGTCTGGATGAAGCTTTATCCTACGCGCTCGAGCACAGTTTGGCCAAAGACGATGCACGTATCAAGAAGGCCCTGGGGGCGCAATCTCTGGCAGAGGGGGCTGGAGGATTACTGCCTCGCCTTACTGCGTCTTCGTCGACCACCGACTCCTCCCTTGCCGATCTGGGGGACGGGCTTTGGGCTTCTCGATTCTCACTGTCCCAGCCGGTGGTGGATGCTACTGCGATCTTCGGTCTAATAGGTGGATTCCAGCAGAACGGGGTTTCACGTGCACAGGCTCGTCAGGGCATCGCCAAGCTCGTACTGGATGTCCAGAACGCCTATTACAACCTGGCCGCCTCCCAGGCGTTGGTGGCCAGCGCCGACGGTCAGCACAGCAGGGCCAAAGAGAACCTGCGGATCGTTGCCAAACGCTTCGAACTGGGTGGAGCGAGCAAGGCGGATAAGCTTAGAGCTGAAGCAAGCCTCTTATCGGCTGAGATGGGGCTTTTCTCTGCCCGCACCTCGCTTGAGAACAACCAGCGCATACTTTCGGACCTTATGGGTCTTGCAGATTGGCGGCCCATAGAGGCAGACGAACTTCTACAAGCAGAGGAGCCTTATTCCCTTCCCACCACGGTGATCTCCGCCGCCATATTGGCCCGGAACCCGGACTTCGACGTGCTCCTGCGGCAGGTTAAGGCCTCCGAGCTTACATACTGGGGGGCGTGGGCTTCGATCCTGCCCTCCTTTTCCTTAACCGCCTCGAAGAACTTTGTCCAGGAAGAGGTTTTGCCTTCGTTCTCGGACTGGGATGATGTGTCTGCAGATTACGGCCTTGCAATAAGCTTTCCTGTAGCCGATGTTAAAGGGAAGGTGCTTTCAATCAACCGGGCGAGGTTGGAGCGTAAGAACTCGAGGATAACTTTAGCCCGGCAGGAGCTTAGCTTCCGCCAGCATCTGGCCGCACTACTCGCTACCCAGTCCTCGTCCTACAAGGGATGGGAGGTTGCGTCCAAGAACGTTGAGCTTTCAAGCGAGGTCTACCGCCTTACCGCCCGCAGCTACGAGTTGGGGGCCTCCTCCCTGGCCGATCTTTTGCAGGTGGAGGCGGAGCTGGTTCAGGCCGAGCGTGCATTGGTTCAGGCAAAGGCGGATTACTGGTCCAGCCGCGCAGAGCTTAACTACTTTTTGGGAATCTCACTGGAGGATTGATGAATAAGAAACGCCGAAAGAGGATAGGCATTTGGCTGGGAATAGCCGCAGGAGCGGTGCTTGTGTTCCTGATAGTATGCAACGTTTTGAGCAGACGATCCGTCGCGCCCGAGGTCACGGTTGCCGAACTTACGAAACGCAGGATTGTTTCCACCGTTTCCGCCACAGGCGAGCTTCGCGCCGCCAATCAGGTGGATATCTCCGCGGAGATCCTTGCCCGCATCAAAAAGCTCTACGTGAAGGAAGGTGATCAGGTCCGTAAGGGTCAGCTTCTCTGCGTGCTTGACGACGCCGCATTGCTCTCCAGCCGAGATCTCAGCCGTGCCAACTTCAACGAAGCCTCTGCCGCATACAAGCGAGGGGAGGCTCTCTATCGAGACACACTTATATCCCAGGCTGAGTTTGAGCGGCTGCGGACAGCATTCGAGGTGGCAAAGGCTCAACTCGATCAGAGTGGGGATAAGTTGGCAAAGACCCGCATCTACGCTCCTATCTCCGGTCGTGTGGTTCGCTTGAACATCGAGGAGGGTGAGGCGGTGATGATGGGCACCATGAACAACCCGGGGACCGTTATGATGACGCTTGCCGATCTTTCAGCCATGCAGGCCAGGGTTGACGTGGACGAATCGGACGTGGTCAACCTTAAGATAGATCAACACGCACAAGTAAAGCTCGATGCGATGCCCGACACCGCCTTTAGAGCCAAGGTGGTGAGCATCAGCTACATGCCCTCGACTAATTTAACCTCCGCCGCTGAGGGCGTCACCGACTTCGAGGTGATCCTTAACCTAGTTGATATCGATCCGGCACAGCGTCCTGGAATGAACGTCTCCGCAGACATAACCACCGCGATGCGCGAGGATGTAATCACCTGTCCCCTGCAGGCCATCGGCAGACGTGAAGTCGAGGGGAAGCTCTCGGAGACGGTGTTCGTTCTTGAGGACGGCAAGGCCAGGCTGGTCCCAATAAAAACCGGCATCTCGGACGGACGCTCGGTGGAGGTCATTGAGGGCCTAAAGGAAGACCAGACTGTGATCACCGGTCCATACAAGGTGCTTAGAATACTGCAAGACGGAGACGAGGTTAAACCCAGCAAAGGTGAAGAACCATGGCAAAGAAGTTCCGAAGGTCCAAGGGTCAAGGTAAGGGTTCGAACCACGAGCCGGTAATCAGGCTTCAGGATCTCTCCAAGGTCTACGACGGCGGCCCTGTCGCGGTCGAGGCGCTCAAGAATATCAACCTTGAGATTTATGAGGGTGGGTACGTGGCCATCATGGGACCCTCAGGCTCGGGCAAATCTACCCTCATGCACATCATTGGCTGTCTTGACGTCCCTACCTATGGCTCCTACTTCCTCAAGGGACAGGAGATATCCCGCTACGATTCCGATCAGCTGGCGCGGGTACGTAACCGCGAGGTGGGGTTCGTGTTCCAGCAGTACAACCTGCTTCCCAGACTCACCGCGGCCCAGAATGTCGAGTTGCCGTTGCAGTACGCCGGGGTTTCGGTTAATCGCAGAGAGGAGGTCGTGGAGAAGATGCTCGAGATGGTAGGGTTGGCCGAACGCAGCCATCACCGACCGAACGAGCTTTCCGGAGGAGAATCCCAGCGGGTGGCCATCGCCCGGGCCCTTGCCAACGACCCGGCTATACTTCTTGCTGACGAACCTACCGGCAATCTGGACACCAAGACCGAGGAAGAGATCATGGGGCTCCTGGATGAACTCAACGAACAGGGCAGGACCGTCATAGTGGTCACGCACGATGACAGCGTCGCTCTGCACGCAAAGCGCACCATAAATCTCCTTGATGGGAGGATAGTATGAGCTTCTTCTCCCTCCTGGGGCTGTCTGTGGTCACCCTGCGGCATCACAAGAGCCGCTCGTTCCTCACTGCCCTTGGGATAATCATCGGGGTGATGACGGTGATCACCATCCTTTCCCTTCTTGAGGGTCTTAACCGCAAGATCAAGGAGGAGTTTTCCACCCTGGGTTCTTCTACCATCTACGTCCAGAAGGTAGAATGGCAGATGGGGCCGGGTCACCGCCAGCTTGATTTTGAGGAGATCAGAAAGCGTAAGAACTTTACCGTCGAAGATGCGGAGGCCATTGTCGGACTTCCCAGCATCCAGGTTGCTGTTCCCTCCATCGGGAAAAACGTGGGTAGCCTCAAACGTTTAGGCAACAAAGCTCAGAACTGCGAACTTCGCGGCACTGCCGAAGGCGGTGACCTTACAGGCAACTGGGTAGTGGAACAGGGCCGATTCATTACCAGAGAGGACAGGCTTCACCGACGTCTGGTTTGCGTAATAGGTTCGTATATAGCCGAAAACCTGTTCGGTGCCGAGAACCCGGTGGGACAGACACTGGACGTGGGGGGGCACCGCTACCTGATCGTAGGGGTGCTCGAGGAAAAGGGTGCCATGTTCGGCAATACCCAGGACAACGTGGTTATCATCCCCATATCCACCTACCTCAAGTACAACCCGCTTCCGCGGGGCTGGCGCGCCATCTGGAGCGGGCTTTCGATCGAGGCGCTGCCCAAGCCAGGGGTGCCGCTGGAGAAGGCCATGGCCGACGTGGAGGAGCAGCTGCGTCTGCTACGCGGTCTGCACTACGACCAGGACAACGACTTCGGTCTCAACACCCAGCAGATGATTATGACCGCGATGCAGGGAATCACCTCAACCCTGTGGATAGTAATGGTGGGGATCGCCGCCATCTCCCTACTGGTGGGCGGTATAGGGATCATGAACACCATGCTGGTCTCGGTTGCCGAGCGCACGCGTGAGATCGGCATCCGCAAGGCGGTGGGGGCGCGGGATCGCGACATCATGATCCAGTTCCTTATGGAGGCGGTGGTGCTTGCCCTGCTGGGAGGGCTCATCGGCATAATAGTCGGCATAGGCATCGCCCGACTTGTTTCGGTCCTGGTTGAATTTCTTGATGCCGCCTCGCCCTGGTGGACGGTGGTTCTTGGCTTCGGCTTCTCAGCCGCGGTGGGGATATTCTTCGGCATCTACCCGGCGCAGAAGGCCTCCAAACTCAATCCCATAGACGCCATCCGCTACGAGTAACCCGTAACATACCTGTCGCAATGCCCTGTTCATTATGTCGTTGCGAGCAAGCCCCAGGCTTGCGAAGCTTCGGAGGGTGACGATTGCGGAATTCCGAAGGGCGAACGAAGGGAGCAATCTCATATGTGGCACGACGCTAAAGCAAAAGAATACCTTTGCATTTCTTGACAATCGGAGAGTTTGCCCTCTTTTCTGTTAGCGGGAGGATAAGAGGCGCAGTTTCTTTTCTGCGCGGCAATACCTATGAGATCGCCACGTCGCTAATGCTCTGCGCGATGACAAGTGAGGTTCTTCTTTCGGGGATCCCCGCAAAGCGACGCACTCGATTTGTGGGGTGCTTTTATTTCGGGGTCCCCTGCCAAACGCGAAGCGGTTGGTTGGGGTGTTAGAATGTCAGGCGGCTTTTCTTTTTCTTTACAGGCGGTTTCTTCTTTTCTTCCTGCTTGGGCTGCGGCGCAGGGGTAGGCTCAGGCTTAGGTGCTGGTGTTACGGGTTTCTCTACCTTGGGCTGGGGAGCAGGCTTCGGCTCAGGGATCTCCAAAGGAGCGCCGCCGGCTCTCAACCGCTGCTCGTTGAGTTCAATTATCTGACCTTCAAGCTCGTGGATGCGCCGCTCAAGCGCGGATATCCTGGCACCTATGGCTGGCGAGCGCTTAAGTTCTTCCCAGGACTTCTGCTCAAGCTGCCCTTCCGTCTCCTTAAGCTCGTCCAATTTGGACTTTATTCGGTCGCGGTCCTCTCGTAGCTCGGCTATCTCCCGCTCAAGATAGGTTTTCTCCTTTATAGCCATCTCCATGGCCGAGTGCTCCTTGCGCAGGTACTCAAGCCGCTTGTTGATATCCTGCTCCTCGCGCTCCAGGGTGCGCAGCCTGGCTTCGGTCATTGCCAGCTCACGCTTGCGCTTCTCAAGCTTCTCGGGGGAGATGTAGTCGAGATCGCCTGGCCCTATCATCCCCTCAGACGGCCTGGAATGACGGATTGCCTCATGCTGGATGATTCGCTCACGGTTATCCGAGGTTTTCCCTTGCTCTCCCTTCTTTGAACTTTCTATCTTTTCCCATACCTTTTCCTGTCCCCCGGAGGGTTGCTTTTCTTCCTTCTTCCCCTCTTTGGCGGTCTCAACGCCGCCTATTTTACCGAACTTGCGTTCCAGCTCGCGCAGCTTCTCAAGCTCCTCGTCCGAGGGCGGCGGTGTGGGTTTTTCTTCAGGCGGTTTCTTGACCTGCTTTTCTTCCTCTTCCTTTTTCTTCGCTTTGGGTGTAAACTTCGGCATACTAATAGAATAGCGAGAATTGAGGCTTAGTCAAGGTGTACGCCCAAGGAACGATCCAGGGATCAGCGAAAGCTTGACACAAGCACAAATTTATTTATAATTTTATCCACAAAGGAGGAGATAATGGCAACCTACGTCCAATATTTGAAGCGCAACGGGATACGTTCCTTGCCGGTGGCGACCAGAAGGCTGCACCCGGCTTCTATTCTCTGCAGACGTAAAAAGGGATTCTTTGAGGAGGGCAGGTTGGATGACCTGCTGGAGAAGACGAAGTGGTCAGCTTCCTCGGACGACGCCAGCATCGTAGTGGGTACCTTCACTCGTAAATTAAGTCTTAAGGGTAAAGTGAGCGCAAAGAACTTCGGTTTGAACATCTCAGGAGGTTTGCAGCACGCTAGCTCAGTCACTTACGAAGTTGAAGACGTTAGGGTAAAGGAGTTTAACGACCCCAATATCCTGTCCAAGAAGCGTCAGGCGATCAGGAATTTCCTCAAGACAAAGGAAGGCGAGGAATTCAAGAACTGTTTTCTGGCGCAGAGACTCTGGTATGCGACCAAATTCGAGGTGCATTTCGAAGGGATGACCAAGACCGACGTTAAGGCTGTTATGAAGAAATATCTTGAGGAGGGTTCGTTGACGGGAGAGGTACGCTCGGACGGGACTGTGGTAGTTGCCCCCAGAGTTACTGTGTCTTTCGGGTTTACCGGGAAAAGGCTTAGGGGAATTTAAGGAACCGGCCAGCTCCAGTTATCTTTATCGGGAGGGGGACCTTGCATCCGATCTGGTTTTCTGTAAACTAGCCAATGTCCTTAAAATTGACCTTTTTCGGTGCGGTGAGGACGGTAACCGGCTCCAAGTTCGTTCTGCACACGCGCAAAACTTCAGTTCTTACCGAGTTCGGAATGTTCCAGGGCCATCGCAAAAAGGCCTTCGAGATCAACAGTCGAGTGCCTCAGGCGGCCCTTAATGCAGACGCTATGGTTTTTTCACACGCCCATATCGATCATTCGGGCAACATCCCAAGGCTCGTGGCCGCAGGCTACGCAAGACCCATATACGCCACCCCTGCCACGGTTGATCTTACCAAGATACTTCTTCTTGACTCGGCTGAGATTCAGGAGCGCGACGTGGAGTACGTCAACAAGAAGCACGCAAAACGAGGAGAGCCTGCGGTAGAGCCTCTCTATACTGTAGAGGAGGCCCAGGCGGCGGCCCAGCATTTCCGTAAACTGCCCTATCATGAACGCAAGGAGCTTGCCCGGAGGCTGAGCGTTACCCTGTATGACGCAGGGCACATCCTGGGGTCGGCCCAGGTGCTCCATGAGATCGATGGCAGGCGCATACTCTTTACCGGCGATCTGGGGCAGCCTGATCTGCCTGTGGTACGTGACCCTGAGCGTATTCCTGATCCTGACGTCATCATCTCGGAATCAACCTACGGAGGCAGGGTGCATCCTCCCCTTGAGGAAGGCAAGGAGCATCTGCAGAAGATCCTGCAAGAAGCATACGATAGGAGTGCCAAGATGTTGGTTCCCGCCTTCTCGGTAGGACGCACACAAGCTCTGGTCTTCGTCATGCATCAGCTTATGGACGAGGGGCGTCTGCCCCAGATGCCCATCTGGATCGACTCCCCCCTCTCCCTTGAGGCTACCCAGGTATTCCGCAAGCATCCTGAGTGCTTTGATGCCGAGACACGCGAGTATCTCGAGCAGGATAAAGACCCCTTCGGTTTCTTCCGCCTGCGCTACGTGAAGACCGTTGAGGAGTCTAAGGCGCTTAACGCCGTCAAGGGTCCGTGCATGATAATCGCCGCCTCCGGAATGTGCGAAGGCGGACGTGTTGTCCACCATCTAAAGAACATCGTCCCTGACGAGAAGAACCTGGTTTTGATCACCGGCTTTCAGGCTCAAGGAACCCTTGGTCGGCGCATAGTTGAAGGAGCCAAGGTTGTGAGACTTTACGGCGAGGAGTATCCTTTAAACTGTCAGGTCCAGGTGCTCAACGAGTACTCCGCACATGCGGATAAAAACGATCTTCTGGATTTCTTCCGCGGCTATAACCCAAAGAAGGTAAGAGAGGTATTCCTTGTGCACGGCGATGAGGATCAATCTAAAGCGCTTGCCGAGGCTGTTTCAGAGTTGGGCTATGAGAACGTCCAGATTCCGGAGGTAGGAGAAACCTTTGATATACGCTGAGGAGAAGCAAAAGGACCCTCTGCTTGAGGAGTTTTTGAACTACCTGGTTGCAGAACGGGGGCTTTCTGCAAACTCGGTAGAGGCTTACGGGCGTGACCTCGATCAGTTCGTATCCTATCTCAGCGAGAGAGGCAAAGAGATATTGGATGTGACCTCCAGACTACTGCGTGGTTATCTTGCGAGACTTGCCGAGGCGGGCCTTGCCCCCCGCTCGGGGGCACGAAAACTCTCCGCCATCCGTATGTTTTTGCGCTATCTCAACGATACAGGCAGGCTCTCCGGTGATCCTGGCGAGAATATCTCCGGACCGAAGCTGCCTCGCAAGCTGCCCGAGGTGCTTTCCGTGGAGGAGGTCGAGAGGGTTCTGGAAGCAGCCCACTCATCTATGGATAAGGTGAAATCCCCGCGTTCTGATACAGAGATAAGACGTGCTATTGCTTTAGCCCTACGAGATCATGCTATGCTTGAAGTGCTATATGGAGCTGGCCTCAGGATATCGGAATTGATCAACTTGAAGATGGGCGATCTATATCTGGAAGAGGAATTTTTGAGAATTATCGGTAAAGGGGATAAGGAGCGAATAGTTCCTCTGGGAGAACCGGCGATAAACGCGGTGAGACGTTACCGAGATGGTGTCCCGGGGCGCTCCACCCTCCTTAGGACAAGCGGTCAGGCAAAGAACGTCTTGTTCCTGAACGTTCGCGGGGGGCCGCTCTCTCGCATGGGCGCATGGAGGATCATTCATTCCTACGTCCAGGCCGCCGGCATCAAGGGCCACGTTACCCCTCACACCTTCCGGCACTCCTTTGCCACGCATCTTCTGGAAGGCGGAGCCGACCTGCGTGCGGTGCAGGAGATGCTGGGGCATGCGGACATCTCCACAACCGAGATATACACCCACGTAGACCGTTCCTACCTGCGCGAGGTCTACAAAACCTTCCACCCGCGCGCATGAGCAAGCTTGGTCGCGAGGAGTTCGAGCGGATCGTGAGGGAGACGATTGAGGGACTGCCGGCAAAATTCAAGCAGGCTTTAGACGAGCGCAACATCGTTATCGCGGTCAAGGATTACCCTGATGCCGCGGATCCGCCCTCGTTTATGGGTGGTCGGGTTCTGGGTTTCTACCACGGCGTTCCGCTTCGTCGGAGAGGGGCAACGGGTTACGGTCTTTGGCCGGATCGGATCGTTATCTACAAATCTCTGATTGAGCGCTACGCCAGTGCACCTTCCGAGATCAAGACGCTCCTGCGCCGTGTGGTTCTTCACGAGATAGGCCACTTCTTCGGGCTGTCCGATGCCGAGCTGCGCCGCCTCGGTTACTAAATTTATGCTCCTTTCCTGCCACGCAGGAAAGATCGCAGAAAAACGAAAGAGCTGACGTTACCAGCTCTTCAATAAATCTTTTTCCGATCTTTTGTCCGCAGGACGAAAGGAGGATTTAATGCCGGGGGCGGGACTTGAACCCGCACGGAGTTACCCATACGCCCCTCAAACGTACGTGTCTGCCAATTTCACCACCCCGGCAACGATCATAAATATAACTGATTAAAGCTGGAAGTCAAGCCAGCAGGTCTTGACAAGCTTCACTCCAGGGGTATTCTTCTGTATTAGGATGAAATAAAGCACGTTAGGAGGTGCACAATGAAGAAAGTCTCTGTGGCTGTGATTGTACTGGTGTTGGTTGTGGGTATGGGAGCGTTCGTAGGCTGCAAACCGGAAGACACCGAACCCCCTGAGATAAGCATTGTCGTTCAGTCAACCGATAACTACAGGTCGGAGATAGACGGTGATGTCATCAAAGGAGTGGCGAAGGTAATCGCAACAGCTACTGACGACGTTGGTGTTGATACGGTCAAGTTCTTTGTAAACGATGAATACGTGGGATCATACTTAACCGAACCCACCGGTGGAAGTGAAAACGAGTACGTCTACGAGTGGCAAACCCAGGAACTTGAAGACAGCGTGGTATACATCATCAGCGCGAAAGCATACGATGCGGCTGTAAACGAAGGGGTCTCGGAGTCCCTTTCCTACCTCATCAGGATCCCAAACGATCCCCCCAACAAGGCCAATTTGATGGCTCCAGAAAACGATAAAACACTTCAACTGGCTTCCCTGATTATGAAGTGGCAGGGTAGTGACCCTGACAAGTACCCGAAACAAGAACTGACCTTTGAGGTTTGGTTCGGCGAGGGGAGTCCCGGCAACATAAAGTTGGTATACGAGACTAATAAGGGCACCGTCCCTGATACGGGCTCGTGGGGAACCTCTCAGTGGGACAAAGATCCTCCGTATCTACGTCCTGAAACGCATTACTATTGGATGATTCTAACAAGGGATCCCTACGGTCAGGAGTCCGAAAGCGAGGTCTTTCACTTTGAGCGAGGCGAGAACAGGGTCCCGGCAGCCTATTCGCCAACTCCCCCTGACACTTTCGTTCCTATAGATCCTCCAGCCAGCGGTTTTGTAAAGCTGCTCTGGCGCCCCAATGATTTGGACGGTGACCCACTTATCTACGATCTCTACTTCGCGCCCGATCCGGAAAAGGATACAGTCTTCGTTTCGGATCTGGGAGCCCCGGTGGCAGATAGTTTGGAGACCGCGGAGTATTCGGTAGAGGTATCGGCGGGTGTTACCTACTACTGGTACCCGGTTCCCACGGATTTATGGGGAGCAACTAAAGACACGACGGGCTTAAAGCCCTGGCGCTTTGTCGTCAGCGAAGAGTAGTTTCCTTCCAGTGGAAAGTAGCTTCACTGGTAGTCAAAGGGAATCCACACTCTCCGTATAGAGAATTCAAGACAAGTAAGGAGCGGCCTGAGGGCCGCTCCTTCACCTTTTGAGTTAGAAATAGAACCTGAAGCCCACCCCGCCTGCGAAATCAAAGTACAGGTTAGGGTGGAAATCCAGAAGGGGATCGATTTCGGCAAAGAAACTTATCGGCTTGTAGATATACTCCAGTCCTATGGGAAGTCGACCAGAGAAGATAATTGATGCATCGGGTCGTTCATCAGAAGGGGGGCTGAGCTTGAGCAATCCACCAACTCCTGCATAGCCCGCCAGATAACCTTTTGAAACGTTCTCGATGGGGAAATGATACAGGTATCCCCCTTGAAAGGCGAACCGTTGGTATTGAAAATCCCAACCAAGTACGGCATCAATAGCGCTTCTGTTAAAGATCCAGAATTTGCCGGAGAGCCCTATCGGCGCCCCCAACGCAACGCCTACCCCTATATTCCCGTGGCCTGAATGGGCGGCTAATGCTGCTCCTGAGAAGACAGTTGAACACACCAACACCACTAAAAGCACATGCTTCATCTTGCCTCCGTCGTTTATACCTGAAGGATAATCCAACCTGGGGATTTGTCAATTGTTTTACTTATGAGTTTTAGCTCGTTGCGCACCCTTGACAAGTTCTTAATGCGGAGTATGCTATCATGATGAAAAGACAGGGTATGGGGCTTGCGGGTAAGCTGGTTATAATCTTTAGTGCGCTCTACGGTCTGCTGTTAGCGGGGGTTCTGGTGATGTCGGCTAACTTCTTTATCAAGGCCAAGGAACGTGACGCTAAATACAGGGTGGTTGATGTTATCAATACCCTCCGTATTGCCCGTAACCAGATGCCTGATGCGGAATTTGGTGCATATCTTTCCGAGATCTTCTCCAGTCGTTTTCGTGCCGCGGGCTACGATCTTGATCTTGTTGAAATTACAATAGCTTCAGCTGATACGGTTTTAAGCGAGAAGCGCCAGACGCCGGAAGGCGGCCGCAGACAGCGCTACCATGCGGAGATACGAAACGCACAAGCGGAGGAGGCGGCTTATACCATAGATCTCGTCTACTCGTTGGCCAATCTTGAGCGGGGGATATGGGATTTTGTCTGGCGGATTGTTGTTGTAGGTGCAGCCGCGTTCGTGGTAGGGATAGTGCTGATTCTTCTCTTCGCACGCAGAAGCACAAAACCACTGCGTACACTTGCCTCGGCGATGCAGGAGGTTGGTAAAGGGAATCTGGCTGCCCGCGTCACCGTTAAATCAAGAGACGAGGTGGGTGTTCTGGGGGAGGCGTTCAACTGGATGATGCGCGGGCTGGAAGAAGGCGAATTCGTTAAGCGCATCTTCAAACGCTACGTCACCCGCCAGGTTGCTGAGAAGATACTCTCCGAGAAGGAATTCGTTAATCTTAAGGGTGATCGGCGTGAGGTCTCGATTCTCTTTGCAGACATCCGGGGCTTCACTAAGTTCTCCCAGCACATGGCACCCGAGGAGATCATCGCCTTGCTTAACCACTACTTCGCTCCCGTAATTGACGTAATAATCGAGAATGAAGGGGTGCTGGATAAGTTCATGGGCGACGGCTTCCTCGCTTTTTGGAATGCGCCTCTGTCGCAGAAGGACTACGCTTTGCGGACATGCCAGGCAGCCCTTGGTATACAGCGTGTGATCGCCAGATTGAATTTCCAGCGTGAGAACGAAGGCAAGGTCCAGATACAGATGGGGATGGGGATACATACGGGCACGGCCATTGCAGGCAACATCGGCTCTTCCCGTAGGATGGAGTATACAATCATAGGGGAGAGCGTTAACTTCGCCGAGCGGTTGCAGGAGGCGGCTATGCAGGGCGAGATACTTGTATCCGTTCGTACTCGTGAGCTTGTGGGCGAGCGTTTGATGTTTGCCCAGCGGCGTCTAAAGATAGAAGATTACGGGGATGCCGAGATAGAGGTATTTGAACTACTTCAACCCAAGGAGGTTAAGACATGAGGAAGTTATTGGTGCTTCTTGCTTTATGTGTGCTTGGGGGAGCGATTTTTTGCCGGAAAGCGAAGGAAGAAAAGATAGTGGTCATAATCCAGGATGAGACCTCGAAAGATACCACCGCGCAGCACGCGGTAGATACTATAGTAGACACGGTGGTTGTGGTGGATACTGTGGCCGTTCCGGATACCCTATTAAAGCGCGAGGGCGGCGTTCGCACCATGAGCCTTACAGGGGCTGTGGTGCTGTTGGAGCACGATCTTTCCCGTGGGGATGCCAAGCGCTTACTGCGTCACATAGAGGCGTTAGGGGATGCGGTTACCGCCGAGCTTGAGGAGATCGAGGCGGCCAGTGGCGACGAAGAGGGGGATAAGGAGGTAGAAAAGGCCGCTGCTGAACGCAAACGGACGCTTAATGTTTTCCTGATGAAGCTCTGGAGCCTGAAGCGTGCGGTGAAGGATTTTGAAGTAAAGGGTATCCCTCGTGAAGAGATAGAGAATATTAAACCGACAATAGATGAGCTTGGCTCCCTGGCGCGCCGGATCGAAGGGAAGAAAGGCTAGATCAAACCAGCCGTATCCAGGGCCTTTTTGAGGGGAGTTCAATCTGGTTAGGGTATTTTCTTTCTTTGCTTGGATAGCGGCCAACCACTAACCATCTGTGATGCTCCCTGCAGTCTTTAGGTTCGTGAGTTTAAGAGCTTACTTCTCCTCGGGTGCCTTGGCTTTCAGTTGGGCAAGGATGGCTTCTGTATCCCACACCTTGAGCGTGCGGTCATCTCCGCCTGTATAAAGCCTGGTGCCGTCAGCTGAGATTGCACAGGCACGGATGGCTCCATCATGCGCCTTGAATCGTCCGACTTCAACGATTCCCAGCCTGAATACCCCGCCGCTTTCAAGACCTTTCTCCTTGGTTGTATCAACCGGCTCGGTACGCTTCAAGAAGACAACCTGTCCCTCCTGGTCCACGGCCACCATCCTTGAGCCGTCCGGCAGGAACACAAGGTCGAGCACGTTTCCAAGATCGCTCTGGTACCAGCCTACGGAGTGGAGTTCTTCCCCTACCCATCTCCATCCCTTAACGAGTTTATCGGTGCCTCCGGTGGCGAAGTATTCCCCGTCGGGTGAAAAGGCTATCACCGTCAGGTAGCCGTAGCTCTGTTTGGATTTGAAGGATACGGTGTCCTCCACATCCGCGATATAGAACAGGCTGTCGCGTCCTGTGGTGTAAAGCTCGGACGTTCCGGGTCTGAACTTCAGATCGGTGACCACCCCGGTGTGTCCACTGAACTTGCCGAACCGTTCGCGTTTAGCCACGTCCCAGACTTCTACCTCGCTGCCAGTGAAACCCGCGGCCATGAAGCGTCCGTCGGAGGAAAAGTCTACGCTGGTGACCGCACCGTTGAAGAGCACTATCGAGTCGACGAGTTGGTCCCTGCGCAAGTCGTTGACTGTCAACACCTCGTCTGCGCTGGCCACCGCGAGGAGAATGCCGTCGGGTGAGAAGGCGAGGTCGTTGATGATGTGGCGGTGTCGGCGAATCTTCTTTATGGGTTCGCGCTCAACCGGATCCCATATCATAACAAGGCTGTCTGAGAATCCTATGGCCAGATTCGTGCTTGAAGGATCAGAGGCTATTATAAATATGCGGCCTGGGAAGGTATCGGTGACAATAGGGTCGCCTTCATAGATTATGTGCACCGGTTTCTTGCCGCAGCCTGCAATGGCCAAGACAAATGTGAGGCAAACCAGTAACCTCTTCATACAAACCTCCAACTTAACGTTTGACTTTTGCCAATAATACTCCTGAAAGACCAAAAAACAAGACATTCGGGAGCCAGGCGGCAAGCCATGGCGGCAAAACGCCTGCGTACCCGAAGGCTCGCGACGCCTGGATCGCACCCCAGTAAAGGAAACTCAATAAAAGCCCCAGACCGATCCCCAGGGCTATGTTGCCCTTTCTGAGCAGGGTAGCTGCAGCCAGCGAGATTACCGTTACGATTACAACAACCAGAGGGGATGAGAAGCGGAAGTGCTGCTCGACGAGCTCAACCGCCACGTTTGACCCTGCAGCTCTCATGCGTTGTATGTAGTCTCCGAGTTCACCAACCCCCATCTCGTCGGTTCCCTTGGTGCGAACCCCAAGCTCTTCAGGGGTCTCCGTAATCTCAGGCAGCGAACGGCTGGGGTAACTTTTGAACCCTGTTTCCTCCTTACTGAAATCGTGAATCTCAACCCGCTCTCCATTCCAGCCCCGCTTTGATGAGTATCTTGCGCTTTTTACGCGAATACTGCGTTGGATCTTTCTTTCAGGGTCAAGTTCCCATATCACGAGGTCCAAGGCAAGGCTGTCTGAGATGCGAAGCTGGCGGATGTAGTAAACACGTCCACTCTCCGAAAGATAGAAAACCCGGTTCTTTGTTTTCATTCGTTTCGTTTTGCGTTTTTCTATGGCTTCAGTCTTGTATTCCACAAAACGGGTCTTTACGCGGGGAGCGAGGAACTCGCCTCCAAGGAACGCAAGAGCGGCTACGAAGAGAGATACGGCAAGGAACACCGCAAACAAGCGATAAAGATTTACCCCGGAGGCGAAAAGGGGTACAAGCTCGTTCGACCGAATAAGACGTCCGATCACCATGAACACACCCAATGCAAAACCCACCGGCAGGAGCAGTTCAACCGTCGCTGGAAGATCGTAGACGTAGTAAAGCAATATCTCCACTGCCGCGGCCTTATAGCGCAGGAAGTAGCCCATTCGTTCAATAAGGTTGATCAGATCATAGATAACCACCACCGTCACCAGCCCCAGCAGGGCAAAAAGGATGAACTCACGTGCGAGGAAACGATCGATGCGGCTCATCGGCGCAGTCTCCACAGGAAGAGGGAGTTCTCGAAAAATACCTCCCCAAAGATCTCCACTGTGAACGGGAGAAAGATGAGGTTTGGCATCCACATCGCGATCCATGCGACCAATTTGCCTGACTTGGCAAGGTTCTCTCCGCCAATGAGAAGGATGTAGTAGAACGCAAAGAAGATAAGGCTCAGTACAATCGCAAGCCCGATTCCACCTCGACGAAGCTTGCCTCCAAGGGCAGCTCCGAAACACAGGAAGATAATCCCAGCAATCGCAAAGGCAATAGACTTGTGTATCTCGGCCCGCAGGCTGTTGATCCTTCGCCCCAGGCTCTCGATGCGACGACCGAGCTCCTCACGTTTAATCTTGTTGCTCCCCACTTCTGTGAGTTCTGCTTCATATTCCCCTGTCTTCTCTCTGTTTTTCTCTATATCCGCCGCAAGCATTGGGAGGGTCATCTCCCTTTCCGAACGCCTGCTGCGTTCCCGCCTTATAAGTTCGGTGTTCATCTCAAGGTTGATTACCTGCGTGTCCGACTGGATGCGCCGGTAGTTATCCCCCACCTGTTCGTGGATCTCGCTCCCGTAGAGAGTCATTATCATGTAGCGTTCATCCGCGGTGACCTCAAGTTTGCCCTCGGGTGCCGTGATCATCGTGGGAACCGTGCTCTTCTTTACATATACCATCACATCGTAGATCCTGGAGCGGCGCTCGTCCTTTCGGGCGATGTATATGGTGTAGCCTGGGAAATCTTCGTTAAAGAGTCCCTCCTCAATACGCGCCGTAGGCTTCTTGCTCGAGACGTCCGCGAGCATGTTCCTTACGCGGTGGTTGGCCTCAGGCAGCACGTAGAGATTGAAGTAGACCATGACTCCTGCAAGCAATGCGGTAAACCAAAGCATGGGTACAAAAACCGAAAAGAGTCTCACTCCTGCAGAACGCAAGGCAAGTATCTCGTTGTCCTGAGCCAGCCTGCCGAAGGTCATCATCGCACCTGCAAGTGATGCGAGTGGAACCGACATGGCCATGACAAATGGCAAGGTGTAGAGGAGTATCTCCAAAACGTGCTGTAGTGCCAGGCCTTTGCGGACGATGAGATCTACAAGCAGAAAGAGCCTGTCCATAAGGAATACGCCGGTAAGCACCGCCCATGCAAGAACGAGAGGGACGAGGTACTGCCGCAGAACGTAGCGCGGGAATCTCCACATACCAAATAATACCTCGCTTGCTGGCTTCTGTCAATGAGGGCACTCTGGTTGTGCTTATTGACATAGGGAAAATCTCATTTATGATTCAGCATGTTTGATGTTCCTGGAGCGCAGAGAAAGCTCCTCTCAGTAGTCGGTGCCCGTCCCCAGTTCATCAAGGCGGCGATGCTTTCTAGGACTTTAGCCAGAGAAGCTCCGGGATTGACCCACCTTCATCTTCATACCGGTCAGCACTACAGCCCTGACATGGCACAGGTCTTTTTCGACGAACTCAACTACCGTCCTGACTTCGATCTTGGTGTAGGTTCAGGAACCCACGCCCGTCAGACCGGCGATGCGATGATTGGGATCGAGAAGGTGCTTATGGATGAGAAGCCTGATCTGGTCATAGTTTACGGCGACACCAACTCAACGCTCGCCGGAGCCTTAGCCGCGGTAAAGCTCCACATCCCGGTTGCTCACGTTGAGGCAGGGCTACGCAGCGGCAACCGCAGGATGCCGGAAGAAATAAATCGTATAGTAACCGATGCGGTTTCGGAAATTTTGTTTTGCCCTACACCGACCTCGGTTAACAACCTCAAAAAGGAAGGACGCAAAGATGGAGTGATTCACACCGGGGACATTCTTTTGGATACCCTTCATTACTTCCTGCCGCGGGCTCACGAAACCTCGGATGTGCTCGATCGTTTGGCGTTGAATGATCAGCCCTTCTGGCTTTTAACCATGCATCGACCTTCCAACGTTGACGACGAAAGCAAGCTTGGAATGATCATCAAAGCATTTATCCGCGAAGATCGCCCCCGTATCATTTTTCCGTGTCATCCGCGAACCGCCAAGACACTGGATAAGCTTTCCTCTCACGATCTGGATAACATCGACGTAATCCCTCCGGTATCTTATCTCGACATGCTTGTGCTGGAGGAACATGCTTCCTTGATCCTTACGGATTCTGGCGGCGTGCAGCGCGAAGCATACTTCCTTTCCCGTCCCTGTCTTACGCTTCGGGAGGAGACCGAGTGGCCGGAAACGCTTGAGGAAGGATGGAACCATATTGTAGGTACAGATCCCAAAGCTATACTGGAGGGAATCGCGCAACTAACGCTTCCGGATCAACCGCCCGATCTAGAGGCGTTTGGCAACGGCAAGGCGGTCGAGCGGATGCAGCAGGAGATACTTAAGGCCCTGGGCTTATAAGACCTTATGGCCTTAAAGGATTTCAAGAGCCTTACTAAAGATACGTTGATATACGGGATCGGCAACGCCAGCGACCGTCTTATTCGATTTGTGTTGCTTCCCCTCTACTCCGCCTATCTTCCCATCGCGAGTTACGGGATCCGCAACTTGACTATACCCCTTTACGAAATTCTTAAAATTATTATTCTGCTTTCAATCGAACAGGCAGTTATAGCCGATTTCTACAAAGTCAAGACCCCTGAAGAACGCCGAACCGTCATCTCCACCGGGTTCACCTTCAGTGTTATAACCTCCTTCTTAATAGGTGGGTTGACTTTCCTCTTTGCCCCACAACTGGCACGACTCATGGCTTTGGACACCCCGGATGCAGTAGCTATACTTCGGTTGTTTGCAATCTTTACTACGCTGACACCACCCAGCTTTATTTTCCTTTCCTTCCTGCGCTGCGAGAGACGTCCGGGCGTCTACACTATCTTTACAATAGCCAAGTCTCTGGTCAAAGTGGGATTGATGGTTATCTTCCTCGTGGTTTTGAAAAGAGACCTTGTGGGGCTATACCAGGTAGATGTGATTATGGCGCTGGTGTTCTTCTTACCAGTGACAGCAATCGTATATGTTTATACTCGAGGAATCAAGTTTTCTTTTAAGAGTTTGGGCAGCATGTTCCGGTATGCACTGCCTTTGGTTCCCAATATGGCCTTTTTCTGGATCAGAAACATGCTTGATCGCTGGCTCATAAAGCCTGTTCTTGGCGAAGCTGCGGTGGGGGTGTATGGGTTCGCTGTGAATATTGCTAACCTGGTTTCTTTTCTTTTGGTTGCGACGGTTAACCTGGCCTGGATCCCCTACGCTTTTTCTATTAAGGAAAGAGATGATCTTCCCAGGATAACCTCTCGTGTACTTACTTACATGCTGTTCATCGGCGGCTGGGCGCTAATTGTGATCGGGGGGTGCGCAAAAGAGCTTGTGCAGATTATCGCCAAAAAACCGGAATACTGGGAGGGTTACCCCCTTATTCCCGTTCTCCTTCTAGGGATTTGTCTTTACGGCGCCTACAGCATTATATCTACCCCTTGCTACATAAAGAGAAGAACAGGATTCTTCACGTGGACCTCGTTAATTGGAGCGGCAGTTGTCGTGTTAATTAATGTAATCTTATTACCTAAGATCGGACTTTGGGCGGCTGCGCTTGCCTCACTCGTTTCTTACACTGCGATGCTTTTGGCAATGATCTTTTTTAGCCGCCGACTTATGAAGATACCCTACGAGATCAAGCGCATCCTGCTCATCGCCTTGGTAAGTTTGAGTATTACTGCCGGAAGTTTCTTCTGGCATCCACTTACCCCGCTGCTGGGTTCCCTGATCAAGCTGGGTGGGGGCAGTGCCCTTTATTTTGCCGGCTTGACATTTTCAGGATTTCTCCTTCCCTCTGAACGTAAGTTTCTCAGAAAGATATTTCTGCGAAGAGAACAAGATTGATGCGATTTGAAGCGTTAAAAAGATGAAGCATTATCAGGATATGGATACCCCAAGACCTCACATTTTGATACTTGCACCACTTTTTCCTCCCTTTAGAGGGGCAGCCGCTTCGCGGCTTCATTCATTTGCCAAATACTGGAGCGCGTTGACTCAAGTTACTGTGGTGGCACCCGAACATGTTAACAAACCAACGGGCTATAACAGGCTTGTCTTCCCCCTCGCCAGGTTGCGTCTCGATTTCCTACACCTTCCTTGGACATTCTCCAGATTGTTACGGAAGGTTAAAACTCTCAATCCTGATGCTGTAGTGGCAAGTATTCCTCCGGCATGGCCTATGTGGGAGGGTTACTTGTTGGCTAAGCGACTTGGGGTTCCTTTTATACTTGATGTGAGGGATTTGCCTCAGGGAGGTATCCGGGCTAAAACAACGCTGATACATACGGCATTTAAGACCTTTCAGATCAATTCATTGAAACGTCTGGGGGTAAGGGCCTCCCGGATAACCACGGTTACCGATTGGCTCAAGAAAGAGCTGGTGGAGTTTCTCGACTACCCATCTCATCGACTATTCGTGGTGCGTAATGGCAGCGAAACGAGCATCTCTGCGGGAGGACTTTCTGTAAAGAAGGAATTCGATATCGTTTACTCTGGCACCTTCATAGCAATCAGAAACCCGGCAGGTCTATTGAAATACCTACGGTTTCTTGCAGGCCTTTACCCATCATTGCGCGCCCTTTTTATTTCAAACCTGGATAATCCGATTGGCAGGGAATTCCTTGAGGGAATAGACCGTCTCGGTTTATGGAAGAATGTGTTCATTGAGTTCCCTCACCCTCCTGAGAAACTCCCAGGACTCTTGGGTCGCGCTCGCTTAGGGTTAAACGCTCTTTTGGGTAACTGCCCCGCTTACCGGGGAGCGATAGGCGCGAAAGAATATGAGTACCTGGCGGCTGGTCTACCGGTTATCGGATTGCTTGACCCTGACTTCTACATAGAGACAAAGCGGTTGATTACAGACAACAAAGCAGGTATCCTTGATTCATCCCCCCAGCTCTTGGCAGAACAAACCGCAGCATTACTTAAGGACCCCGCTCGATTACGCAAGATGTCAAAGCGAGCAAGAAAAGTAGGCGAACGTTTCGACCGCAAGCGTCTTGCCGAGGAGTACTACTATAAGGTTATACTTCCCGCTTGGAAGGAGTTTAACGCAACAAGGTAAGCCGCCTTGTGATGTGATGATCTCCTGAGTTGAGCCGGACGAAGTAAACCCCGCCGGGTAGCCCGGAAAGATCCCAATCCACTACTCCATCAGAAGTCCTCAGGTTTTCTCTTTTGACTTTGGCGCCGAGGATGTTGTAGAGCGAAAGCTCACCGTGATTCCCCTCAGGAAGGGCATAAGTAATGCGGCAGATCGATTTTGTCAGGGAGGCGACCTCCAGATGTAATCTCGACGGTTTTTTCGACCCCTCATTTATGCCTGCCGCTTTGTTCAGCCGCACGATCAATGTGTCGTTAGCGTGATCTTCGTCCTGTGGATGTGATGTCGTCAGGGTAAGCACAGCCGAATCAGGTACAAGCCAATCAAATACGAGCGTTATCGTGTCCATCCCAAGGAAGGCAAGGTCTGATTCAGCCGAACCCGATGCGTCGCCAGAAAGTGTCACCTTTACGTTGCTGAGCGGCTCTCGACCGTAATTCGAAACCACCGCCACCAGGTCCATCCGGGTTCCCTCCTCTATCTGATCACCGTCGTGGAGTCCCACAATCTCCAGCGCGCCCGCGTCGTAGTCATAAACTTCTCCGATCAACCGGTCAAGACCCATCATGCAGAGATATAATGACACCCAGGTCATGTCCGTGGTATCCACGTCCTGGGTGGTGGCCATTATCCCGCCGTCCGAGTCGGTATCGTAGGAAAGAAGCTTGTGGGTGAGCCAGCGGTGGTGGCGGGCATAAGTAGGATCATGCGATATATCGTACATCGCGCCGTGGCCGTTGGCAAACCCCACGTTCCAGGCGTTATCCCAGGAGAAATAATCGTTGGCATACCAGGTCTGGAAGGTATCAAGGTAGGGGCCGTTTGCCTCGATCCATTCCTTGCCTCTGAGACTATCTCGCTGAAAGGCGGAGTTACAGATGCCCCACACCATGGTTCCTGCAGACATCGCCCACCTTTCGTCCCCGAGCTTTGCCTCGATCTGGGGTTCGATGAAGCTGAGCAGGCTGTCGGCGAACGAGCACGCACTGTCCCGGGCCTCGCCGTCTTCTCGCTCCACCCCGTAGGAGTACAGCCAACCCGCGCACCAGCCGGTGACGAAGCGGTTGACCATGTTCCAGATGTTCATGGGATGGAACTTCATGAACTCCGCACAGGAATCGGCATACCACCTGTAGGCGTCGTCAGCATACACCGCGCGGTAGCGCTGCTCCGCCGCCACGCCCCACGCGCAGTTGTGGTTGCGGTAATAATGGGCACCCGGCTCACCCTCCTCCTGCCAGGCGGGGAAGTTGTTGCAGTAAAACCATGCTTTGTCGATATTCTCCCGGAACCTGGCCGTATCTCCGGTAAATTCCCCGTAGCGCGCCCACACCCAGATCGCCTCCAGGGTGTTGTCGGTCTGGATTACCGGGCGCAGAGGGCCTGTTTCCGCCTCTATCATCCCGCCGTGATCTGCAGAATCCGCCTCGTCCAGCTGCCATTCGGCGCAGAACTGGGCAATCTGTGCAAACTCGTAAAGATAGTTGAAGCGCAGTTTCAATGGATTCATGGTGTCCGGCATCAGAGGAGAGGGAATTGCTTCCCTGGGGTATGGACCTTCCCTCATCGGAGCGGTAGCCCAAAGTGAGCCGCATAAAATCAGCCCTCCCATAATCAACACCACTTTTTTCATCAGTCGCCTCCTTTGCTCTATCCTAACTCAACCCACTAAGATGTCAAGTCTCCTCAATTGACAGGCGGCTAATCTTTATTATGATTAGGGAATGACTGAACTCAAAGATTATCGGAATTTGTTCCCATCCTTAAATCAGGAGCGAGGAGGCCGCCCGCCGATCTATTTCGACAACGCATGCATGACGCTTAAGCCGCAGCCGGTTATTGATGCTATCCTTGATTACTACAACCGATATCCGGCTTGCGGCGAGCGCAGCACCCACTGGTTCGCTGCCCAGGTGGATAAAGGGGTTGAGGAGTCCAGAGAAGCCATAAGACAGCTTATCGGGGCATCGAGCATCAAGGAGATCGTATTCACCAAGAACACCACCGAGGCGATCAATCTGGTGGCCCAGTCGCTGCGATGGAATCCTGAAGACGTTGTTTTAACCACCGACAAGGAGCACAACTCCAATCTCTGCCCATGGCAGGAGCTTGTGGAACGGGGTATCGTATCAAAGCACCGTGCCATACCTGCAGATGAGCAAAACAGATTCCACCTGGAGGCGTTCCGTAAGGTCCTGGAGGAAGAGGGGGGCAAGGTGCGGATGGTGAGTTTGTGCCACTCATCGAATCTTGACGGTACGTCGATCCCTGATGAGGTGATAAGGGAGGTAGTGAGGCTTACCAGGGCTCAAAACCCTGACGCTTTTGTTTTCCTTGATGCTGCACAGAGCGTGCCGCACAAACAGGTGAACGTGCAGGGACTGGGTGTTGACTTTATCGCCTTCTCTATCCACAAGATGTGCGGTCCCACTGGGGTAGGGGTGCTTTACGGACGAAAGGAGTTTCTAAACGACGAGTCGGTGATCCAGCCTTTTATCGTTGGCGGTGGCACGGTGGAGGATACCCATCTTTTTGGGCATCCTCGCTACTTCAAGGCTCCGTACAAGTTCGAGGCCGGCTTGCAGAACTATGCGGGCATCATCGGCGCAGGTGCGGCCGCGCGGTTCCTTGCCGAGGTCGGGCCTGAACGTATCGCCGAGCATGAACGGGTGCTGAACCGTGCACTCACCGAGAGACTCCAGGGGTTCCCTGAGATTAAGATACTGGGGCCGCGCGATCCGGACGAACGCTCAGGGATATGCACCTTCTATCTCCTCAAGCCCGCGACCCGGTTCTCGGATTCCGAGCCTGACATTGACGAGAAGCTTGACGGGAGAGCAAACATCATGATCCGCAAGGGAACCTTCTGCGTCCACTCCTGGTATCACGCACACGAGGAGCAGTTCGATGCGTTCTGGGGAGGTTTTCGTCCCACACTCTTCCGCGCCTCCTTCTATCTCTACAATACGCTTGAAGAGGTTGAGCTCTTTGCTTCTACGATGAGTCGGATACTCGAAGAGATCGCCGACCTGCCTACCTTTGCAGGAGGCTGAATTGGCGGAAGAGCCTGTAATCATTCGTTATTTTAAGGGTCTGTTTTCGAATCCGGCTGAGAGTCTTATGGGGAAGATAGATGGTGCGGAGGTGGAAATCAAGGGAGAGCTTTGTCCTCGCAAGGGGAACAAGGATCAGGTTTTCCTTTACGGCAGGCTCAAGGATTCCCGTCTTTCTCTGCTTAAGTTCATGTGTGCGCTGTGCGACCCGCACATGTTCGTGGCAGCGGATATACTCTGTCGTCTTGCGGCAGGCAAGGATCGCGAGGAAATCTCCGATCTGGGACAAGCCTCCTACGAGAAGCTTCTTGGCGGTTCCAGCCCGGAGGGCTTCGAGCACTTCAAGCGCGCAAGGGAGCTTTTGGTACTCGGGATGATGGAGGCTCTGGACTCATGAGCCGCGACTCCTCGCTTGTATTCCTGCCCAGCCAGCTTGCAGAAGGCTCCAACCGCTTTGAGATCGAGGCGAATGTAGAGGAACTCGATCTGGATGCATACAACTTCCGTGAGCCATTGCACTGCTCGATTGTTCTCGTCCGCACCGGCGATCGGATAGATCTGCACCTTGATCTTAAGACGGGTATCGAACTTGAATGCTCAAGATGCGGTGAACCGACCGATTACAGTGTAGGCACCTCAGCGAACGTGACCTTCCTTCCTGAAGCTAAAGGGCAAGGTGAGGACTTGGAAGCGGAGGCGACCGATCTGGAGTTTTACACCGGCGAGGTCGATCTCAGGGACGTGGTCAGGGATACGTTTCTTCTCTCCTTGCCGGTTGCTGCGCTGTGCCGCGAGGATTGCCGGGGGCTTTGTCCCTCGTGCGGTGCCAATCTGAATCGTGAAAGTTGCAAGTGCAACACCCGCCTAAAACCCTCTCCTTTTGAAAAGCTAAGGAGGCTTGTGGATGGATAAACGAAGGTTGACCTTCGGTGCTCGGAAAGCTTTAGCTGTCATAGGCTCCCTGGAGGCCAAGTTATTCAGGAGCAGCCAGGAGACCGAGCTGACTCCCAAGGCTCTGCGTGAGCAAGATAGACTGATCCTTGAGGCGGTTGACGGCGAACGTAGTGCTCGCGAGGCGATCCTGGCCTCGGGTCTGGACTACGAGGTCGGACTTCACTCCATAGCCTGGCTTGTGCAGACCGGTTTTTTATACAGCGGCGAGAGTCTGCAAAGGTACGTAGAGCATCAGGCGGATCGCCTGGCGCTTTTTGTGGATCTTTTCAGCGACGTCGAGCATGACGCCGAGTTTTGGGAGAACGAGATCGATTCCATCCTGCAAGAGGCTGACGAGCTTAAGGATGCCTTGCCTGGACTTAGCTGGGAAGGGATCATCCCTCATATCTCAGAGCCATTCCCTGCTCCGGAAGAGATTCGCGAGTATTTTCTTCAGTTGTTCATTTCACTCTACGACAAGGCCGAGGAGATATTCGGTTCCGAAGCTGTCCTTGCCAAGCGCGTCCTGCTTGACGTTCGCCCTCAGCCCTGAGCTGTAAAAAGAAACGGTCACCAGAGACCGTTCCTTTTCAGCACGTGAGTTGTGATTGTCTTACTCTGCTTCTTTCAAGATTTCCATGACCTCTGCCGGAGTGGCCGCTTTTGACAACCTGGTGCGCATCTCTTCCTTGTGCAGCATCTTTGAGAGCCTGGCAAGCGCCATGATGTAGTGGGATTTCTTCTCCTCGGGTGCAGCTATGAGGAAGATAAGGTGGGAGGGTTTGCCGTCGAGCGAGTTGAAATCAACCCCCTTGGCGGAGCGGCCAAAGGCGAGAAGAAGTTCATTGGTCGCGGTTGTTCTGGCATGGGGTATTGCTACACCAAGACCAATACCTGTGCTTTCCAGGTTCTCCCGCTTAAGGATGTCGGCAAGGAATGTTTTTTCGTCCTGAATTAACCCCAGATCTACCATGACCGAGACCAGTTCCTTGATTACGGCAACCTTTTCCTGTGCCTTAAGGTTAAGCACAATCCCTTCTTCGCGGATAGCCTCTGATATACGAATCATCGTCCCTCCTGGTTGAAAAAAAGCAGGGGAGTTGAGCCAAGTTTTTGCAAAAGAAGCTCGGCATCAAGTCCTTTATAAAGGAAGGTGGCGCATAGGTCCACCTCGTAGCTCTTGACCACCGAGGCGATGGTTTCTTCCGGTTTGCCTTCCTCGAGCATCAGTGAGATCTTAAGTTCCCTTCCGAACGCCACGTCCTCGATCTCGTAGAGGAAATTCCATGTTCTGTCTTCGAGAATATCCCGTTCTTGCTTCTCTTCCTTCGATGGATCTGGCGATTCTTCGGGCAAGACCGCCAATACTATTAATCGGCTTTGCAGTTGGGAAGCCAGATCCAACACCCCCTCCAGTTCTTCGAGGCGGGTTTCGCCTGCCTCGACATAGCAAAGCAAACGTCTATACACTTTAGATAACCTCCTACTTTCCTACGCAGAAGCGCGAAAAGATCTCTTCAAGTATGCTTTGGTTAAGAGCCGGGCGGCCCGTTCCTGCGAAATCGGCAATGGCCTCGCGCAGTTCCTTTGCCCTCATATCCAGATACTGCGCGTCCAAAGCGGCCCGCAGATGCACGGCCAGGCGCTCCAGGCACTCTTCCTGAAAGCGGTTGGCAAAGAACGTCTCTCCCTGGCTTGAGGCTTCTTCTTTTAACCGATCCAGGAGAGGGGAGAGATTCTTTCTCTTCAATGCCGAGACCGCTACAGGCTCGCCGGCGACGTTTTCTAAGGAAGGGATCTCCTTCACGGCGTCTATCTTGTTCCATACGATCATGCCGGGTTTTTCCCTCAAGAGCTTTAGGAGTTCGGTGTCGGCCGGGACAAATCCTGAGGTTGCATCAAGCATAACCAGAAGAAAATCCGCACGATTGGCCGCTCCCACTGCCCGCCTGACTGCGATCCGGTCGGGAAGCGATTCTGCAATTCCGATTCCTGCGCCGTCGAAGAGGCGAACCTGACCTGTTGAGAAACGCAGGATTCCGGTTACCAGATCCCTCGTTGTTCCAGGTACGGGTGTTACGATGGAACGTTCCTCGTCCAAGAGGGCATTGAAGAGGGTGGATTTGCCGACATTGGGGCGTCCGAGAATCATGACCGCCAGGCCCTTGCGCTGGCTGCGCCCGCGGCGAAACGCCTGCCTTAACTTCTCGGTGTCCGCGATAGCTCCCTCCAACATGGGTGCAAGGGATTCCTCGGGGATGTCTTCTTCAGGGAACTCAAGTTGAGCTTCAATAAGGGCTACAAGCCAGCGCACCCGGTCTGAAAGACCCTTCAGTTCCTTTGTAAGACCCCCACGCAGTTGCGCCAGTGCGGCCTTGACACCTTTCATGGTTCGGGCCTGGATTGTAGCAAGCACCGCTTCAGCCTGGGTTACATCCAGCCTGCCGTGAAGAAAAGCCCGCTCGGTGAACTCCCCGGGACGAGCCAGACGGGCGCCTATCCCAATCAAAAGATCGGTCACACGATCCACTATAAGCGGGTTGCCGTGAACCGAAAACTCGACCAGATCCTCGGTAGTGTAGCTGTGAGGCGATCGGTAAACAGCAGCCAGGGCCTCATCTATAATCTCTTCTCCCTCGACTATGAATCCCGTGAGCACCTGATGCCCACGTGCCCCGCTCAAAGGCTTACGCCCCCTGAAAACCTGATCACACATCCTTAACGTCTGAGGGCCTGAGACCCGCACTAATGCCAAAGCGCTGCGGCCACCAGGGGTAGCTGGGGCAACTATAACATCCTGGAGGCGTTCAAGAAACATCAATAAGTGCTATGATTACGTTCTTTCGGTAGCCGGTGCCTATGGTATAGGAACGCACACCGTCTATACCGGCCAGGGTCTGCTCCACCAGTTTGCGTTCCTTGTCGGTCAATGGATCAAGCATCATCTCACGGCCTGTTTCCTTTACTACCTTGGCTATGGCCATGGATTTCTTTCGAAGGAAGTTTTCGCGTCGCTGCTTGTAGTTACCCACATCAACTATAACAGCGGGCATCTTCGCGTGACGGTGCTGCAGTATCGAGTGCACCAGGAGCTGAAGCGCTCTCAGGTTTTCCCCCGCCCGGCCTATGAGCAGACCATCCCAGCGTCGCGTACGGGCGTTGACGTAGTATTCGCTATCGTCGCGCTTACGCCATTCTATGCGCGCGCGGAAACCGGCAAGCGAGACTATCTGCGAGAGGATTTCGGCAAGCTCCTCGCCGAAGCTATCTCTTTGGGCCTCTTGCTCTGCCATTGATCTCCTCCAGCTTTCATTCCTCTCCTGAAAATCGCAAACTCCAGTATGGAGAGGAGATTGAAAAGAAACCAGTATAGCTGTAATCCTGAAGGGAAGTTAAGGAAGATTACAGTAATAAAAATCGGCATCATGAAGGTCATCAGGCGTTGCTGTGGATTGGGGTTGGTCATCAGACTCTGGAATACAGAGGCTACGCCCATGAGAATGGGGAGTATGTAGAATGGGTCGTGCTGGGACAGATCCGCCAGCCAGGTTAATTCGCCGGCGGGGATTCTAATGAAGTTAAAGATGTTGATGGCCTTTTCGGGGTTCTTGACAATAGTTACCGTGAACAGCTTGACAAACGGTGCGCCGCGCAAGCTAATGGCGTTGCGCAGCACCGCGTAAAGCCCGAAGAATACAGGCAGCTGGATAAGCATGGGCAGGCAGCCCTTGAACGGTGATGCCCCATGAAGTTTGTACAGCTTCATGGTTTCCTCGTTCAGGCGTTGCTTATCGTCCTTGAAGCGCTCCTGCAGTTCCTTGAGCTTGGGCTGCAGCATCTGCATCTTCTGCATCGAACGCTGCTGAACCTGGGAAAGCGGCAGGAAGACGAGCTTGATAAGTATCGAGAATACAATTATTGCTATTCCATAGTTGCCGATGATGCGGTAAAAGAACTGGAATATCTTGAGCATGATGACACCCAGCCAGCGAAATGCAGACCCCCCCAGTTCAACAATCCGGCTCAGTTTGTGCCCCATCTTTGCCAGGATCTCGTAATCCTGGGGACCGAAGTAAAGCCTGAACTCGCGGCCTCCTTCAATGTCGAATGAGAGACCGATACGTTGCTTCTTGGTTGCGCTGGGGATTATCTTTCCAACCACAGGTTCTGATGGCAATATGATTGCGGTAAAGTACTTGGAACGAAGCGCCACCCATTCGTAAGGGCCGGGCTCGATCTCGCGGTTGCCTTTCTTTAGTTGGCCGATCCGCTTGGCGTTAAGGTATTGAACCTTCTTCTCCCCGTCACGATAGTAAAGCTGATAAAGGGTAAGTTCAGTTTTATCGCCCGGCTCGGTAGGCACAAGCCCTGCTGCGCAGTGGAAAAGGAGCGGCTCAAGAGAATCGGAGTGGAGAATGTGCAGCTCGTAACCAGTCAAAACCACTGCAATGTATCTCTCCTCACCCAGTGTATCTTCCCATACGAAGGTCACCGAGGTGTCGCTGCGATCGGCGAGTTTGAGGGCCGAAAGGCTTGAGTCCATCTTGCCGAGAATCTCAAAACCCGACTCTTCAAGCAGATTGACCGGTATTCGTTCAGTGCTTGTGGCTTCTTTCTTCCGGGTGAAATCTTTGAGTTCCGCCATCGTGATTCTAAAGCCGGGATGATACGGCCAGGCCAGGAATGAGAGCTTGAGATATTCGTTCTCAAGGGTTATTGAATCCGCTTCAGGTCCCTCCTGTGCTCGCTCCTCCGATCCCCTGCCAGTGGTAGGTTCTTTGGTGGGCATCCCAACCGCAGCAGACGTTGATTTTTCAGCTGCCGGCTCACCCATACATCCGCCACCGGAGTCTTTCCTTAAAAAGTTAAATATAAGCAGCATTCCCGCGACCAGCACCACCACCAGGATCGTTGACCAGATACCTCCTCTTTGCTGTTGTCCGTCGCTCACATTTACCTCACAGGATCGTATCCACCCGGATTCCAGGGATTGCAGCGCAAAACCCTCCAGGCGGCTTTAACAATTCCTCTCAACACACCGTAGCGCTCGATCGCTTCGACCGCGTACTGCGAACATGTGGGCTCGAAGCGGCAACTACGCGGTGCTCCTGCAAATACGATCTGATACGCACGAATGATCCAGATAAATAACTTACGCACCCATGCCTCTCAGTTTTTGGGCGCATAGAGAAAAGGACCGACCAAGCTCAACTTGATTAACCTCATTTTTTAACCTGAAAATGATTTTGCCCTCCGGGAATTTTCTCTTCATTCGTCTGTATATTTCACGCATGCGCCGCTTACAACGATTTCGAACCACCGCCTTTCCGATAGTTCTCGGGACAAAGAACGCCACCCTGCGGCGTGGTTCCTCAATGAAATGAGCCATGAGGGCTCCGCTGGATACCGGCGGGGCGGCCAATACGGCCCTTATATTTCTATCACCACGAAGAATCTCAGAGCGCGGCAGATTTTCAGAGCGAACGGTATTCAACTTCAACCCTATGCCGATAAGCGTTTGCGCCCCTTGGCACGGCGACGCTTCAGTATTGCTCTACCTGTAGGGGTTGAGTTACGTTTACGAAAGCCATGTGTGCGTTTACGCTTGAGGTTGCTTGGTTGATAAGTTCTTTTCGGCATGAACATTCTCCTTTCGCCAGACTGCGATTAAGATTATAGTGCGAAACAATTGGAAGTCAAACATCCACCTCAGTCGATGGCTCCGAAATAAATGCTCCTTGCCCCACGGGCAAAGGATCGCAGGGGAGTAGAATGCAAGATCACCCTTTCAGCTGAGCTGCATATCTTAGTTTTCGATTTTTCGCTTCCCAGGAGGGGGGATCAATTAGTTAATGGGTGTGCTTTGTCTTCGAGTTGCTCTTAGAGCGGGAGGATTTGTTTTTGTTTTCCTACCGGAAGACGCTTCCTCCGATGAACTCGCGGAGGATGGATGCAGGTGGTACCGCGCCGTCGTCCATAGGGGTGACCAGTTCCAAGAGGGAGATCATGCGTTCGGCCTCCGAGCGCAGGCCCTTGCTTCGGACAGTGCGCAGAAGTTTCATTGCCCTGTTGCGCATCACTGCAAGTTCATAGATAAGAGCCGAGTTAAACATCTCATCCGCCGACTCCTGGTAAGGGAAGACGTTGCGCTCCTCGCCCCTGCGCACCTTAGCCCACCGCTTCATGGTTCTGGTGGGTGTATGAGCGCGGTAGGAGTAGTCGCGCAGCATTCGTCTCAGCATCCTGGTGTCAGAGGTGGAAACGATGCGCTGGTCGTGGTAGTTGAGCTGGGTCAGCGCGGATACGTATATCTTGAACTTGAGATGTTTGGGTACGGCAGAAGTCAGGCGCGGGTTGAGCGCGTGGATTCCCTCCACGATAAGTATCTCGTTTGGCTTCAGGATCATGGTGGTGCCGTCGAAACAGCGCCTGCCTCTCTCGAAATCGAAGCGGGGTCTATCCACCCTTTTGCCTTCCAGAAGGAGCACCAACTGCTGGTTGAAGAACTCCAAATCAATGGCGTCGATTCCCTCGAAATCGGGCTTTTCCTCCTCGTCAAGCGGGGTACTGGAGCGGTCGAAGAAGTAGTCGTCCACCGACAACGGCAGGGGTCGCAGACCGTTAACCCGCAGATGCACCGCCAGTCGTTTGGAAAAGGTTGTTTTCCCGGCAGATGAGGGGCCGGCGATGAGCACGATGCGGGGGAGTATGGTGGTGGCGGCGATGCGGTCTGCAATTCGGGCGATGGCCTTCTCGTGCAAAGCCTCGGCAACGTTGACCAATTCAAGGCCTTTATCTTCCCTTATGAGACGGTTGAGGTGGCCGATATCGGAGATACCCAAGGCTTCACTCCACCGCTCGTAGTGATGGAAGATAAGGAAGAGTTTTGGCTGCTCCACGAAGGTGGGAAGCTCAGGGAACGATTCAGGTGTGGGGTAGCGCAGAATAAAGCCGGGTGGATAGTGCAGAAGCTCAAACGCGCACAAGGAGCCGGTTGAAGGAACCAACGGCCCTCTTGCCCAGTCGGCGAAATCGCCGCACCGGTGGATAATGTACTCGTCCTTATCCGCGTACTCCAATAACGCCAGCTTTGAGGTGTTGTTGTTGCGTTTACAGATGGCGGTTGCCTCCTTCCGATCCACCTCCCGCATGGTGACGGGCAGATCGTCGGCCAGAAGCCCGAGCATCTCAGCCTCAAGAAGCTCAACGTCGCGCTTCTCCATGATACGCTCCATTCTTAGGGTGCAGTAGAAGCCCTTAGAGGTTGAATGTTCAACCACCAGCCTCGCTTCGGGAAAGGCGCGTTTGGCGGCCATGGTGAGGACAAAGATAAGACTCTCCTGATGAATCTTCAGGCCTTCGGGATCGGTGGCGAGAACGAACTCGATCTTCGCGTCCTTGGTAAGCGAGGTGTTGAGTCCGACCAGCTCACCCTCCAGCTTGGCCGCGATGATGGGCTGACCCGCAGGGATCAGCTTCGATATAGGGGTGCCTTCTTTTACTTCACGCACCGCACTTCGTCCCAGCTTGATCTTGACCATGGACGTACATTATAATGAGTATCCTTTGGCGAGTCAATCTTGCTCGTTATATGGGAAGATCCCTTGGATTAAAGATGCGTGGTTGCAATAAAAGTAGGGGCACGGCATGCCGTACCCCTACAATATCTTAAGGTTTCGCAAAGCTCACGACGGCAACGCCCACCTGGGTTTTTTCTTACCCTGCCTCCTCTACGAGGATTCCTTTAAGGAAAATCTCTCTCACTGTCGCGAAGCCCGTCTCGATTCCAGCCAGCGAAGACGCAAGCCCCAGAAAAACATTTGCCAGCGTTTGGGGAGTTAGATTTTTTCTTACCTCACCTGTCTTCTGTGCACTGAAGAAAACAGATGCCAGCACCTCTTTTACCTCCTCGATGCTGGGAGTGATGCGTTTCGTAAAGAGCGTCATGTGGCGTGCAGGAACGACTGGAATTCCTCCGGTTTCGAAAAGCCTGCGCATGCTTGAAATCAGAGGGACATACCGGCTGAGCGAGTGGAGTACCGCATCAAGGCGGTTTTTAATGCCTTTTTTCGATTCATCCTTAAGGTCAGCCTTGAGATCCGACACTAGTTGGTCAAGTGATGATTTAATCATCGCTATGAAAAGCTCAAGCTTACTCTTGTAGTAGAAGTAGATTGCCGCTTTTGAGATTCCTACCTTCTTCGCCACATCCTCCATACCGACTTGATCGAAGCCGTATTCGCAAAAGAGTTCTCTTGCCGCGGAAAGGATCTCACGGCGGCGCATCTCTCCTGGTTTTCTTGGCGAACGTTCAGACATAATAACCTGCCATTATAGTAGAAAAGGCAGTTCTGTCAAGCTGCCCCCCGGGTTGTACTGTATAGAGGTGCGGCATCATCGTGAGGTTCGTTTCAGGTCTTTAAGGTAGCGCTCCTGCCAGATGGGTTGGGTGAGCTTCTCAAGTTCTTCATCGAACTCCACCAGTCTCTCGTAGTACTCAGGATCTTCGAGCGCTGCCTTTGCATTTTCATCCTCAGGCTTCGCGCTGTTGTCCAGGATATTCTCCCTGAAGTATTTGTGGTGGTCGCGGATAGAGCAAGGGGTAAGTATATTATTACAGAACTTCAGTTGACCGTATCCGTATTCGTGCTGCCAGTTCCTTCCCTTTACAAACAGATCCGACATCAGCCCGTCTGCGATTGACTTACCATCCCTGTAAAGATCGTAGAGATTGTCTTTGTAGTATGGCACGAACCCGCAAGGCATGATGTTCCCGTTCCAGTCGACGTAGAAGTATCCCCTCTCTCTGCCATAGGCAATGCAGCCATCCGATGCCGCACCACTATTCCAGAAGTCTCCGACAAAGTATTTCTTATCGAAGAGCATCCTTTCCCACTGGTTGTAAAGCGCAACGCGCTGCTCAGGAGAAATCATCAGATCCATGGTGTCCCTGGCCCTTCCGATAGGCATCAGGTGGAACATCCACATATACACCGCACCCAGCTCCTCGAAGTAGTGCTCGTAGAATTCGTCGGTCAGCAGGATTTCAACGTTGTTCTTGGTTGCGGTAACGGATGTCCCGAAGGGAACCCCGCGGTGTCTAAGCCTCTCCATTGAATCCATAATCTTCGCATAGACGCCTTTTCCCCGTCTTGCGTCGGTTTCTTTCTCGTAGCCTTCAACGGATATCGCCGGGGTTATGTTTCCCAGTCCGGCCATCCTTTCCACCGTTTCGTCGGTGAGTAGTGTCCCGTTGGTGTAAACAAGGAAAACCATGTCGGAGAATTCTTCCACGGCGTCAAGCAGGGTCTTGCCCTGGGAGTTGTACATAAAGGGCTCGCCGCCGGAGATCACGATGAAGTTCGACCCGATCAGATCGCGCATCTCATGGAGCAGCTTGGTGAACACCTCATAGTCCAGTGTGGCTGCGCTAGTTGCTTCCGAGGCCGCGTAACATCCTATGCATCTAAGGTTGCAGTGCTTGGTGGGAGAGATCAAACAGAAGCTGGGGGGTTCTATTCCGTACTTATCCTTGTACTTTTTCTGGACTTTGGGTCGCCTTTCGTCGAGGAACCCATTCATTACAAAGGTCTCGCGTACCCTTTCAGCATACTCAGTGGAAAAGTACCCCTTTTGGATGTTTTTGAAAGACTGCTCAAGTAGATTCACAAGAAACTGTGTTTTTATTTCAGTGAGGTAGGGTATGTTCGTGGGTTGGGCATCCATAATTCCCTTTTTGATTCTTGCCCTGAGTGGTTTTAGAAGTGTACTGGCGAGGCCGGGGTTTTTTACTGCCGCCTTGATTGCTTGAGCGGTCAACCTTTTTTGAAGAGGATTCATCTTTTGTCTCCTTTCCTTAGTTCCTTTAGATAAAAGCTCCGCAACGTTTTTCGATAATTAACTGACTAGTCAGTTAATTACATAACTCAATTATAGGAGAAAAATGTGTGATGTCAAGATGAGTTAATAAAAACAGACGGCCTTTCGATTACCCATACTCGATGCCCTGACTCATGGCGAGCAAGGTGGTTTCCACCATCGTAGTCATAGTGAGTGATAAGCGGCGCTCTTTATGAACACCGACTCGGTCGCCCACAAATTGGACAAGACACGATTCCTTCCCGGTAAAGCCGCATAAAAATCTAGGGGCACGGCATGCCGTACCCCTACAGGGAGCGTATTGTGTTTCTCACCTTTACATTCTGCTGAGCGGGAACCCCGATAGAACATTACTCCTTTATTGGCAATCGGAAAATCGCCTCTACGCCAATCCGTAACAGATTCTCATTTGCGTCCTGTGAGCCGAAGCGTTCCCGGTTCTCGGAGAATATAAAGTCGTAATCTGCTCCGAGCCGGAACCCCACGTACTTGATGGGCCATATCTTGATACCGCCGCCAACGCTTATTCCGAAAGAGGTGGCCGCGAGCTCTACTGTCTTAGCAGTGTCCTGAGGATTTATAACCTCAAAGATATTACCGTCCTCGTCCAACTGCTGCCATGAGTATAGTCCTACCGCGCCGCGCACGTAAGGGTCAACCCATTTCCAGCCTGGAGACCAGGTGTTGGTGAGCGCAAACGCGTGATGGACGAACTCCGCGTCATAGGAGGTGATGGTGGTGTCGGTATTGAAGGTGTTGGGAACCGTGGCGGAGACATCCGAGTAGTAGTATTTAAAGCCGTAGTCGAATCCTTTCCAGACCTCGATCTCGACGGCACCGGAGAAGTTGTATCCGATGTCCGATTCCTCGATCTCATCACCGATTGCCCATACTGCACCCCAGCCCGGGGCGAACTTGAGTGAAAGACCGAAAAGGGGGGACGCAATAATGAGTCCCGCCAAAAGGGTCGCAATCAAAGCTTTGCTCTTCATATTACCTCTGCTTAGGTAGATCGGTGCGAGGCGAGCAAAAGGGTAACCCTTTTGGGTCGCCTTTAATGATTTCTTTTGTATAGGCTATGTCTGAGATGACGGCTCCTTATGAGGTTCGGTAAGGATGCTCAGTATCCTGGCCACGGTCTCCCTGAGCTCGCGGCGGGAGCACACGATATCCACGAAGCCGTGCTCCAGGAGGAACTCGGAGCGCTGGAATCCGGGCGGAAGCTTCTCGCCTATGGTCTGCTCTATGACCCGTGGGCCGGTAAATCCCAGAAGCGCTCCAGGCTCGGCGATGATCACGTCGCCCAGGGAGGCGAAGGAGGCCATTACCCCGGCCATCGTCGGGTGAGTCAGGATGTTGATGTATGGAATCTGAGCCTGTTTGAGCAGGCCAACCTCGGCTGAGGTCTTGGCCATCTGCATGAGGGAGAAGATTCCTTCCTGCATTCGTGCCCCTCCGCCTGAGGCGGTAAGCATCACGAACGGTTTGCGTTCGGCCAGAGCCAATCGAGCCGCACGAGCCACCTTCTCGCCCACCACAGAACCCATGCTTCCGCCCATGAACGCGAAGTCCGTAGCCGCAAAAATAACCGGCATACCATTGATCTCGGCTCTGCCCGAGACTATCCCCTCTTCCATTCCGGTCTTCTTGCGTGAGGTTTTGTACTTCTCCTTGTACTTGGGAAAACGCAAAGGATCAACAGACACGAGTCCCCTGTCTATCTCTTCCAGTTTGCCCTCATCCAGAAGCAGCTTGATGTAGGTTTTGTGACCTACACGGAAGTGGAAACCGCACTTGGGGCAGATCCAGCATGATTGATCGAGCTCGCGGCGGTAGAGGATCTCGCCGCAGCTTTCGCATTTAAGCCACAATCCGTCTTTAAGGTCGAGCTTCTTGCGCGCTTCGCGGGCGGGGCGCAGATTCTTGCGCAAGAACACTAGGAGAACCTGTCTTCAAGTTTCTCAAGCACCTGCGGGAGGGTGGTGTACTCCATATCACCGTGGGGCAGCCTGCCCGGCTCGAACGGTCCGTGGCGGCGCAGGTAGTCGGCTACCTCATTAGCTATGGCTCGCGATCTGTCATACGACGGATCGTCGAACATGTCCCTCGGACCGATCAGTTTTCCGTCTGCCAGCTGGAATCCGGCAGCGATTACGCGCGGAGGGCCGTCAAACCGGGTCGGAGTGGCCTGTTTGAAGCTTACCGGCATCAGGGGCCCGTTGTGAGAGCCGCGCATCCAGCCTGAGACCACGTGGGGGAAGCTGAACGGCTCCAGCACCTCGCCCACAGCTGGCAGGCCCGCCTGGGCGCGAACGATCATCACCGGGTCGTCCTTGCCCACGTACTTGCCCGCAATCAGCGCCAGCTTCTGTGTGGACGCCTTGGCCGCGACGAGGCCGTCCTTGCGGTACACCGTATCCACCACGTACTGCTCGTGGCTGCCGATCAGCGCCAGCAGATCATACATCTCTTCAGGTGTATTGAGCTTGACCCGTTTGTTCTTCATCGGGTCGTTGATCAAGAAGGTGAAGCCCTCATGCATTGAAGAATCGATAACCAGGCCGGCGGTGTTGAACGGATCGGCGAATATCTTGTACAGCGGGTAGTTCCACGCGCCGGGCGAGGTCTTGTCGGCCATGAAGATTATTACCGGTTCGCTCTTGCGCTCTTCGAACTCCATCTCCGCACAACCCGGACCCATGCCCTTCACGTTGCCCGAGAAGGCATCGGCTAAAAGATCCTGACCGGCTCCGTACAGCTTTAATTTCTTGGCAACCTCTGTGCCTTCAACAAAGGTATCCCAGGCCAGCTTGTGAATAACCTCGGCGTCGGTGCCGTGGGTGTGGGTCATGATCAATTCAAGATCGTCACCGCAGGCGAGGACCTCGAAGTCTATGAGCTTTCCCTCCCTCTTGGCTGCGTCAAGCATCACCTCTGCCTTGGCCATCACCTCAGGATGCGAGGCCGAGTGTCCCACGTAACCGCCGACGTCGGCCTTGATGACGGAAAGCGTTATCTTACTCATGAATCCTCCTTAATCATTCAAAGAGAACGATAGATTTTGACTATTTCTATGAATATTAGGACGCAAAATCTTGATGTCAACCCCCCCGAAGCCCCCAAAAAAATCGAATGCTCCTTTTTGTCCAGGGGACAAAAGATTGCAGAATAACAGATCAAAGAACGGGACCCTGCCGCATGTTGTTAATAAGTTCCTCATTGTACGTAACTTATTAGAGCCTTTACCCCAGGGGTTGCGAAAAGAAGATTATCCGTAAGCCTTGCGAAAGGCCTTCTCGCTATCCACCTCGTCAACCTCTTCCAGGATAGTGTAGCGTCCTGGGCGGGTGGAAGGGGCGTGTTTGACAATCCTCTTGAAATCCTCGAACCCTAATCCGATATCCTTGGGGGTGGCAATCAACTCGTTTCGCTTAAGGAACTCGGCTTGGGCCGAGGCGGAGGGCTCGTCCTGAAGATAGGATGTAAATACCGCAAACATCGCCACCTGCTCGCCGTGCAACGTTACTTTATCCGGATAAAGCTCGTCATAGGCATGGCTCAAAAGATGCTCCGAACCACTGCAGGGCCTGCTGGTTCCAGCAATACCCATGGCGATGCCGGAGAGCATAAGCCCCTCGGCCAGGATCTTTAAAAACGAGGTGTCTGTAAGATTGATCCGCCTGGCATCAAGCATCTCGAACGCTGATTTGCGAGCCAGGAGCGCGGCCACCGTATCGTAGTGTTCGTGGGTCTTGCGATAAGCGATCAGCCAGTCGTTGGTTGCGGAGATGTTGGACACAAGATCCCCCACCCCTGCCTTGAGATTTTTGAGGGGCGCGGAGGTAATCGCCCCCAGGTCCACGAGCACCGCGGTAGGCATGTTTACCCCCACGCTGCGGGTGCCTTTGCGGAAACGAATCACCGCTACCGGCGATGAGATGCCATCGTTGGAGAGCGAGGTAGGGATGCTGACCACAGGAAGAATCCGCCGCGAGCCGGCGAACTTGGCTACGTCTATCACCCGGCCGCCTCCTACACCTAAGAGCACGTCAGGTCTGACCTCATCAATGACCTCCTCTATCTCCTCCACCTGAGGGTAGGAGTTGTCGGTGATCTCGTGGATGTGCGGTTCTTTGAATCCAGCCGACACCTCATCCGCCATAGATCGAATTTCTTTCATGGTAACTATCAAAGGCTTGGTGAAGAGCAGGTTGGACTCGCGAAGGAGTTCGTTCACCCTATCCAGCAGGTTACCCTCGATCCTCACCAGTATGGGCAGTGATACGCTGCTTCCGAATATGGGCATCTAGGCCTCCAGGTTGTCAATTTTTTTTGCAATAACCTGAGCCTTTGCCAGATCCTCGTGGGTGTCTACCTCTATCCAGGGCAGTCCCCGTGTACTGAGGGAATAAATCGGGTATTCACCAAGGATCTCGGCGATGGCGTTCTCGTACCACACACCGGTTTCACCTGCTTTAATCATCTCGTCCATCTTATCAAAGAACGCTTTAGAGAAGTCTTTTCCGAATCTTGCAAGTCCGATGTATTCGCCCGCGCTTTGCTCCCGATCAAGGATCTTAGCGATAGCGGTGATTCTTTGCTCCCCGTTCACCATCACCCTCATCTCTTCCTTAACCAGAGGATTTACGTCATCCACCATCATCAGGCTACTTCTGGCATCCTGGAGTATGTCCTTGACCATCTGCGAAGCAAAAAGGACGTCGCTGTTGAGCAGGAAAAACTCTTGACCGACAAGCTCACCCCTGGCCAGCCACAGGGAGTAGATGTTGTTGGTTGTATCATAGATTTCGTTGTGAATGAACCGGCAATCCGGCGCTGCCTCTTTCAACTTCTCGACCTTGTGTCCGGACAGGATGATCACCTCTGATCTTTCAATCCCCGCGCCCCGCAATGCAGACAGCGCTCTTTCGATCAACATCCTTCCACCAACCTCGAGTATTGCCTTGGGACGGTCGATGGTAAGGGGATGAAGCCTGCGACCTTCGCCTGCGGCCAGGATGATGGCCTTCATCTTCCCCTCTGCTTCATCTGAATCTTGATAATCAGGATGGTTATTGCATAAAGGAGGCTTGCACCCCATATCACGTAGGTGGGCAGATGGGGCGTAAGCCAGGCCAATGCCGGACCCAGGAAAAGGATAAAGAACTGCTCGTCGTAGGCTGTGTAGAGCTGTCCTACCCGGCGGATCAGTCTCACCTCAGCCGGAGCCTGAGGTATCTCCTTCTGTCTGATGCGTGGCGGAGTGTGATGAATAACAAAGTGGATACCGTAGTGGAACATAACGCCACCCAGGGTGACAAAAAGCCATATGATTCCGAATTGACGGTATATACCCCACGTCAGGGCTGCCAGTGTAAGAAGTTTGCGCACGAAGTCGACTTTAGGATCAAGCTTTGTTCCAAACTCCGTCTGTTTGCCCGTCATCTTGGCAAGCTTGCCGTCGGTACAATCGAGAATCCACGCGAGCTGGAACAAAAGTGCTCCCCATAGAAGCGAGAGGGAATCGCCGCGCCAGAAGAAATAGGTACAAGCCAAGGCAGGCACCAGGCTTGCTATCGTGACCACATTGGGATGGATGGATGTATGCGAAAGCAGCCTTGCCAGAGGGATGCCCAGGGGATCGGCAAAGAGAACCGTGCTCCAGGCGTCGGTTTCTTTAAGATATGACGGGATTTTCCTCATCCGCTAGTCTATTGATTGCCGTGCAACTGTCAATACATGAGGGCCTGCTGCGATTCCCCTCATCAATGGGACAGCAATCACAAGGTTCAGATCAGGGATGGACCCCAAGGTGGGGGTAATACCGATGCAACAGCTCTCTGATGCGCCGAGCCTGATGTTCAAAGGTCAAGGAACGTATCGTCTCGTATCCACCTTTAGCCAAACGATAGCGCAGGTTGCCGTCCTGAATAAGCCTGTGCAGGGCGTTGAATAATTCCTTGCGGGAGCCCGGTGTGACAAGCAGGCCGTTTTTGTCGTGGTGTATCTTGTAAGGGATTCCGCCCAAGCGAGTTGCCAGAACAGGCAATCCTGACCCCCATGCCTCAAGAATAACCCTTGGGAAACCCTCACCTTTGTCGGAGGGTAATACAAATATATCCGCCTCCTTGTAAAGCCGCTCGAGCGGCCCGGTTGCGGGGACGAACCCTAGAATCCTTACGTTCTTTTCAAGGTTGCGCTCCGCAACGAATCTTTGCATAGGCTCAAGTAGCGGACCGTCACCCGCCATCCTTAACCTGATCCCTGGGAAATCAACTCGCAAATCCTCGATAGCTTGAATCAGCAATTCTATGCCCTTGCCGTGGTCAAATCGCCCGACGAAGAGTAGATCCTTTGCCTCTCCCTTGGTTCTCTTGGGGGGTAGTAGCTTCTTTTCAGAAAGTAATATATCGTCAAGCTGGTATACAGGGTGTAATGGGGTCGAGAAAAGCTTCTCCAGCTCTCCTCCGCTTACCAAAGTTATTCCATAACGACTCATCCACCGAGTCAACAGGTGTAGCGTAAAGGAAGCCAATCGAGCCGTGAGACGACGCAGGCCTTTATACTTCTGTGACCGGGCTACGATTAATACGTTGCCCGATACGTGCATGATTACCGGCTTGTTTTGCTTTTTGGCAAGCCACCAGAAGAAAAAAGCAACCCCGGAAGGCAGACGTAACCAAAGGATGTCGCTTTTTGCCAGCAGGTTACGGGCAGTCTTCAGAATTCGACTCAAGGAAAAGGGTATTGAAGTTAAGCTCTCTGCAAGGCTACGCCAGCCAGGCAAAGGCAGCAGGTTTATACCGAGTTCTTCTGCAACGACTCGATAGTTGCCACGATCTATATCTTGAATGGGGGTGACCGAGACGGCCAAGGAGATTTGCTCGGCGAGTTTTAACCTTTTGATGAAGTTCAACGATTCGGAGTTGGAAACAGTAAAGTTTCCGCCGCCGCGGTAGCGATCATGAAGATAGATTCCAAGCCTTAGACCTTGCTTCACACGGAATTCTATCGTGTGATGATCGGAAGTCAACCGCTGGGAATTGTATAGATCAAGAAAAGCCACGCCTGCTTGACATTATTAGCCTGGCCCTTATAATCAATCTTGACTATTGGGGGATCGTCTAATGGCAGGACGGCTGACTCTGGATCAGTTAATCGGGGTTCGAGTCCCTGTCCCCCAGTTTTTTACCCCACAAGGATGCTTCGCCTCCTTGCGGGGACCCCGTTTTTTTACCCCGCAAGCCTGCTTCGCATTCTCGCGGGGACCCCATTTTACACTTAAGAGTGGATTGGCGTTCCTAGCTGATCCAGAGTCTTCCTTAAAAAAGCTAATCGGCGGTTCGTCCGAAGGGTAGCGACCGTAAGGGAGCTGCACCATAAGGATGGCGACCTGCGAGAGTCATCATCGCTGTCCCCCCTACTTTCGGCATTGACGGTTAACCCTGCGGCTCTTATCCTGGTGTCCTTCTACCAGCTCCTTAGGATAATCAAGCGCAGCTCGCCGAGCTCCGGGTTGTCCGCTGGGATGGAGAGCGACTCAAGTAATGCTCGGGCTTCATCGGTATGAACCAGTTCAAGAAGCTTTAAGCGTTCCTCTGTCAGCTCTCCTTGCCATGGTCCTAACGACTCCTCCTCTCCTGCCATGTAGGTTGCGGCCTCCAGCATCTCAGAGGAAGGGTTTTCTTCTTTGAGACCGGTAAGGGCTTTCCCCGGATCGGCTCCCAGCTTCAAGGCCACCAGATGTGACCAGCGCCGCACGTCCGGGTGCTCGTCCTTGAAGCGCTGTTGGAGCAGGGGCAGTCCTTCCGAAGCACCGATTGCGCCCAGAGCCTGTACCCCTGCAAGGCGAATGCTCCAGAACTTGTGGAACAAAACCGGACGCAGCGATTCGAGGGATGATGCGTCCTTGAGCCTTCCGATAGCGGTCACGGAGGCCTGTTGGACCTCCCATGAGGCGTCGTTGAGTCGCGCGCGCAGTGAGGCAGCCGCGGCTGGATCTCCAATCGCGCCCAGGGCAAAGGCCACCTGCTCCCTCACCGGTGGTTCCGGGTTGGACATTAACTCGATCAGAGGCTCTAGCGCCTTCCTGCTTCCCAGAAGCCCGAGGGCGTGTGCTGAGGCCATCACGCAAAGGTCGCTCTCATCCGCAAGACCTTCGATCAGGACGTCCTCAGCCGAGATCTCGCCTAAGCGTCCGAGCGCCTCGAACACCGCCTGTCTTACCTCGGATTTCTTGTCTGTAGCTTTTGTCTGGAGTGGTTTTACCGCGCGTTTATCTTTAAGCATTCCCAACGACCACGCCGCCTTCGCACGAACGGCCCACCGGGGATCATCCAAGAGCTTTATCAAGGTCTCTACAGCGGTGGTGTCGCCCATTCGACCGAGTGCCTGTGCTATGAGGTGGCGGTCAGGAACGGAGGGGTTAGTGGCGGCTTGGGCGAGAACCTCGGTGGCTCGGGGGTCGGCGATCTTCGTCAGTGCGGCGAGTGTACTGTTGCGTTCTGGACCTGAAAGGGAAGAAAGGCGCTCAAGGAAAATAGGAACCGCCTCCTTGGATTCGAGCTTACCCAAGGCCTCGGTTGCGTTCTTGCGGACGCGATGGTCGGTATCGTCAAGGGCCTTCAGTAACGCGCCGATCGCCCGCGCGTCTGCGATCTCCCCCAGCGCCCAGGCGGCGTTGGTTCGCACCGGTGCCGCACGATCAGAAAGCGCCTCAATCAAAGACGTCACCGCTGAGGTATCACCCAACAATCCCAATGACCATGCGGCCTCGTAGCGAACCCCGGTAGAGGGCGACTTTAGCGCAGCACTAAGGGCAGGTGTGGCTCCAGGGTCACTCAGATACCCAAGAGCTTCGGCAGCAAACATACGCGTCTGCTCCGAGGGGCAGTTCAAGACTTCACTCAACAGACTTATCGTCCCATAAAGATCCTCCCCGGCAAGGGAGTCTATGTACTCGTGACGCTCTTCTATGGAACGAAACGCCATTACATCAAAAGCTCCGCAGTCAAGCGGGGCACTGAAAAGTAGAAGCCAGACAAACATCACACTCCTCCAGTTGCCTTTAATCTAATATATTCTACACGATCATGTGAATTTGTCAACTTGACAAGGGGGTGAGTGCGGACTATAATTTTAGTTGTATGCCGATCTACGAGTACCGTTGCAAGGTATGCGGATACGCCTTTGAGCGCCTGCAGCCGATCTCAGCTGAGCCTTTGCGCCGCTGTCCGAAGTGCGGCAGTCCTGTTAAACGCCTCATAGGTACAGGTATAGGGGTTATCTTCAAGGGGAGTGGTTTTTACGAAACCGACTATAAACGTAAGGATTCTGCATCCGAGTTGTCTAGAACGAAGAACTCCAAAACAAACAAGTCCTCCTAACCTTTAACCAAAAATGCTCTTAGCGAGGGAAGAGAACTCGCTAGATCTATCTGTGGTTGGTTCAGGAGCGCAACCTCGGATTAAGCCATGTCTTTACGTACCACAAGCCCCTTATACTTATAGGGCAACTCAGGATCAGGGTCAATCTGAGTCTGTACCCACCTCCCTGAACTTCTATATACACGGTAAACATTTCTTACCTGTCCTGTCAGATTCCATACCTCCTGCCCTATTCTTACTATGTGAACAAACTTTTTGGGTCTATCTGGAGTAACACCCATCTGATCCTCCTACGAATAATTACAACTCAATACTTAGGTAAAAAAGAGTAGCCGACTGGGCTATCAAACCCAATCCAGGCCACTTTACGTTGATTACACGGGGTAAATTCTTGAAAGCTAGAAAGCCTTACTACTGCAGCTTCACTATCTTGGTGGTTCTTCCTTCACTACCTCTTGCAATGTAGGTCCCGCTTGAAAGACTGTTTACCATGATTCGGTCTCCGTTGATTTCGCAATCAACCTTTCTTCCTGAGATGTCTACAACCTCACTGCATCCTGGAACAGTTACAGAAGGGCCGCAGGATATTATAGAATGGGTTTCAGTTAGAGTGATGTTAGGCGGAGTTTCTGAGACACTGGGAGCGTCGTTGTAAAATACGAGCACTTGTAGCCTTGGGTTGGCTACGTAAGCTCCTGCAGAGGAAAACTTACCCACTAGTCCTAAAGTATAAGTGCCCGATTCTAGTTCGGTCATGTAAGTGCTTGTGCCCCGGTTCCACGAAGTCGACATTCCTAATGAATCTCCATTGCATGTTAGCCAATAGGAAAGCCCATAAGTTGACCCATGCCCATTGGACACGCCGTATGTAATAGAAACGATGCTGGGCTGGTCTGTTGTGAATTCTAGTTCCAGTACCGTTACGATTCCCTCCCCAGCGAAATCGAGGCTATCCTCAATATGGGTCTCGTATAGGATGGAGCCTCCGAATGCTGTTGACACCCCTAGTGCCATTAAGGCTATGATTGTTAGAGCTTTTTTCATTTTGTTCCTCCTTGTTGTTCTTACATAGATACAAATAGGAAAAACTGGAAAATGCTTAACTAGATCTCACCAAATCCCCATCCTGCCTTTCCCATACCCTTTTCCCTCCAGCGCTCGGCGTTCTATTGCCGGTCGATGATGATGGTTACCCGGCACTCGGAGAGCAAACGCAGGTTAAGCGGTGAACTCAGAATACGTTCTGCATCTGCATCGGAAAGAACGATGTCGCAGCGATCACGCCCTGCGGCACGTTCGGCTATCAACCTCAAGGGGTTGAGTCCAAGCTCCCGTGTCTGGAGCGCGGCCCGCGGCGAGTATGCGTAATGCACATAACCACGTTCCAACAAAACGTTCCTATCCACGTTACCCGCATCAAGGATTACGTTACCTTGTGGATCAAGGAATCGCGGAAAGATACCCGGCTGAAAACCTGTTCCTCGCGTATCTATAATGAAGCCGGTGCTGGGGATGAAGCTCAGGTTGTTCTCTCCGGCGTCGGCTGAGGCATCCGATTCTTGCTCATGCAAAGAAGCAGGTTGCGTGAGGCGTGGGATGAGTTCATCGAGAAAGGGTCCAACCAGACTTATTACATACTCGTTCTGAACCTCTCCCGCGGTAGAGTAGCGAGTAGAAACGACTTGTGGATATGAGAGCACGGTTTGGAAGTAATTCTGAGCGTCTTGTGAACGAGCCACTGCATCCCCTAGACTCAACTCCGCGTAGAGTGGTATGGTTGCAAGCAGTGAATCGAGACTCGCCTTGAGCTCCCCCTTATATAGCGTGTCGCCAGCGAGATCAACCGGTCCATAGAAGTGAACCGAGAGTTCACTCCAATCCACCTCCAACTCCACACCTGTCATCAAGAGAACTGCTAACACGAACTGAACCATTCAGCCTCCAGTATAATACGCCTTAAGCGGACGACGGGACTCGAACCCGCGACCACAGGCTTGGGAAGCCTGTGCTCTACCAACTGAGCTACATCCGCATCTAGTAAGAAAAGTATAGGCCAGAAAGCGGGTCTGTCAAGAGGAAGAGTGTAGCAAGGGTACGGATTTGAGCATAATGATATAAATATTTAAAAAAAAATCAGTATCTATTTTCTCCAATTAGCGGGCGAGGCTTGACAAGGGGCTCGTTTTCAGTAGACTTTGAGTATATAAATAATGGGATGAATCTCAAATCAGGTATGGAGAAGAGGATAGGTTGAACAACAACACAAGTGAATTAGCTGAGGGAAGGAGTAAAAGCGCGAAGCTCCTTGCCGAGGCTCGTGAGTGTATCAAGAAGGACAAATCGGAGGATGCATTGCGTTGTGCTGTCCAGGGGCTTAAACATACCCCTACGGCTGTAGAGAGCGCAGAGTTGAATCGGATAGCCGGAGAGGCGCTTCTTAACCGTGGTCAACTGAACGAGGCCTTCGATTACGTTACAATTGCACGCAGGTATGCCCTTACCTGTGGCGATTCTGAGGTCCTCTGCAAGAGTATTTTGGCCTTAGGGAATGTGTACGCGCGCATGAACCGATACGCCCTGGCTGATAAGGCGTGGAGCGAGGCTTTGACACTTGCAAACATCACCGGGGATGTGCGTCTTCAGGGACGTATCCTCGTAAACAGGGCAGTCCTCAGTCAACGTTACGGGGATCACGGTCAAGCCATTGTGATTCTTGAAGACGCGAAGAAGCGATTGGAGAATGTTGGCGATCTGCGCGGGCTTGCCGGGTGCTATGGCTGCATCGCTTCCTCCTATATGGAAAAGGATGAACCGAAGCTCGCCATACAGAGTTTCGAGAAACTTGAGGAACTCGCTCGACAACTTGACGATAAGAGACTCGATGCAATCACCCACTTCCGGCGTGGTGCCCTGCACCTTAAGCAAGACGAGTTTACCGAGGCGTTGGAACCTCTGAAAGGGGCATATGGACTTTTTAAGGGGTTAGGGGATCGCAAGAACCTGGCCATTATTTTGTGCAATCTTGCCCGTGTTCACATAGGGTTGGAGCAACTCGATAAGGTTGGTCCTTTCCTGAGGGAGGCTATAGGACTGGCAAAAGGGGTTGACTCGGCTTCGCTGATGAGTAATATTCAGATGGTTCGTGGTGAGATGGCCGTCTACGAGGGGGCCGTGGATAGGGCGATACGTTACTTTACCGAGGCTTTGTCCTATGCTGAGAAAGCGGATGATGTGGAGCGATTTCTGTCGCTTCACGGAAGGCTTGGTGAAATGGTGAAGGAACTAGGGTTTAAGGTCACTGGTTTGGAGCAGCTTCTTAAGCAAGCTCGTCGGGGGTATCACTCTGTGGGGTTGAAGAATGAGCTCGTCAAGCTGGACGAGTGGCTTAAGCAAGTGCCCAGCTCAGATGTTGAGTAGGATAAAAACATATAGTTAAGGAGCAAATTATGCGTAGCTCTTGTTCTAAAGAACAGGTTCATCAGGCGGTGGCTGCATGGGCAGGTGTAGGGATAGATCAGGTGAGTGCACAAACGCCCCTTAACGGGTTGGGAGGCAAGTCTTGGCCCGAGGATGCCCCCGCACTTATCTCTGTCCTTGAGCAGTTATGCGGCTGCGTTATCCCAGACGTTGATTATGAGATATGGGCACATGTTGACGATATTGACGATTATCTGGGCGCTGATTAACTGAAAGATCCATCGTTTAAAAGCCAAAGCCCCCTAACCGGGGCTTGCTTTTGATGCTTGGGGGGTCTAATAACAACCCCCGTGAGGTTCTCCTCACGGGGGTCGAAAGTTCTGTGTTGCTTATAGGGTTTCTTCTAGTCTTCCTCTGGTCTGATGTTGCGGATCTCGTGGAAGTATTCAATACCGGTTAGTACCTTGAACTCCACGCGGCGGTTCTTCGCCATACCTTCTTCGGTCTCATTGGAGGCAATAGGTTGTGTGTCGCCGTATCCTTTGGCTGAGAGTCGTTCTTCATCGATTTGGAACTTGTCTATGAGATACTCACGGACCGCTTCTACACGCGCCTGGGAGAGCTCCACGTTGTCTGCGAACTCCGGGGTCTTTATGGGACGTGAATCGGTGTGTCCACCCAGCTCCACCACGATCGTGGGGTTATCCGCAAATATCTGGCCGATCTCATCTAGCACGTCGTAGAAATCGGGAAGGACCCTGGCCTCGCCGGTCTCGAAGTTCACGTTGTAGAAGACGATTAGCTCTTTCTCACGCAGCAGCGCAAAGTCCTTCCTGGCGCCTTTTGCCGCCTCTACCTTAACCTCGGCATCCTGTGGGAAGTACTTGGGATGCTGTGGCTCGGCAAACAGTGCATAGTCGCCTCTGTAGAGTCCAGGTATGGTGTAGTTGCCCTCTTCGTCGGTTTTGACCTCGCCCTTGATCCCTTCGGGTCCTTCGTAGGTAATCGTGGCCACAAGGGGATCGTTAGTCTTCACGTCGAAGACACGACCTGTTATTCCTCCAGGCGGGATCTTTGAGAGGGCGATGACGAGTTGGGCTGTCTGGCCGGCTTTGATCTGGGCCTGACCGGAGGATGGGTAGTAGTCTTCCTTGCTGGCGGTTGCAGAGACCCTTCCTGGAGCGAGTCCTTTGCGCTCCCAGGTTTCATTCTCGACCAGATCATTCTCTGCCCTGGTAACCCCCTCGACCTTAAGATGGGCCGCAAGGGATTTCTTCGTCTCCGCATCGATCACGCGAACTATGACGCCGCCGTAACGCGGCCTCTCGCCGAAGGCCGCGATAAGAGCCAGTCGATGAGTCAATCCAAGGTGGGCGTAGGGGGCAATCGCGTAATCAACACGATAGTTGTTCAACACAAGTCCTACGCCTCCGGTCAGACCGGCAAGGAAGTTGAGCTCTCCCAATGTCTGAGGACCTGACTGGAACCCTACGCGCGCGGCCAGGATCTCAAGCGGCCAAACCTCGGCACCGGCATGCACGCTCACATTGTTGTCAAAGGGCACCCGGACGTCGGTTAACAAGTTCAACCCGTAGAGGACATTCTCGAACGTAAGTGCCGCACCTAACTGAGCCTGCATTGGAAACAGATACATGCCGCCTGTATAGAACATCCCGGGACCAAGATTCTGCAGGGCAAGGCCCAGAGCGAAGACCGGGGAAGCCTTCCAGTGGAGCGAGAGATCAACCGCTCCGCCGTAGCCTGCAGGACCGGCGAGATTCTCATAAAGACCCTTAAAGCTCGCCCCTACGCCGAATCTTTCACCCAAGAGACGAGTGTATGAGCCCACAAGCATAGCCTCGTAGGCCATGACCAGGGAATCTGCCCCGGTTCCCGGATTGTTATCTGCATCCCAGCGTTCGATGCCTGAAGCACTTGTAAAGTTCATGGCGAAACCGAAGGTGTTGTTGGCCGATTGCGGCCATATGAGGGCCGCAAACTCGTCTCTTATGCCCCGCAGCCATTCGTGATGCGAGATCAGGGCTTCGTAGGTGTTGAGCTGGTTGAGACCTGCGGGATTCCACCAGAGGGCGGTGATGTCCGGTGCAAGTCCTACATAGGCGTTACCCATCGCCGCCGCACGCGGCCCGAATCCTATCTTCAAAAGGGGGTGTGCAGTAGTTCCTACGGCGTCGCTGAACTGAGCAGGCGCCGCTACTGCCACAAGCAAGAAAACGAGAAGGGCTTTCTTCATAAATTCCCTCCTTGACAGAGTGCTTTTTTAACTAAGTTTCTTGGTTTACGTCCATAACTGTCGGGGATGCACTTAAAGCTATAAGGCATAACCGCCTGCCTGATCGGTTTGAGGGTTAAGATCATTGCATGGCTCAAACTGTCCATTAGCCCTATCGCTGTGATCCTCGACCCGCGTGCCGAGATAATCCTCAGCACGATCGTAAATACTCAAAATCACCTGTACTCCCACATGCAGTTTTCACTATCACAATAATAAGGAAGTAACGCCACTTGTCAATACCCCAGGATAAGTTCCTTAGGATATCTCATCCATGCCCCCTGAGCCGCCGAATCGCTCCACGGAGAATATCTCTTCCAGGCTCTTCCTTGGCCGGGGTTCGGGTTCCTCAGCCGGATAACCGCACGGTATCAAGGCGACCACCTCATGCGCCTTGGTAAGTCCAACAAGCTTGCGAACCTTCCTTTCACTGAACCAGCCTATCCAGCAGGTTCCAAAACCAAGGGCTTGTGCTGCCAGTACAAGATGCTCACCAGCTATCCCCGCGTCAAGCCAGAGGTTTGCATGTCCGAAGGCCCGCGCCACACGGTGGGTCAGCTTGCGTCGGACGGTGAGCACGAACACCAGCGGAGCCCCGGACATCCACGAGATCACGAATCGCGAACCCACAGGTGCGGCCTTTGAGAGTGCTGAGATTACCTCCTTGTCTCTCACCACTACCACGTGCCAGGGCTGGGAGTTGGATGACGAGGGAGCAAGCCTGAGAGCCTCAAGTATCTTTCGGATCTTTTCTTCCTCGACCTCCTTATCCTCGAAGCGGCGGATGCTTCGTCTGGTTTCAACCAATTCAAAAAATGCGCTCCATCTATCCATGACTAAGAATACCTCCCTCGAACCTCAAGTCAACACCACCCGTCCCTTCCTTCGATTGAAGGAACTACTTGACAAGCAGGTTTTAGAACGTAGTCTTTCACATGGAGGAGTTATGAGAAAGACATTATCCGTGATTGCAGTCTTGACATCGATCTTTCTTGCAGGCTGCGTGGGCATGCGGCCCAAGGGTATCAAGGACTGCGAGTTCCGGCTGGCCGACGTAGAGACCGTTGAAAAGGCCCTCACCTACGCCAAGCTCGAGCTTGAGATGGACGTTACCAACCCGAACGGGGTTGGGGTAATAGTCGACCGCATGCAATTCAGTGTCTACGCCAACGGCCAGGAGATAGGCGGTGGGGCGGCAAGCTTTAAGGATAAGCCCATCCCGCCCGGCGAGTCGGTAAAATTCAAGGCCAATATTGCTCTCGACTACCTCAGCGCAGGCTTGGCCATATTCAATATGATCAAATCGCATTCCGCTTCCTACAGCATCAGGGCCAAGGTTTACTACGAGACCCCGCTCGGCGCATACCACTCCTGGACGACCATCTCCAGCCTTTACCTGCCGCTCTTATAGATGAAGAAGTTTCTCCTTGCGGCCTTGCTGGCCTCAGTACTTGGGGGCTGCTTTATACTCCGGCGCACCCAGCTTCAAAACTGTGAGTTCCGGCTGGCAGGAACCTCAATCAAGGAGATCGCCCTCACCTACCTGCGGCTCGCTATCAACATAGACGTCACCAACCCGAACAGGATAGACGTTGTGCTTGACCGGATGCGCTTCGACCTCTACGTCAACGACGAGCATGTGGCCAACGGTGTTTCCAACCTTAAGACTCGCATCCCTTCTGGGGGGTCGGTCAAGATATCGCCGGTGGTAACCCTTGACTACGCCCAGGTGGGTACCGCAATCATCTCCACGATCAAGAACCTTGGAGCGAAATACAAGATAGTGGGCACTGTCTACTTCGACACGCCCTTGGGTACAATGAGTTTCCCGGTCACCATCGTGGAGAGATGATGCACCCCACGTGAACCACGGAGTAAACTGTCCTGTGATTGAATCGCGCTGCGATCTCTTAACCTATCGGTTCACAAGTGTCTCCGCATGAGAAAAGGAGCATCGTTCCCTTGACGACCGGGTCAGAGTCGTTATACTTATACGATGATTAAAAAGGTTCCAAGGGTCAGTCACGCCCGCAGTTTCCGCATAGGCATCATAGCTGTGGTGGTGAGCGTGGTGCTTATCTTCTTCGCCATCCTGGTGTTTTTCGTGTTCCGCGAAGCAATCTTCGGCGCTTGATTGGGATTCGGCTCTCCTGATTCGCAACAGGGAGGTTTAAGGAAAAGGATTTTCCTTCTACCTAATTCCTCTGGGAATATAAAGCTCTTCGAAACAGCGGACCGCGTAGTTGTCGGTCATGCCGGCAACAAAGTCCATCACCACCTGTGCCGGGTCAGCACCCTGCTCGCAGGAGGTGTAGCGAACGAAGTAATCCAGCTGCGTGAAAACGTCCGGCTTAGGCTCCTGGGTCTCCCCACCCCCCACCAGGTACTCGTAAAGCCGCTCGAACAAAAGCTTGAGTATCCGGTGCGCGTTCTCGCTGTAGCGCCTCACACGAGGGTGCAGGTAGACACGGTCGTAGTTGAACCCGTAAAGCGCACGCACCGCCGTGTTGATCTTGGGGCTGAACCCTATCGAGCGCAGATGCTCCCGGTTGCTTTCGATCAGATCCTCCACAAGCGTCCCGATTATCCGCCCGTTGTTTGTCCCCAGAGTCTTGCGGATAACCTGCGGTACGTCCTCCGCTTTTACAAGATGCGCGCGCAGCGCGTCCTCAAGATCGCGGCCCAGATAGGCCACGCGGTCAACGATCCGAACTATGCATCCCTCAAGCGTTGCAGGCTTGTCAACCCCGCGACGGGTCTGGTACAAACGTGAAGGGTCCTTGTCAAAGTCCGGCTCAACCAGAGGCTCGGCGGTCTCCCCGAAGTGCGACACGATGCCGTCGCGCACCTCGAAGGAGAGGTTCAGCCCGGCCTCTTCTTTGCCTATAAGCTTTGCCAGGTGGTCAACCGTTCTTAAGGAGTGCAGTTCATGCTCGAAGCCAAGGCCATAAGGCTCGACCACCTCGTTCAATACCTTCTCACCCTCGTGGCCGAACGGCGCGTGCCCAAGGTCGTGGCCAAGGGCTATGGCGTTGACAAGATCAGAGTTCAGACCCAGCGCCCTTGCAACGGTCGTCGAGATCGAGGCCACGCATAAAGCGTGCTCCATCCGGGTGGCTATGTGGTCGTTTTCGGGCAGAAGGAAGACCTGAGTCTTGTGGCGCAGCCGGCGGAACGAGAGGCTGTAAAGGATTCGCTGGCCGTCGCGCTCGAACACGGTTCTTACCGGATCCGCCGGCTCTGGCCTCAAACGTCCCTTCGAGCTTGCCGACAGCGTGGCATGAGGGTGAAAGAAGATCTTTTCCTCAAGTGCTTCTCTGCGCTCGCGGATCGATTGGCTCATGTGTTAGTCTAATTAAGACTTCCCCGCAGTCAACCCGCCTTAATGCTCCTGTTCATGGTCAAGACATCGTTACCAGATATGAGGGGGTTGAGGTCATCGAGTCCGTTGTAGCCCTTGCATCCCAAAGGTCTTCCTACTCAGCCCCCAGGGGTTAATCCGTCTCTTGGCGCACGAACTCTCCCTGCTTGCGCATTGAGGTTTATCGCGTAATATGGAAGATTCATATAAGGAGCTCGTCATGAAGAAGTCTTTGGGTGCCGCAACAATTATCTTGCCTGTTCCTGTTTGGGTTATAGGTACCTACGATGCTCGCGGCAAGCCGAACGCCATGACCGCTGCCTGGGCAGGGGTTTGCTGCTCCGACCCACCATGTGTGGCCGTATCGCTCAGGGCCGCGACCTATACCCACGGCAATATCAAAAGGCGAAAGGCGTTCACGATCAGCGTTCCTTCCGAAGAATACCTGAAAGAAGCGGACTACTTCGGGATAGTCTCAGGCAGGGACACGGATAAGTTTGCAGCCACCGGATTGACTCCGGTTAAAAGCGATCTGGTAGACGCACCGTACGTCAAAGAATTTCCCTTGATCCTTGAGTGCAAGCTGCTTCACACATTTGAGATCGGTATCCACACCCAGTTCGTGGGCGAGATTGCCGACGTTAAGGCCGATAAGGAGGTGCTTGGGGAAGATGGGTATCCGGACATCGAGAAAGCGCAACCGATCGTCTACACCCCCATGGCTCGCACCTATCATGGGATCGGCAAATATCTTGGTCGGGGATTCAGTGTGGGTAGAAAGATTTGAGCGAGGATTATCTGACCACCCTGCCGATGCGTTTCCACTGGGTGCGCACGATACGCTCAAGGAGGTTGGAACCCTCGCCCAGGGAGTAGTAGGTCACAACCGGAGAACCTTTAAGGAACTTGACAGGTATCGGACCCCAGTAGCGGCAGTCGTCTGAGAAGTCGCGGTTGTCGCCCATCCCGAACACATAGCCATCGGGTACGATGATAGGCCCGAAGTTATCGCGCACCTCGTAGTGTCCCTCAAACTCAAAGCTGCGCCAGCGCTCGTTGAACCCCTCGCACTCTACCATACGTGGGATCAGCCTGCGGTCCATGTGCACCGCGTGCGGATTGTCGAATGGCTCGCCGTTCACGAAGACGCGCTTGTTGATGATCTCGATGGTGTCGCCCGGCAGGCCCACGCAGCGCTTCACGTAGTTGCGCGGCGAGTACCAGTGGAACTTCTTTAGCTCGCGGTCCCAGAAGATTGGCAGCAAGGGAAACCACTTAGGGAAAAAGCGGGTGTAGCGTTCCTCGGGCTGGGGCCAGCGCGGGTCGCGCGGGTAGCGGAACACGATGATCTCCCCTCGGCGGGGCATGCGGCCCGAGATGATTCCCGCATTGGTGAAGGGTGCCTTGAACCCGTACACGAACTTGTTTACCAGAAGGAAGTCGCCTGGCAGGATTGTATTCTCCATCGAGCCGGTGGGCACGGTGAACGCCTCGATAACGAACGCGCGGATCGCCAGAACGATAAGTATAACCGTCCCCCACGAGCGCACGAACTCCCACGCCCTGAGCCCGGCCGATTTCTTGGGCTTTGCGCCTTTAGCCCCAGGCTTTAGTTGGGGTGGTTGTGTTATGGGTGTTACGGGTTTCTTTTTACGCTTGTGCTTCGCCATTAGCGGTGATTATAAAGGGGGTTGGGGGTAAGTCAAGCGGGAGGCGTCAAGTTTTGGTTTAAAGGTGTCCATGGTCAATACATCGTTACCAGGTAGAAGGGGATTGAGCTTTTGAACAGACAAGAGTGTCTGTTCTACACGGCCATTAGTCATTGCGAGGGAGCCGTAGGCGACAGTGGCGATCTCATGGCAGATTGTCGAGAAATACCCGCTCTGACCTTTTATCTCCGTCCTGTGCCACATATGGGATTGCTTCGCTCCCGCTCGCAATGACGGAAGGGCTTATGTTCGGGGTCCCCGCGAGTTCGCGAAGCGAAGTCGTGGGGTGGTTAAAAGTCTATTATCTTCGCGCTCCGGCGTAGCGTGGTTCATAGTAGGGGTTGCCTACCCAGCGGACTACTATCACCTCGATGATAACTTCGCTAACTTTCCTGTCACCTTACTCGATGAACTCAACCCTCTACTACAGGGACGCCCGCGCCGAAAACGCCACCATCGGGCAGCAAACAGGTTGACGTATCCGCCATAAGGAGTATTCTAAAGGTTATGATACGTAACCTTCGACTCCAGGTATGCGTGGCGCTGATCTTACTACTCGGAGCAATCACCTGCACGCCGCCACCGGAACAAATCCAGCCCTTCCTTTGGGTCAAGTCCCTGGAAGGCAACGGAAGAGTCACGATCCAGTTCTGGCTCACCGAGGAAACCCTCCTAGCTCAGGGCAACCGATACGGCCACTTCAAGCTGCTTCGCGCGGAAGGCGTGGGGAAGTTTGAGGAGGTGGCCGAGTTAGGCCCTATAAATCCCCTGCGCGCAACCTGGTGCTGGACCGACTCTTCGGTCACCAACGGTAAGAGCTACCGCTACTTCGTGCACGCAATCTTTGCGGTCTTTGAGAATCCTGACGCCGAAGGTTTTTCAGACACGTTATTAGTCACGCCCCGGACCGGTCTTGCAGACCCACGCCCTCAGCCTCCTGAGGACCTCACGTATAAGTTATTTGCAGACACGGTTACCCTGCAGTGGATACCGCCGCCTTTACACGACAGTCTCTACTACCTTCTATATTACTCCCCTGCGATCCAGGGGTTCACCGCCTACGAGGAAAGCCTGGACGGCGTGGGCCACGAGTGGGACCCTACCGGCGGTGATCTGGGTGTTCACCCGGTACGCTTGGACTCGGCAACCTACACCTTCTATTGCGACCGTGACGGCCAGACACGAAGCTACAGGATAATTGCTTTCGTGGATTCTATAATGAGTTACCCCTCCGAGATTCTGGAGATCGAGCATACCTGGCAGCCATAGGGTTTTCTTTCGATTGCCCTCCGGATCCCTTGCGGCACTAGGGGCCCCCAAGAGAAATACTTTGATGAATGAGTATCACCTCAGTCAAGCCATCGAAACGTGGGTTCAATAAAGGCATCGCCGTTTGATTATTTTCAAGATATCCGCTCCGAAGTCTGTGAGGACAACTCAACGTCTAGCTGTCTCGGTCCACACCGAGTAGTCCCTGCCCCTCAACAGGTTAAAGAAAGCTACTATCGAGGCCCCTGCGGAAAGGATGAAGTACCAGATGGAGCTAACCAAGGGTACCTTAAGTTTGCGCTTGGAAGCCAACGCCCCAAGGACACCTGCCAGATAGAAAAGAACCTGACCACCGAAGAGTATCTGCCAGAAAAGCGAGGTGGTCACAAGGAAAGCGTTGCTCGCAAAAATGAGTATCATGAACACCGGCAAAAACCAGCGTAAAATCTTATGTGACCAAATCTGCCAGGAAAGTATGGGGAAGCGGAAGGGATTGAGGTAACGGGCATTGCGAACCAGACTCCACAGTGCCAGGGTGATTGTCCTTACCCGACGAGCAAAAAGCGAGGTGGTGGTAGCGGGCGAGAAATCCCTTGCCGAAACCCTGTCGAGTAGCAACACCTTTTTCCCCTGTTCCAGAACCTGAAGCGGAGCGAGGAAGTCGGCGTCCAGCCGAGGATCATTGATCTTGAAAAGTTCAGAACGGACGGCATAAAATGCACCGCTGAGACCTGTAAGTCTTCCCAAACGGCTTTCAACCTTGCGGGTGAAGAATTCAAACCTCCAGTAAAGGCTCTCACTCCGGCTGATACCTGATTCCTCCACATTGGAGTAGTGGACAACGGCGGTGGCAGCTCCTACCGAAGGGTCACTGAAGGGCATAACCAACTCCCGCAGATGACCAGGTTCAAGCAGGGTATCCGCATCGGTTACAACAAACACATCCGCATCACATTGTTCAAGCGCTCTCGCCAGAGCCGCACTCTTGCCCGAACGGCGAGGATTGTAGAGCACGCGAAGGATACCATCGCGTTCAGCCCGCTTGAGCACTTCGAGAGTTTCAAGGGTGCCAGCGTCGGAGACCGCCACGATATCAAGCTTACCCCTCGGATAATCCAAGGCAAGACAATTCTTGATCTTCTCCTCCAGCCTCTTACCCTCCCAGCAACAGGCAAATACAAACATGACACTGGGTAACTCTTTATAGGTACAAGCCTTTTTCCTGCGTCCTCGGGCCGCAGCCATGGAAAGAATGACCAAGGGATACCCAAAGAAGGAGTAAAGCAAAAGGAAAGCGGCGCACAGGAACAAGACTGTCATTTTCTTGCCTTATAGAAGACAAAAGATCGCTGCCCTGGAATACGGCTCGGTGTCTCGTGATCAGTCAACTTTGGCCACCCTGCAGATGGAACAAAACATCCTCTGCATTCCAGGATTAACGCAATCTTAACCGGGGAAGGCGGTAACACAGTAAAGCTGACCGATCTTGGCAAGTTCGTATCCTTTGAACCCGGCCTGGTTAAGTAACTCGTCAACCTTAGATTTCGTATAGAAGTATACCGGGCATCCTTTAAGCCAAAGCCTTGATTTGCGTAAAGGAACTCTCCATGTCCAGGCTCTTGGAAAACTTACTATTGCTCTATGCTCAGAAGACTCTCGCATCTTCTTAAGCACCGGCAGGGGATCCTTGACATAATCGAATAATCCGATCCCGATGCAAACATCAACCTTATGCTCGAGGTCGTATCCTAGAAGGTCGGCCTGAACAAAAAGGGTCCTGTCGCTTAACCCCTCCTCAGCAGACCTTCGCTTGCATGTTTCAATCATGTTTCCCGACACATCTATGCCTACTACTTGCTTCGCATTCCGGCGGGCAAGTTCCAGCGAATACCGGCCACTCCCGCAACCCACATCAAGGAAAGTCTTGCCTGATATAGGTTGAGAATTCTTTAGTGTATACTTGTATCTCGCATACATATCCCACCTGAAAATCTTATCGAGGAAATTACTCATTCTGCTTTTCTCGTGGGAATAGATGGAGTCGAAATTGTCCGCTTCCCTGTCCCAGAAATCTTTCTGCGTAACTATTTCGTCCATAACCCGAGCACCTCCTTTACGGAAGTGAACTCGAAGTCACTCAACAGCCTGTCAAGTCTATTCAAGGTCTTATCCAGTTTATAGTAATGCCTCCACCTCTTAAGCCTTGGCAACTCTACCCTTGGTTGATCGGCATCAATCTCCCAGGGATGAAAGTAAAAGATCGCAGGGCGACCCTCGCGATTGCAACGTTTAAGCAAAGACCTTGTCAGTAAATAAGGATACATCCTGAAATACCCTCCACCGCTGCAAGGTATTCTTCTACCCAGTATCTCAACGCAACTCAAGGGAAACTCGATCAGCAACTCACCGACCTTATGTATAGATAAAGGAGCGGTGGGCATTCCGTAATCAGGATGAAAGGCTATGGGAAACACCGAAGAGTCATATCTGATTCCGTTTCTTTCCAGGATTTCAAAGGCCCACGACGTTTTATCCGTTATGGAGAAAGAGGGGGCGCGAAACCCCAGGATCTCCTGATGAGTGCAAACCCTTGTAACCTCCAGCGCTCTCTTCAGATCTTCCTCGAAGGATTGCGGTGTCATCTCTGTAAGAAGAGTATGGGAGTACCCATGAGTGGCAATCTCATGTCCGTGGCCTTCGATCTCGCCGATCAATTCGGGAACCTGCTCGGCGATCCATCCCAGAACAAAAAAAGTGGCCTTAGTGTGATGCTCGGAGAGAAGTTTTAAGATAAGCCTCGTACTTCTCCCGATACGCAGTTCTTGCTTATTCCAATCCTGTTTTTCGACGACACCGCGCAGGTTATAAACACAGAACCAATCTTCCAGGTCAATTGAAAGGGCGTTTTTCATTTTTGCCTTTGTAGCCCTACTTCGTCTCTTGAGAAACTGGACTCTCCTATAGTCTTACCACCTATCCTCCCTCCCGTCGACTTCAACTTACCCATTATTACAGTATAACAAAAATACTCAAGAGGTCAAGCAGAGTAATGTATCTCCTGGTTTGAAGAAGGTAATGTCGGTTGACATCTAAAGCCTGCTTTCAGCCCTTGCGTTAAATCACTGGGTTGCCGAGACCTCCGAACGCCAAAGGGCGGAAAGATCGGCATTGCCAAACCTTAGATTCCGGAACCTATTAATGTATTATCGCTAAAGAACTACATGTGAAATAACGATTTACTTATAGCCTCTCCCACGATTGACTTACTCCCTTGCTTCCTTATAATCCCATCTGTGGAAGTAGAGTACCCTGAGTATCTGACGTTTCGATCCTTAAGGAGGGGTGAGGCGTGAAACGCATGCTGGACATTATCGTTTCCTTTATCGGGATCTGGTTTCTCGCGCTTATCACCCCTTTTGTGGCACTTGCCATAACAATCGACTCCAAGGGCCCGATTTTCTACCGCGGTGTCAGGGTAGGCAAGGACGGAAGACTGTTCAAGATATTCAAATTCAGAACGATGATCGCCGGTGCGGACCGCTGCGGACCCAAGCTTACCTACCGCAACGACCCACGTATAACCCACGTAGGAACAGTCTTGCGCCGCTTGAAGATAGACGAGCTGCCCCAGCTTATCAACGTGTTCGTCGGACACATGAGTCTGGTCGGTCCCAGACCCGAGGATCCCCAGTACGTGTCCCACTACACCGCAGGCCAGCGTGCCATCCTCTCGGTCAAGCCCGGGATCACCGGCCCGGCACAGATCCACTACGTGGACATTGAGTCTCACATGGACCCCTCGAAATTTAACGAGCAGTACATCGACGAGATCATCCCCGAGAAATTCCGGTTCAACATCCTGTATATCCAGAACCGCTCGCTGGCGCTTGATCTCAAGATCCTCTGGCGCACATTCCTTTCGCTCTTCCGCTGCGAGATTACCCGGGTCAAGAACAACCACACCAACAAGAAGAACAACCGCTCCCCCTCTTCTCAAAACTAAAGACTTACACAGTTAATCGAAAGACAGGGTGGCTCGGATTTTTCGGATGGATTATGGAACAAAGCAGGGAACGGATGTCATCCCTGTAAGATTCTCTGAATCCCTAGCTCCTACTGGTCGACGGGTTCGATCCGGTAGCTGGTTTCGATATCTACACTCTTGCGGAGCATGGCCGTGACCGAACAGTACGTGGTCTGTGATAGTTCTATGGCGCGTTCCAGCTTGCGAGGTTCAACGTGGCCATTGACGACGTATAAAAGGCGAATCCTGGTGTAGACCTTGGGATGCTCAGGCGCGTGTTCTGCCTCAAGCTCTACGCGAAAATCCTGGACAGGCTGCCGCATCTTTTCGAGAATGGAGAGTACGTCCATCGCGGTGCACCCGCCAAGAGAGATGAGCAGGAGTTCCATTGGGGCGGTGGCAGCCTCGTTGCCCCCAACATCCGCCTTCGTATCCATCATCGTCCAGTGACCTGAATCCGACTTGCCTGCAAGACTCAACCCTTGGATGCGCTGGACCACCGCCCGGGTCTTGCGAACTTCGGCAATCAGGTCCCTTTCTGCCATGAGGCAAGATACTCCTTCTGCCTGGGGGTGAGTTTATCTATCTTCACTCCCATCGAGCGAAGCTTGAGGACTGCAATCTCCTGATCCAGCCTGGCGGGCAGGTTGTAGACCTTGCGTTCGAGTTCTGCCCCATGCTTGAGGATGTACTCTGCGGCCAGCGACTGGTTGGCAAAGCTCATGTCCATCACCATGGCCGGATGACCCTCTGCAGCGGAGAGGTTTATGAGACGACCTTCTGACAGGAAGTAAACCTTGCGTCCGTTTGAAAGGGTGTGCTCCACGACTTCCTTGCGGACCTCGCGCTTGGCAACGGTGAGTGCTTCGAGGTCGCGCTTTGATATCTCAACGTCGAAGTGTCCGGAGTTGCAGAC